>WQVH01000016.1 GCA_009781695.1 Oscillospiraceae bacterium
ATATACATCATTACTTACTCCGATTTCTCTCGAATTTACATGCTTAGTTTTTCGAGGGTTCGTAGTAACTCTAGCAAAATTTCACTTGCTTGGCGAGATACCCTTAGATATTGCGCTTACGAACAAGTGGATGAACAAGTAGAAGAATAATTGTAGCGATTAACGATCTTAAAAACTCAAACAGGCAGCCATGTAATATGTTGGCTGCCTGTTTGGTAATGATGCACGAAAGCGTTGAGAGAGGAAAGAGGAAAATTGAGTGATCACTCGTCACACATGTCTTCTACCAACATCTCTCCAACCCGGAAGATATCACCGGCACCCACAGTGAGCACAATATCCCCCTCACGTGCAATAGCCCTTATCTGATCGGTAAGCTCCGGAAAATCGACAAAAGAATGCGCCCCGGAAACCACCTGAGCCAAATCGTCAGAAGAAATAGAAATATCATCGCTCTCTCTGGCCGCATAAATCGGGGACAGAAAAGTGACATCAGGTCTCTGGAGCTCTCTGGTGAAATCGTCAAATAGCGCCTTAGTTCTTGAGAAAGTATGAGGCTGAAAAGCCAAAATGATGCGCTCATAATCCAGAGACTCTACAGCATCTAAGAGTACTTTAAGCTCATTGGGATGATGGGCATAATCATCATATATATCAGCACCATTAAAAGTCCCCTTATACTCAAACCTCCTGCCCACGCCCTCAAAACCATTTAAACCGCGCTCAATCGCATCAGGCGAAATCCCAACGGCCATCGCAGCGGCAGCGGCAGCTAAGGCATTTTTTAAGTTATGAACACCGGGGATATTCAATTTGATTTTGCAAAAAGGTTGATTATCGTATAAAATGTCCATAGACGGATTGTGTCCGGCAATAGATGCATTCACACCCCGCACTTTCGCACCCTCGCCGAAACCAAAAGTCAGAAGCTCGCGGTGAAGCGGCGTCAAAGTATCCATGGTGTGTGCATCATCGAAATTACACACGATATGTCCGTTTTCGGGAACCAGGGATGCAAATTTGCGAAAAGAACTTTTTACATGATCAATATCTGTGAAAAAATCAATATGATCAATATCGACATTTAAAATTACGGCAACAGTGGGACTAAAGCTATGAAATGAGTTATAATACTCGCAAGATTCGGCCACGATGACCTCGCCCTTGCCAACGCGATAGCCTGATCCGAGAACCGGTAATGTTCCGCCAATCATGATGGTCGGATCGGTCTTTGCTGCGAGCAAAATATGTGTCATCATGGAAGTGGTTGTGGTTTTTCCATGTACACCAGCGATACAGACCGCATTTTTGTAGCCTCGCATGATATATCCCCACGCTTGGGCACGTTCAAAGACCGGTATACCACACGCTCTGGCGGCATTGATTTCGGCATTATCTTCCCGGGCTGCCGCTGTGCGAATGATTGATCCGACACCTTCAATATTTTCAACAAAGTGGCCGATTTTAACATCTATGCCCATCGCACGAAGCTTTTTGGTGGAGGGACTCTCGGCGACATCAGAGCCGCTCACATGTATACCCATGTCATGTAAAATCTCAGCCAGAGGGGACATGGATACACCGCCGATACCTACAAGATGTATTTTTTCCCCGCTTTTAATGTGTTGCTCGAACTCGCTAAAATCCATAAAACACCCATTTTTCTAAAGCACTGGTTAACAATTATACTACCGTTAAATGCATTTTACAACAGAAAAAGAGACAAAAAAATCTATCGTAACTAAAGTCCAATTATTCAAAATATGATACACTAGGAGAAATTATGTCTACAGAACCAACCGGCAGCACCAGTCATGACGACTTTACAGAATCTCAAATGCCCAATATAGAGCATGGAAAGCCAACCATAGACGACTATAAAATAGTATGTATAAAACTTGGACTTGTAATGCTTGCGTATTTTATATGCCGCATTATCGGTGCGGTAATTTCAAGTGTGATATGGGGTATGGCAGACAATATTAGCCAAACCGCAGCGTATATAATCATCATGAGTCTGACCGTGGTTTTGGTCTATATTATACCGATGCTTTTTACGGCATTTATTTTTAGAAGCTTTTCTTATTATAACATGGGTAGCGAGACATTTAGAACACTCTATAAAAGAGATAAGCGGCTTGCCAGCGCTCTGGGCACATTCCCGGCGATGTATGGTCTGGGATACGGAGTTGCGCTGCTTACCTTACTTGCCTCATTTCTTCTATCCAGAGTGACCGGGGGAGAAACATTTATTTCTGATTTGCTTAGACCCGCAGTGGTTGAACCCGCAACAGGTCTTGGTAGTGCAATCATGATGGTGTTTATGCTCGTGGTGATTGCACCGGTTTTTGAAGAGGTTTGGGTCAGAGGAATTATGTACGATGCCCTCAAACCATTTGGTCATGGGATCGCTATTATCATCAGCTCAATACTATTTGGCCTCATGCACGGCAGTTTGTATATGTTGTTTTATACGACTATATTAGGTTTTGCGCTTGGATATATCCGTTATGCGACCAATTCATTGCTTATCGTAACGATACTGCATGCGATATTCAATGCCGTAGCAGCAGGGCTGCTATTCTTAATGGCGCTGACGGACATCACGCTCGGTGAAAACAGGCTGATTAATACGGTTTCTAATATCTATGTGCTGGCCGTTTTGGTGCTGATTGTTGTCGGGCTTGTTGCATTTATTGTGCGCATTCCCATAATACGGAAATATAAAATCGAAAATACATGGACGGAAATCAGTGCAGGAAAGAAAATCGCTTTGTTTTTCTTCTCAGTTCCTGTTATAATCATGCTTGTTTTTGCATTTAACGAACTTACCGGGCATTGGTTGCTTGGCTTGTTATTGGGGATATGAGGGCTTTTATTGGAAAAGTAGGAGTGTGTAATGCTAAAAATAACCGGACTACAAAAACGCTATAAAGGGTACTCGGTCTTACGCGACCTCAACATGAATGTCGAAAAGGGTGATGTCTACGGATTTATCGGCACGAACGGATGCGGTAAGACCACAACCATGAATATCATCTGCAATATTATACCTAAAGACAGCGGAGCGATAGCCTTTGAATGCCCGGATGTCAAAATAGGATTTTTACCTGAATCACCTGCACTTTACGGTTATATGAATGGCTACGAGTATCTTGACTACATAGGTGCATGTTGCGCATATGCAGGCGATATAAAAGCCCGTACCGCACAAGTGCTGGCGATGACCGGTATGACCGGCAGTGCCGACCGGCTCATCAAAGGCTATTCTCGCGGCATGAACCAAAGAATCGGTATCGCTGCTGCATTATACTCATCTCCTGATCTGCTGATACTCGATGAGCCGACCTCGGCACTGGATCCGGAAGGTAGGGCAGAGGTGATGGACATTATCCAAAATCTTGCCGCTACAGGTGCTACAATCATTTTATGTACGCACATTCTGGCAGATATCGAGCGTGTAGCCAACAAAGTGGGCATACTCCGGAACGGTGTAATGGCGGTTGAAGGAACGATACAGGATATTAAAAGAAAATTTGCCGTGGGCAATGCGCTGCATATAAAGCTGCGGCACGCACCTGCTGACGATGATCCGCTGCGTACAATGGAATATGTAGAAAGAAGTGAGATTTGGCACGGAGGAGTTACCCTCTATGCCCGGCCTCATGTCAGTGAAGCGGAGTTTTTTTACAAAACTATATCGACACTACATACCCATCGGATCGTACCGGAGTCTATTGAGTTTAAGCGGCTGACCCTTGAGCAAATATATATCGGCATTAACAATGGCGCGCTGGATGGAAAGCGAGATTTTGATGCGCCCGGCATTCCTGGAGCACATAGCTTGCCTATGCAGCATGGGAGGGACGATTTATGAATCAGCAAATCAGTGCATCCTTCAAAAAAGAAAAACTTGCTTTTTTCCGAACAAAGCGCCTTTTGATGCTCATCCTAATCGTTGTAGGTTGGGGTATTCTTGGGCCGGTTCTGCTCAGAGGGCTCGGTGTGATGATTGATTCGCTTACTCCGGTATATGACGATCTTGGTATGGATGTTTCCGGTATGACGCAGATACTTGCTACCTATGTTTCCACCGGTGTTGCGTCTTCGATTTCGGATATTACTTCGGTCGGTTTGATTGCTTTTTTGCTCATGATAAATAGTTTTGCAGGTGGGGAACAGAAAAAGCGTTCAATCATGATTCCTCGAACATCAGGGCTGAGAAGTACCGGATATCTTTTGCCAAAATATATAATCTATCCGTTGACGGCACTGATTTTGGCTATCGTTGCAGCGTTTGCCTCTTGGGGTGCATCAGTGTTGGTATTTGAGATAAATGATGTGGCGGTAGGAGGGGTGCTCAGTGCCGGGCTTATAGCCGGTGTGTGCCTTATGTTTTATATCTGCATTCATCTGACACTTGGGACTGCTACAGGGCGAGCGGGCATGAGTTCGGTATTGGTGATCATTGTTTCACTTTTGGTTCCGGGTCTATTCAGTGTGCTCGGCTCGGATTACATATACAATCCATTTCTGATGGGGACGATGGCTGTTTCGGCAATATCGGGTGATGGTATTTTAATGGTCATGAACAGTGAAATTGTGATGACATTACTTATTGCTTTAGTGCTTATGGTCATATTTTATTTTTTAGCGCTTTTTGCGCAAAATGCGAAAAAGATAGACAATTCCGGCAATGAAATAAAGCTTTAGACTTGTGTGATCCGGATTGAACAAAAGTACAATTTGTGATATGATTACTCAAAATTATTTAAGGAATGTGCAATGAAAATAGAAGCCCCTTGGCTTGCCTCCTATGGAGATGTCCCACACACGCTTGATTATCCTGACTGCTCAATGGTGCATCAAGTATTCAAGGCCGCCGAAAAGTACCCGGACAATATCGCCTATGACTTTTTTGGCTGTACGCAAACCTATCGTAATTTTGCTGAGGAAATTCGTGTCTGTGCAAAGGGGTTGTTGGCGGGGGGAATAAGTGCCGGTGAGCGGGTAACCATATGTATGCCCAACACACCGCAAGCGGTCATCATGCTCTACGCACTTAATCTGATCGGTGCTGCAGCCAGTTTGATCCATCCGCTGTCTGTAGAAGAAGAGCAGGTGCGGTATATCAATTCAAGCCGCAGCGTAGCGGTGTTTACGCTAGATCAATTCGGGGACACACTTCAAGCGATACTGCCCAGAACCACAGCCAAGCTTCTGATTCTGACCGGCGTGGAAGATGGACTCAAAGGTATAAAAAAGCCGCTATATAAGTTGACTAAAGGCAGAGCAATAGAGCGCAAGTCCACGAGCGGGAATGTTTTACGATTTACAGACTTGATTGAGCGTGGAAAAAGTTATTCCGGTGCACACGATGCAAAGACAAGCGGTGCAGATGTTGCAGCAATACTCTATAGCGGAGGGACAACCGGAACATCAAAGGGTGTCATGCTCACAAACCTAAACCTCAATGCGTTGGCGATGCAAACCACGGCAGCGGGAGACTGTGTGGTTGCGGGCAACAAAATGTTGGCGATCCTTCCGATATTCCACGGTTTTGGATTGGGCGTATGCATTCACACCGCCCTGACAACCGGCTCAACATCGATACTTATCCCGCAATTTTCACTGAAAACATACGCAAAGCTCCTAAAAAAACAAAAACCGCACTACATTGCGGGTGTGCCTACACTATATGAAGCGCTTCTGCGTATGCCGAACATTGATCATCTTGATCTCTCGCAGCTTGAAGGGATTTTTTGCGGTGGAGATACGCTTACGGTTGAGCTTAAAAGTAAGATAGATGCATTTTTGAAAAAGCATGGCTCCAAGGAGCAAATACGTGAGGGATATGGTCTGACTGAAAGCGTTTCAGCCAATTGTCTGACCCCTCGCACATTTCACAAGGTGGGAAGTATCGGCATACCCTATCCCGATATGTATATCAAGATTGTTAAGCATGGAACACAAGAAAGACTGCCCTTTGGTATCGAAGGAGAAATCCTCATTTCCGGGCCAACGGTTATGAAAGGTTATGATAACAACCCGGAAGAGACTGCCCAGACACTAAAGTTACATGATGATGGACGCATATGGTTACATACAGGCGATCTGGGGATGATGGATGAAGAGGGCTTCTTATATTTCCGGCAACGGATCAAAAGACTGATTATTTCATCCGGATTTAATGTCTATCCGTCGCAGATTGAAAATGTGATTGAAGCGCATGAAAATGTACAAATCAGTTGTGTTATAGCGATACCGGATGATTTTCATATGCAACGGATCAAAGCATTCATAGTGCTTCGTGATGGGCTTGAACTGACAGATGAGGTGGCGCAATCAATTTTTGAGCATTGTCAGAAGAATATCGTAAAATATGCGATGCCGCGTGAATTTGAATATAGAAAAGAACTGCCCAAAACGCTGATAGGCAAGGTGGCTTATCGCACACTGGAAGAAGAGGAACAGGAGAAGAGACAAAATGGCTAATTGGTTTGCTGATATGGAAAATAAAATCCCACACGGTGCGGTACGCACCCGATTTGCACCGAGTCCGACCGGATACATGCATGTCGGAGGTCTGCGCACAGCGCTCTATGCATATTTGGTCGCAAAAAAAAGCGGTGGAACCTTCATTCTCAGAATAGAAGACACCGATCAAGCCAGATTTGTCGCAGGTGCAACTGAGATCATCATCGACACATTAAACGAAGCCGGACTCAAGTATGATGAAGGCCCGGATATGGGTGGGCCTGTCGCACCTTACACTCAGAGTGAGCGAAAAGAGACTTATCGGCCATATGCCGAGTTACTTTGTGAAAGAGGCTCAGCATATTACTGCTTCTGCGAGCAAGGGCAAGATGAGAACGATGCGTCAGAAGAAACTGAGGCAGGTGTGCAACCGTCTGTAAATTACACGATGGAAGCCGACCCTTGCCGCGATTTGCCATACGATGCATCGAAAGTGCGTGTGGAAGCGGGTGCGCCATTTGTCATCCGTATGAAAGCCCCGCATGATGGTGAGACCACGGTGCATGATATGGTTTTTGGTGAGGTAACGACTCAAAACAAAACACTGGACGATATGGTGCTACTCAAACGAGATGGTATGCCTACATACAACTTTGCCAATGTCATAGATGACCATCTGATGGGCATCACGCATGTACTCAGAGGCAGTGAATACATCAGCTCCGCACCTAAATATAATCTGCTTTATGAGGCGCTTGGATGGGAAATTCCGGCATATATCACCGTTTCACCGGTGATGCGCAACGCAAAGCAGAAGCTTTCTAAGCGCCATGGCGATCCGACCTACAATGATCTGATCAATCAAGGCTATTTGCCTGATGCGGTGCTCAATTATGTCGCACTGCTTGGATGGAGTCCCGGCGGTGAGCGGGAGATGTTCACATTGTCTGAGATGCTGGAAGTCTTTGAAATTTCGGGAATTTCGAAGTCCCCGGCCATATTTGATGTGGAAAAACTCAATCATTTCAACAGTGAATATATCCGGGCGATGCCCTTGGAAAAATTTGCAAAACTCGCAGAGCCTTATATACGGCAGGCCGTTAAAAATGAAAAGCTTTCGATTAAGGCAATCGCCCAAATTCTTCAAGCGCGTTGTGAAAAGCTTGGCGACATACCTGAGAAGATTGACTTTTTTGACCAGTTGCCCGAATATGAAACGGAGCTCTTTGTACACAAAAAATCGAAAACAGACGAAGCAATTGCTTTAGAGATGTTAAAAGCTGCAAAAGCAGCGCTTGATAAAGTGCAAGTGTGGACTACGGAGCATATTCATAGTACACTCATTTCGCTTGCAGAGCAACTTGGGGTGAAAAATGCAACGCTGATGTGGCCTGTGCGTATAGCCATAGCGGGTAAAGCTGTAACACCAGGCGGTGCAGTTGAAATTTGTCATATTCTTGGGCAAGCGGAGACCTTAAGCCGGATTGATACTGGAATAGAAAAGCTCGCTTAAATCAAATAAGATGACCAAGTGAGCAGCGGGCTGTTGTTGCACTAAGTGCGGCGGGCGATTGCCAAATGCGGTCGAGAGACCGCGAAGTGCGGGCGACTGAACACGAAACCACGATTTGGAGGTATTTTGAATGACTAAAACCGTAAAAAATGTTGTGATGGCATTTACACTGCTGTGTGCAATATTTCTTGTGATCTTTGTTGTTGAGCTGATTTTGGTCAACAGAGAAGCAAGTGAAAATGGTAACGAAGCGATGATATACAATGGGCAAGAGGAGATACCTGGGGAAGAAGAGCCGGAGGAGCCTGAGCATATAGATATTCCTATCTCAGGCGCAGGCGAAAACGGCGAAAATGGTGATGATGAACCAATGGTTATCCAAGTGCCCGAAGGCAGCAGCAGGTTTGAATTACCGATGTTAGTTGATGATATGACACTGCTTGTCTATGCGGACTTGGGTGTATTTGAGTTTCGTGAAGGTGAGTTTGATTGGTGGTTTTATTATAGAGAAGATGAGATGGCCGCTTTGGAGATTGCATTTGACTTTATCACGCCGCCCGGTGGAATTGATGGGTTGGCAGAGCGATTTTTGTTGGGATATCTCGATGGTGAAGAGTCTATTGTAGTGGGTGATGGTTATATTAGAAACTCTTCGCTCCGGGGCGTAAAAGTTGCGGGTGAAAATGAGGGTGTCGTATATGAGGCGTGGATACACAGCCTTACCGGTAGGACAGAAGATGGTATGGCCGTTGTTTTTGTGATTAGATATGGTACGCAGTCGCAGCGGGATGCGCTTTATTCTATACTGGATACGCTCCAGTTGGCTCATACTTGGGCTTTAGAAGCAGATGAGCATGATACTGGGGAAGAGGAATAAAATAGGGTAATGGCGCAATCTTGAACACGCCTCTGCCCCCTGCCTTTCGGCACTTATTTTTGTTATCGTCCTAGGTGGGCGAAAGCCCACCGTTGTCCTCTGCCTCAATAATTACCAAAATCCAGTGGTCAGAGGTCGTAGATTTTATTTTTGAGATTTTTGGTGCAGAGCTAGGCGCAAACCCGCAGGAATGCTAGTGCCTTCCAAGGGGGTGTAACGACGCTATGTGCCGAAAATCTCAAAAATAAAACGTGTTCAAGATTGCGCCATTACCCTAGTCAAATATAGCAAGGTATAAAAAACCGGTCACAGTCTTGAAACCCGCTATGCGTTTTCTCAGATGTTTTGTGACCGGTATATATTTTTTCAAAAAGCACTATACCATGCCGAACACATTACCTATAACCGTGAGCCATAGTGCCATGACGATGATCAGGAAAATCTGAATTGGAAGCGAGGATATGAACATATCCTTGATAGAATAATAGCCCTTTGAATAGGTGAGCAAGGGTACCGTGTCGAGCGGAAGCAAGAAGCAGGCACAACCGGCAATTGCGGCAACCAACATGACGATTGCCGGAGATGCCCCGGCACCGACCGCCAGTGCAATAAGCGGCGCACCCATGATCACAACCAGTGAAGGTGCGACGGGTATTATGATGAGTAAGGCAAAAAACAGGGCGGCGGCGAAAGCGATAAGCACCGGTGTTGGCACGTTAAGCACCGGAAGCACTGATACGATGAAGTCACTCACTCCGTTGGTAACCATGAGATTACCTAATGAAATGACAGTTGCTATAAGAAAAACCGAGTCCCAGCCTATGCTGCTTACGAAAGTGTCGAATTTCAAAGTTTTTAACTGAGGAATGCATAGTACGCAAGCGCCGAGCACTGCAACAACCATGATGTTGATGCCGCTGACCCATGATGAGGAGATCCAAAGTACCATCATTAAACCGGTGATGATCAGGGCGGTTATTTCTGCTTTGGTCATTTTTTTCGGAATTTCAAGTTTTTCAATAAACGCTTTGACCATTTCCGGGCTGATTTCGGCGGGTTTATGCACTTTTAGAATGATCCACCATGCAACCGGCAGGCTTACGAGGGTAATCGGAACGCCTGCGGCCATCCATTGCACAAAGGGAATGGTCATTCCTGTATGGGTATATAGCTCGTTGAGTGCAAGCAGATTGATGGTGCTGCCGATGGGTGTTGTGATTGCACCAATCATTGTGGCAACCGGCACGGCAATCATGAAGGTGCGGCCGGAGCGTTTTTTATCGTCAGGGTTCTCATAAAGTTCCAGAAAACTGAGCGCTATGCCCATAAATACAGCGCAGGTGGGTACACTGGAGACAAAGCCTGATATGATTGCGGTGCTTGCCATGATTGCCAGTAGCATGAGCTTAACATTCTTGCCGAATTTTTTTAGCAAGGCAACGAGTATGCGTCTTGATAGCGGCAGTGTTGTGAATACGGCGGATATGCCGAATGATGCGATGACAAATAGTATAACAGGGTTTGCGATACCGGACAGCGCTGCTCCGAATGTTGGGGCTACGCCAAGAACAGGCATGAGACCTAAAAAGAAGAAGCAGATATGGAGGATTCGAAATGGTGATGTGATCAGCATTACCAAAAATGCCAATAACATGCCAATGGTTCTGATACCTGGTTGGGGCAGTCCTCCGATTTCAGGAATGAACAGCATGGATGTGAGTATTACGGCGGAAAGAACTATGCCAAATAATTGCTTTGGTTTCAAGGGTTCACGACCTCTCTTAGGTTGAAGTAATTGTTGACTATGCAAGTGTTTTAAGGTAAGTTAAGTATTAGGTCTCAGCGTTCTTTGATTCTAACAATTATGCAAGGAGTGTTTCTTATGATTATTACCATAAGCGGACAGTATGGCTCTGGGGGCAACGAAGTCGGCATGCGGCTGGCTGAAATAATGGGTTACAGGGTGTTCGATGCGCAACTTATTGTCAGGGCAAGGGAGATTTATACGCAGACTGGTATGCGTGATGATAGGCCAAGTTGGTGGCCGAATTTGAGCTTAAAGCCTTATGACGAGGATGATATTTTTCCGAGTCTGGGTACGGCGTTGGGACAAGCGGAGCTTGAACTTAAGTCCGATCAGATGACTTCTGATTCTTCATTTGCTCATTTGGGATCGGAGGCGGATCATTTTCGCAGAGCGATGCTTGAGTCTTTGACCGGTGCTGTGATGGAGTGCTCAGAAGGTGGAGATTGTATACTTTTTGGTAAGTGTTCGGACTTTATTTTGCGTGGTGTGCCGGATACGATTCATGTTTTTTCTACTGCTGATATGGATGTGCGCATCAGCCGCATCATGAGTCAGTATAATTTGAATTTGGATAATGTAGGTGGTTCTCAGTGGTTGGCTCCGTCTTATACGCTTCAAGAGGCGGGTCAGCTTTTGAATATGGAGCGAAGGGATGCGCTTGAGCTTATGTATACGACGGATAAGCGGCGTGCGGATTTGTTTGAGTTTTTGACGGGTGAGCGTTGGGGTGATTTGGAGCGTTTTGATTATCATATTGTGGGCGATGAGCTTAATTTGGATGTGCAGACGAGTTTGCTTCTGGAATTTGTCCGGAAGAAAATGAGGTAGCCCACTATTCTAACTTGCGAGCGGTCTGTTTGTCAATGTCAAAAAAACAACAAATGAGCACCCCAGAGTAATCCGGGGAGCTCATTTGCTGCTTAGAGGTGTGCCTTAAAACCCCAGGTTCAATCCTCCGGTGAGCGCGGACATAGAATCGTTCATGCTCGACTCAGCCTTGCGCAATGCCTCATTGACCGCTGCGACAATCAAATCTTGCAGCATCTCCACATCATCAGGATCAACAGCGTCCGGATCGATGAGCAACTCAGTAAGCTCACGCTTGCCGCTTACGACCGCAGTCACCGCACCGCCGCCTGCCTGTGCCGAATAAGTTTTTTCCTCAAGCTCGGCTTGCATCTTCATCATGTCGTTTTGCAACTTTTGAGCTTGCTTGATCATATTCATGTTCATACCACCGCCGCCATAACTGCCGCCGCGAAATCCACCTTTACCCATAATCTTCTCCTTTGTGTTTATTCAAAATTTACTATGCTAAACTGATCAACCAATTTTTCAAGTTTATCATGCTTGCTTTCCGAAACAATACTATCAGCTGCACAAGTACGGATAATCATATCACGATTGAGCGCCTTGGCAGCGGCCTCTTTGAGTGCATCCAAAAACAGCTTAGACTCTATCTGTGCGACTGTAAACGGATTTCTTGCGCTGATGATTAAGGTGTTATCCTTTAGTTGTGCACTGATCTCATTGCAGTCGCTGAGCAGCGAATAAATAGGCACATCGCTCTTGAGTTCATTTAATACCGCATCCCAGAAATCGGTCTCCGATGAATCCGGGGAAGCCTGTGCAGTATCGGATGGTTGCGCAGAGTTATCTGCGCAATCGGAATCCTCCGATTGTTCCGCATATTCGGAACGATCGAAATCTTCGGAATCACTAGGTGTGCGTGCGAAATCATCTGATGAATCATGAGGTGCATGGGTTATAAATGCTTCTTCTGTGGCCTCGAAGTCTCTGTGATCATAGAAATCTTCCGGTTCTTCTGCAACTGCAAATGCAGCATCTTCCGGTACGCTGCGCTCATCTGCGGGTATCTCAGATACAGTGTCGTGCATGTGCGTGTTATTATTCTCTGCCGTATGGATCATCCCGGTCGCCGGGCTTCGGGATTCAAGTTGCTCAATTCTTGCCAGCATCGCCGGGATATCATCTGAAAGCCGCTCATCGCAGAGTCTGATAAAACACATCTCAGTGGTGATCTTAACACTTGCGCCGCGTGAGAGTGCGGCAGAAGTCTCGCGAATGACCTCCAAATTAGCAAACAAGCGCTCAGGCGATATCTGGGCTGAAAGTCCGGAAAGTTCGGATTGACTAAAGCCGCCGCTCAGCAGAGGTGAACTTGCCGAGAGCTTGCTTACAAGCAGATCTCTCATCAGTGTAGCCAATTCACTCATGAGCGCAGCCATATCACGCCCATCCTCATAGAGCGTGTTGAGAATCTCCAATGCAGACACAACATCCTTGACTGCAATGCAGTGCGTGAGTCGTAGCAGTTCTTGCTTTTCTGAAAGGCCGACCGTGTCCAGTACGCGCTTAAGGTCAATAAGTGTGTCGGATGTACACTGGTCGAGTAGTGATAATCCATCCCGCATTGAGCCATCGGCCAAAGTCGCCAGTTTTTCAAGCGCCTCATCGGTCAGTGTCAGCCCTTCTTGCTCGGCGACATAGCTTAGCCGAGATGCGATCAGATCAGAGGATAGGCGCTTGAAAGAAAACTTTTGGCAACGAGATAGGATTGTAGCCGGGACTTTGTGCAGCTCTGTTGTTGCCAGAACAAACATCAGATATTTTGGTGGTTCTTCCAAAATCTGCAAAAGCGCATTAAAAGCCGCAGGGCTGAGCATATGTACTTCGTCAACAATATAAACGCGTTTCTTAACGGACGCGGGGGAATAGATCGCCTCGTCAAGCAAATCACGGATATTTTCAACTCTATTGTTGGAAGCGGCTTCGAGTTCGAGCACATCAAGGATGCTTCCGTCTTCTATGCCTATGCAAGAAGCGCAGGTGTTACAGGGATCACCGGAAATGGGTGAAAGGCAATTGATGGCGCGTGCCAGAATCTTCGCACAGGAGGTCTTGCCTGTGCCGCGCGTGCCGACAAACAAATAAGCATGTGACACTCTGTCGGTGTCTACTTGGCGCTTGAGTGTCTCGGTGATGTGCGCTTGTCCGGTGACATCGCTGAAACTTCTGGGGCGATATTTGCGGTACAATGCCTTATACAAATGCAATACCTCCTATCCTTGATGCTACTTTTGGTGTCCATGCATTCGTAGGGTACGATGTCCTCATCGTACCGTTTGAGGTGCACGATTCTATACAGCATGGTGCGATGAGGACATCGCACCCTACAACAGGTTACATCCATTCTAAAAACAATTTGCTCCGCTGAAAGACCGCACACCAATCTTTGAAAGTGCAATATACCCGCTAACTTGACAGCCGGCTCAAAACCGGTTGCCTCGCGGCACACGCAAGATTTCGCTTAATGCTGCTCGGTTCCCCGCCTGACATGGTTCGCGAATTTACGTTGCGCGAGACCGATTCGTCATCGCTGCTTATCAAGGGCTGACAATACATCACAAGTCCTGGGATTGGAATTCATTCCTGCTGTAGCGGGTTGCAGGTCACAGGGCACCGCTATCTCCCCAACTAGTGCGGCCTTTCGCCGGAGCAAATTGCCTTTAGATTACGTAACAGACATTATACAACGCCTTGCCTTTATTATCAAGAGAAAAATTATAGGATAACACTCAGCAAAACCTGTATAAGCCCGGTCAAAAGCACAGTGAAAATGCCGAGCCATAAGACGCTCCGTGCTTTTTGCTGTCGCTTTTCCCGACGATCAAAACCACGTTCGGCAAAGGTCGTGCGGTCAAGTAACTTGCTGCGTGGGTCAAATGAAGAAGGCAAGAACATCAGAACAATACCACCCGAGATCAAAACAACACCAATAAAGAAATTGACATTGAAGATATAGCGCATGGTTAAGAAACCATGCGCTATAAAGCCATAAATGATACTCAGTACGGCGACTATTGACATAAGGCACAGTGCCACAGACAGCAACTTCACATAATGTTTCATGCGGCTATGCTACCCATCTTGACCATGCACAACATGACATGCGCAATAACGCCCTTCGGACACCTGTAGAAGTTCCGGAGTGACATCTTTGCAAATGTCCTTTCGCATAAAGCATCGGCCATAAAATCTGCAACCGGGCGGTGGTGCAATCGGACTCGGTACATCGCCCTCAAGGAGAATGCGCTCCAGATCATCGTCCACATTCGGAATGGGAATTGCGGAAAGCAGCGCCTTGGTATATGGGTGTAACGGGTCTTTAAAGATTGAAGAAAAGTCTGTCATTTCAACGATTTTGCCCAAATACATGACGGCAATATTATTGCTCACATGCTTAATGACGCTCAAATCGTGTGAAATAAACAGGTAAGTAAGCCCGAATTCCTTCTGCAAGTCCTCCATCAGGTTCAAGATTTGTGCCTGAATAGATACATCCAAAGCCGAGACCGGCTCGTCTTGCACGATGAAGGATGGATTTAGCGCCAAGGCTCGGGCGATGCCGATTCTTTGCCGCCGTCCGCCGTCGAGCTCGTGCGGATATGTGTTTTCCAGCCGTGATGCCAAACCGACGGTTTCCATGAGTTTTTTCACCTTTTGATAACGCTCGGTCTTGCTCATGGACTTTTTGTTGATAATAAAAGGCTCGGCGATAATCTCCGACACGCTCATGCGTGGATTTAAGGATGCAAAAGGGTCTTGGAAAACGATCTGCGCATTTTCGCGAAATGCACTCATCTGCTTCTTGTTGTACTGTAGGATATCTTCTCCATTAAAAAGCACCTCGCCGCCTGAGGCTTCTAAGAGCCGCAAGACGACACGCCCGGTGGTGGATTTTCCACATCCGGACTCACCCACCAAGCCCAAGGTTTCGCCTTTGTTTATAGAAAAATTGATATCATCAACGGCGTGGAGCAAACCTTTGGCGGTCTTAAAGTATTTTTTCAGATTCTTTACTTCCAGAAGCTTTTCAGTCATTATTCCACCTCCTGCTTGCGAAACAGCACACACTTGACAAAATGATTGTTGCCGATGTCTACATTGGCCGGGACGACTTGCGCACATTCCGCTCCGGCCTGTTCACACCGAGGGTGAAATGGGCAGCCGGAAGGTAGGTTCGAAGGGTCAGGCATCAGTCCCATGATAGGCTTTAGGGTGTCATCGTCATTTTTGATGTTGGGTATGGAGCCAAACAATCCGACGGTGTAAGGATGTTTTGGATTCTTGAAAAGGTCGTATTTATCGGCAAATTCCACAATGCTGCCGGCATACATAATGGCGACTTTATCACAGATTTTAGCCACGATGCCCAGATCATGAGTGATCATGATCATTGCTGTGTTGAATTCTTTTTTTAACCCGCGCATGAGTTCCAGAACCTGAGCTTGAATCGTTACATCCAAGGCTGTTGTTGGCTCATCAGCAATCAGCAGCTCGGGATTACAGGCCAGAGCAATGGCGATACCTACACGTTGGCGCATACCGCCGGAGAATTGGTGCGGAAACTCTTTGGAGCGCTCTGCGCCTATGCCGACTTTTTCGAGCATTTCTTCGGCTTTTTTCAGCGCCTCTTTGGCGGTGACTCGTTCATGCAGGCTGATGACTTCGGCGATTTGTTCACCGATGGGTATGACCGGATTGAGGCTGGTCATAGGGTCTTGGAAAATCATCGATACCTTGTTGCCTCGGATCTTGCGCATTTCTGATTCTGTTTTGGCGATGAGGTTTTCCCCATCGAGAAAAATTTTACCACCGATTATTTTGCCGGGTGGATTGGGTACAAGTCGTAAAATCCCCAGTGCTGTGGTTGTTTTTCCGGCACCGGTTTCGCCGACTAATCCCACGGTCTCACCGCGGTCAAGGCTTAGGTTCAGATCGTTTACGGCGCAAACTACACCATCATCTGTTACGTAATGGATCGTAAGTTTTTCTATATCAAGCAGCTTTTCTTTACTCATGATTTCACTCCTGCCATAATCTAATCTTACTGTTTGAGGCGCGGGTCAAGCGCATCGCGCAGACCGTCGCCCAGCATATTGAGCCCAAAAACAACCAATGCAATGGCCAAGCCGGGAAACACAGTGCTGGGCCAATGGTCACGGATGAAGCGTCTGCCTTCTGAAAGCATTGCACCCCATTCCGGAATCGGCGGCTCGATGCCTAAGCCGATGAAACTCAAAGCTGCGGCTGATAAAATGGCCAACGCCATACCCATCGTAGCGCGAACAATAATCGGAGCCATACAATTGGGTAAAATATGACGGAACATGATGCGCACGTCACCGGCCCCAATGGCTCTGGCAGCTTCAATAAACTCTTGTTCGCGCACGGATAATACCGATGAGCGCACCTGTCGTGCGAAAAATGGAACATAGCCAATACCTACGGCGATCATTACATTGATCAGACCCGCACCTAAAGCTGCGGCAATAGATATGGCAAGCAGAATGTTGGGTATAGCGAGCAAGATATCGACAATACGCATGATGATGCTATCGGTAATTTTGCTGTAATAACCGGCTACAGTGCCCATGATTACACCGACAATCATTGAAATGCCTACCACGACAAAGCCGATTTGCAGCGATATGCGCGAACCATGAACTACTCTGTCAAAGATATCACGGCCGAAATTATCGGTACCGAATGGATGTTCGGCACTGGGAAAGGCATTGCGATTACGCAAATCTTGGTATTCGTAAGCCGGAACTCTGCCCAAATACTCAACATAATGAGCCGGGGATATGATATCGGCAAAAATAGCTGTTAAAATCAGTGCCAATACGATAAACAAGCCCACCATGCCGATCGGATTTTTTCTTAAGCGACGCCAGACTTCAAACCATTGGCTGCGCTTTTTTTGTGTGTTTTCTTGATTGCGGTTTTCAACCGCAGTGTTTATATTCATCACAGTTTACTCACCTCTTTATTTGTATTGTGACTTGATCCGCGGATCAATATAGGCGTACAGTATATCGACTGCAAGGTTTACAAGGCTAAATGCGATAGCCAAGAACAATACGCCGCCTTGAACGACCATGAAGTCACGTGTGCGTATGGAATCGACCATGAAGCGTCCTAAGCCGGGCAGTGCGTAGATGGTTTCGGTCAAGACTGCACCACCTAGAAGAAAACCGAAGTCAAGTCCGACAGCAGTGACCACTGGAATCAAAGCGTTGCGGAAGGCATGTTTCCATATGATTATCGACTCTTTTTGACCTTTGGCGCGAGCGGTACGGATGTAGTCTTGGCGGATTACTTCCAACATGCTCGAACGTGTGATACGCATGACCAATGCGGCGCTGCCTGTACCCAGAGTGATAATCGGCAAAATCCAACCCAATGGATGATCCAAGCCGGAGGGTGGAAGCCATCCTAAATTAAGCGAAAAAGTAATGATCAGCATCAGTCCCAACCAGAAATTGGGGATTGATACTGCCAATAAACCGGCAGCCGTAGCTGCACTGTCGAAGATAGAGTACTGTTTGGTGGCCGAGATGATACCTAGCGGGACACCGATGAGCACCGAAAGAATCGTGCCGTAAAAAGCCAGTGCCAAGGTTGTTGGGAATCGATCGGAAATTTCTAGAAAAACGCTTCTGTGCGTTACGCTTGAAAGTCCCAGATCACCTTGCAGCAAATTGATCATGTAATATGCGTACTGTACCAGAAATGGCCGGTTGAGACCCATTTCTTCTCTTAACGCTTCAACCGCTTCCGGTGGTGCGGCTTCGCCTAAGGCTAAAAGTGCCGGATCGCCGGGCGTTATGTAGTTCATTGAGAAAATAATAAATGTTACGCCAATGATAATAGGGATCATCATCAAAAGACGCTTTAATATATATTTATACAAATAATCACCGCCTATTTTGGGTAACCGCTGATTAATTCACAAATACTTCGGGTGGAAATTAACCATCGCTTACTTAGAAAACCCAATGGCATGGGCTGGTGACAACCCATGCCATCATGTCTACTGTATTACTATAAAACGCTTATGACAATGGAATTACTCGAAGTATACCATCCACAGGTTGATGATGCCGGTAGGCAGACCAATGAAGCCGCCGACATTATCGCGAGTAGCGTATAGTTCTGAGGCTTGCCATAGTGGAATCAGTGGCAAATCAGCCATGATCAGCTCTTGTGCCTCGCGATAAGCTTCCATGCGAACCGCATCATCAGGGCTGGTTCTGCCGATTATAAGCAGTTCGTCAACACGTGGGTTTCGATAGAAGTTACGGTTGCCGCCTTCGCCCCAGTTGCTGCTGTGGTAAACCGGATACAGACCATAGTCCGGGTCGCCCGTAACTGTAGTCCAGCCCATGAGAGACATGCCGTGCTCGCCGGCGGCGGTCGCCGGAAGCAGTACGCCCCACTCGTAGATGTTGATTTGTGTTTCGATATTCAGTGCGCGCAGTTGCGCTTGGATCATAACAGCGGCATCAGCGCGCATGGCATTGCCTTCATTGACCCAAATGTCGGTGGAGAAGCCATCTTCGAGACCGGCTTCGGCCATCAGTTCACGTGCTCTTGCGATATTTTGTTCGATTGGCGGGAAGGTCACTGCGCCTCTGACTGTAGTGGGAAGAGGGCCTTGAGCAACTGAGCCTAAACCGGCCCAAGCCACATCAACGATCGTTGGGATGTCGATGGCATATGCAATCGCTTGACGCACTCTGATGTCATCAAAAGGCGCTCTTTGAGTGTTGAAGCCGAGCCAAGTGTTGACAGCGAAGTTTGGTATCTCATACATGATCAAATCATTATGCTCTACGATGCGCGCCACTTCAGAAGCGGCTGCGTCAATCAGGATATGCGCAGCGCCGGTTTCCAGTTCGATGGTGCGTATAGCGGCTTCCGGAACAACGCGGAAAGTGATATGCTCAATTACCGGCAAGGCGCCTTCTGCCATGCCCGGAACAACGCTGTTGAAGTCGTCGAAGCGGACAAGCTCATAGCGGTCGCCCGCTGTAAAGCTGTGGAAGCGAAATGGGCCGGTGCCGATGGGATGTTGTCCGTGTGCTTCATCGCCGATGCGCTCTACTTCTTCGCGGTTAACGATGCTTGCCGCAGAGTGTGCCAAGTGATTGAGCAGCGGAGCAAAAGGCTCTTCTGTGATGAGTTTAACTTCGTGGTCACTGAGCACGACCGCTTCGCTGATGAAGCCGGTAATTGCAGCAATGTGTGATGATTCACCGGCACGATTGAGGCTAAATGCAACGTCGTCAGCGGTGAGGATGTTACCATTGTGGAAGCGAACACCTTCTCTTAAGGTGAATACGACGGTTTGCGCATCCAAGAATTCCCACGATGTAGCCAGACCGGGAATGATGTTGCGGTTATGATCTTGGTATACCAAGGTTTGGTAAATCAGCGCATGGGCACGAGCTGAGGGTACATCGTTTGTTAAAGATGGGTCAAAGCTGTTGGGCATCATAGGCTGAACAACAATCAGATGGGCATCATCATTAGCTGTACCTGCATCGGTGCCGCCATCAGTTGTGCCGCTTGCCGGGGGTGTAACGTCCTGGTCATTTCCGCAGCCTGTAAACAAAAACATTGAGCCTAAGACAGCTGCGACCAGTAATACTACTACTACTTTTTTCATTTAAAACTTCCTCCATTTTTTATTTTCTTACCACAAAATGGTATTTCAATCTGCAAGATACATAGTAGCAAAAATGCCAATTTGAGCAAGTATGGAAATTGCTATTGAAATTCCTATCATCGTACCACGATGCGATAAAAAATGCAAGCACAATTTGTTACGAAAAATGCGCAAAATATTAACAAAGTATTAAACGAGAGGTTGTTTTATTGCAGCGAAATGCACAATTGTACAAACTCCATCGCAAGCATCCAACTCTTGCGGGCGAATGCAGTAAGTCTATTCCTCACCTTCGGGAGCGTCCTCTTTTTCCGATTGCATTTCCACATCTTCTGCATCCGGTGTTTCGTACTGTCCGGTGAAAAGTCCTGCCTTATACCCGCGTATTCCATCTCGAATGGATAGTGCCAGAAATACTAAAGCAGCGGCAATAAACACAATTGCAAGTGTTGTTCGTAAGGTCGAATAGTCACCGAGCACATTATTTCTAACCGCTATGAGATCAGATGCCGATAAATAAATAACGTAACCACTGGCAAGGACTCTCGCAAGCAGACGAAATCCCATCTGCTGCGGTGTTGGACGTGCGCTTTTATCTTTCTTTTCAAAAAAAGCCATATTTATATGTGCTCCTAAACTTTTTGAATTTTGACACCCAGGCAGTGTGGACTCGTGTCCACACTGTCCAACATTATATCAAAGTTAAAACGCTTATTCTATTGTTTTTTGCTATTTTAGGTAAATGTTGTTGTTGATTTCGACTAAATTATCTCGCTATTTTTAGATCATATGTCTATCTTTTTGAATATGGATGATTTTTCTATACTTATCTATTGACAAAAATAACTAATTAACATATTTTGTATAATGGTTTTTAAGTAAATGTTGATAATGTTTATGATAAACTTATCTAAATCTCATCAGTTTTAGTAGGCGTAGCTCAAAAGAAAGCGAGGAATGATATATGGGGCAATTTTTAGAATTTAGAAACATAAGTAAATCTTTCCCCGGCGTTAAGGCACTCGATGATGTTAGCTTTAGGGCTGAAAGCGGCAGAATATTGGCATTACTTGGAGAAAATGGGGCAGGTAAGAGTACGCTGCTTAAAATCATGAGCGGTGACTATATACCGGATGAGGGTTCGGTTGTCCTCAATGACGAGGTCATGAATTTTGTGTCGCCTCATGATGCCATAGTAAAGGGCATCAGCGTGATCTATCAAGAGCGTCAGCTGATGATGGCTCTGAGTGTTATGGAAAATGTCTTTGCAGGCGATCTGCCAAACCACAATGGCGTTGTTGACAAAGCAAAACTCAAGGCAGAAACCAAGGCGCTCATTGATAAGTTCGGCCTTGCCATACAGCCTGAAACTCCGGTAATGCTTCTTCCTGTTGCACATCAACAGATGGTTGAAATCATGAAGGCATACAGACGCAACTCTAAGGTCATTGCCTTTGACGAACCGACAGCGCCCCTTACAGATACAGAAATTACAGTTTTATTCGATTTGATCAGACAGCTCAAAGAGGATGGCAAAATAGTAATTTACGTTTCACACAGAATGAAAGAGATCTATGACATTACAGATGATGTTATTGTGCTAAAGGATGGTAAATTCGTCTCCAACATGGTCACACAAGACACTGTTGAGGGCGATTTAATTAAAGCGATGGTTGGCCGCGACATCGGCGATACCTATGCAAATCTCGATCGAAATGACACATATGGCGATGTTGTTCTTGAAGTTAAAAATCTGACAACAAACGCAATCAGTGATGTCAGCTTCACTTTAAGACAGGGTGAAGTGTTGGGTTTTGCGGGGCTTGTTGGCTCAGGTCGAACTGAAGTTGCCAGAGCAATATTCGGAGCGGATCCAATCATCTCAGGTGCGTTGAAGTTTGAAGGTGAGGACTTTTTACCGAAGACACCAAAGGATGCAATAGATAAGGGTATTGCCTTGTGTCCGGAGGATAGAAAAGAGCAAGGGCTTGTGTTGCACAGATCAATTGAGGACAATGTGTGTATGCCGGTTCTTGATAAGCTGGCTAAGTTCTTTTTCCTCAATGTTAAAAAGTGTCACAAACTGACTGTCGATGCGATCAAGAAGTACGATATCAAAACGCCCACTGTAGACAAGATGGTTGTTGAACTCTCAGGTGGTAATCAGCAAAAGGTTATTCTGGGACGCTGGACATCGGAGGCGTTTAACTCGAAATTAATTATCCTCGATGAGCCAACAAAGGGCATTGATGTTAAGACCAAAGCTGAGATTTACCAGATGGTTTGCGATTTTGCAAAACAAGGAATGGCAGTCATATTTATTTCCTCAGAGCTGACAGAGGTAATCAATGTTGCAGATTCAATAGCTGTTATGAATAATGGCCGTATCGCAGGGGTTGTTGATAGAAAAGATGCTACTGAAGAAAGCGTTCTTGCATTAGCAATGCTGCATTAAACGAAAAGGAGATCATAAACATATGGGAAAAGTATCCGGTAATTTAACCGCTTCTTCAACCAATAATTACGCAAAGGTTCATCCCCTAAAAAGAGCAATGCGTACCAAAGCGTTTCCGCTGCTTGTTCTTTTTGCCCTCATGGTAATCTTTTTCTCTATTTTTCCGCAAATCCATGTAGGTCCTCATGCTATTTTTCTGAGAGCGAGAACATTTTGGCGCATATTAGAAGCGCTATCTGTAACCGGTCTGCTGACAATAGGTGCGGGTATGCTGATCGTATCCGGTGGGATTGATCTTTCAAACGGATCGGTGGGATCACTGGCAGGTGTTATTCTTGCAACCGGTGTTTCAGCCAATGGCTGGCCTTGGTGGGTAGCAGTAATCGTAGCAGTGTTGGCAAGCGGTATTGTAGGTTTTTTAAATGCCGTAATTATTAACGAACTAAAGCTTCCGGCATTTGTCGTTACGCTGGCGATGGCGGCCGCCATACCTGCGGTCAGTCTCTTTATGAGCCGAAATGAAATCGGCACATTTATGGGTCAGATTAATTTTAGAAATTCAACTTTAGAAGCAATTGGCAGACATAGAATCGGTGAAGCAAACACTGCGGCTCTTGTGGTACTGGCTCTGTTTGTAATCTATGGGGTTATTCTTGCAAGAACAAAGTTTGGGCGAACGCTGTATCTGATGGGCGGCAACCGCGCCGCAGCTCGTCTTGTAGGTATTAACGAGAAAAGAATCTCATATTTTCTATACATCAACTGTGCGGTTCTTGCCGGACTTGCAGGATTGCTCAACGCCACACGCGTGGGTCTTGCAGGTGCACAGGTTCTTGTAGGTGAGCAGTTTACCGGAATCACGGCGGCCATCCTTGGTGGTATTTCCTTCGGCGGTGGTTCAGGCGGTCTCGGTGGTGCGTTTATGGGAATTGTTGTGATCAGAACATTTGCACAAGGAACGGCTATTTCAGGGGCATCTCCCTACCTTACAGCGCCGGCAAGTGGTGCGCTGCTCCTGCTTGCCCTTGCTTTTGACTACTTCAACACTTCGAGAACCAATAAACGATTGACTGTTTAGTAAATCGCATCTACTCAATCACGTATTATGAAAGGAAAGAAAATATGAACGTGTCTCGCTCCAGAATGTTTTTGCGTTCCAAGGTCTTCCAGTTGCTGGTGCTCAGTGCCATTGTGTTCGCAATTACTACATTAATATCTCCGGGTTGGGTTAACCCGCACAATATCCGCAGACTCATGGATAACATGGTGATCACAGGCATCTTTCTGACTGCCGTAGCGCCCCTGCTCATGAGTGGTGTGATCGACTTTTCGGGTTCTTCAATGGCGGTACTTTCTCAAGTGATTTTTGTCATGCTTTTCGAAGCGACAGGTCTTCCTTGGGGGTTGGTTGCGCTCATTGCGATAATCTGTGGAGGAGTTATCGGGCTGATCAATGCATTTTTTGTAGTAAAACTCAATCTTATGGCGTTTATCGTAACCATGGCCATGGCGACAGTATTGGCGGGTATTGCGTCATGGCTGACCAGAAATGTGATTACTCCGCTCAATGCCACATCCTTTACAGATCTGAGTACAATATGGGTTTTTGATATCATTCCGGTTTTCTTCATATTCTTTGCGATTCTGATCATCATATATAGCTGGATTCTCATGAAAACAACCTTTGGCAGAAGTGTGATCATGTGCGGCGGTAACCAAACTGCTGCCCGCCTTGCAGGGCTTAATCCAAAAAGAATCAGAACCATATTATTTATAAATAGTGGTATGATCGCCTCGATTGCCGGTATACTCCATTCTGCGCAGACGCGTAGTGCCAATGCATCGGGTGGTCTCGGTATGAATATGCCGCATATGACTGCGTTCATCGCATCTATCCTCGGCGGCGTATCCTTCTTTGGTGGTTCGGGAGCACTTGCGGGCGCATTTATGGGCGTTGTGCTCATTGAGCTGCTCGCATACGCACTGCTTGTTATGGGACTCCCGGCAGCGGTGACAGGTCTGCTAAACGGTATATTGCTCCTTGTGGCAATGACAATCGATCAAGTGGCCATGAGTATGAGAATGAAAAAGCTTGGTCTGAAAAGTCATGGAAGCGGCGGTGGCGGAGCGGTTATGCCCGGCACCGCAAAAACATAATTCATCGGCAATGCGCTTATATCTGTTACTGAACAGATATAAGCGGTGTCAAATAAGATTTTTAGGAGGCTTAAAATGAAAAAAGGTATTGCAATTGTTCTTGTTCTTTGTATGTGCGTAGCTCTTGTGGCTGCATGCAGCAACGGCGACTCTACCCCAGCAACCGACGGCAACGGAGCTCAAGGTTCCGGGGGGGGGGCTTCGGTAGATAGTCCGGGTCCTGAAAGACTTGGTTTCTGGGATCGTAACTACGACTACACACAACATCCGCGATTTAGATTTGTATACATGGTAAGCGGACCGGGCCCTCTGTTTGATACATGGGATACGGAATTTGCCATGTGGGCAGAGCGTCTCAACATGGACTACCATGGCTTGTGGGCACCTGCAGACGGCAGTAATGAAGAGTTTCTCATCCAGCTTGAGACTTTCATCGACATGGGCATGGATGGCATTATCTTTGATGCTGATGACCAAATCGTGTGGCGTGTTGTAGAAATTTTAGAACAACATAACATACCTTGGATGGGCGGTATGGCTCAATCACGTGATCTTGCACACCCCTATTCAGTTGACGGACAACATGTACCGGGCAGATTGCTTGGATCATCAGTCGGCTTTAACAATACTGCTGTTGGTCGCGAAATGGCTAATGCTATGATTGACTGGACACTTGAAAATCGTCCAAACATTCCGATTGAAAGAGTCGGATTTATCGCTTATGATTTTACACTTGCTCCGCAGTTACACGAGCGTGCACTTGGCGCTGAGCAAATATGGGCTGAAAGATTCCCTCAATTCGGCAGCTTCCATGCGAGTATCGCAATTAATCCGGACAACTTCTTCCTCCTTGACGCAGCCGCCGGTGATTTCGGTCAGGAAACAGCCATCGACCTGCTCACCATCTTCCTTTCAAACCCGCCTCCTGAGGCTCGCGACATTGATTTTTGGATGATTCAAGCGCTGATTTCGGATCAGGCTATGGGCGCACAAATTGCTCTTGAAAACCTAGGTATGGTTGATGATGCAATCATCACATCCTTCGGTGGTATTGATGTTGTTGCGAACATGTGGGAGCAAGGTCTTGATACCGCATGGAGAGTGCATCTTGATGCGCCTCCTGCGATCTTTGTTGAGACTGTGATTAACACATTCTGGGCTTTCGTAGCCGGACTTGCAACGCATGACACAATCCATCCTGAATGGAGAGTTGTTTGGGATAAGGGCGACACTTTTGAACTTACAAATGAAATAGACCCTGATCTGGGCGTACCGAGAATCGCAACAAATCCTGACGGAAGTGCGGTGATACTTGCAGAACGAAATTTCTCATCAATGGCGCTTCCTCTGATCCATGTGAATCAGGATAATTTCAGAGAAATCCTTGCATGGGGGGATCTATATCAATTCGGGCCTGATGCAACTGATGAAGAGCGTCGTTGGCCGCAATTCCCGATGGTTTATGACATTGATTTAGTTGATATGAATATCGCACCGTGGTTTGTTCAAACGCAATGGCCTCGTGACTGGCCATAAACCTTAACAAATCATCTGCTATACTGGCCGGGGTGTATCAAAATGTAAGTTTTGATACACCCCCATTAAGCAAAGTAATCAAACAAGGCAGGTTAATTTCATGGATTACCAAAATGTCCCCGGAAGAGTGTTCGATTTACAAGGCTACAGTGTCCATGATGGGCCGGGCATACGCACCACAGTGTATCTCAAAGGCTGTCCGCTTCGCTGCGTCTGGTGTCACAGCCCCGAATCCCTAAAGTATTCTATCGAACTGGTTTATCTGCCTATTAAATGCATCGGAGTGAAGCTCTGTGAAAGTGCCTGCATTAAATCTTGCCCTCAGGGTGCAATTTCAGAAGGTGTGGCTGAGGAGGCTATGGATAAATCAGGTATGATATGCAAAGCAGTAGTTGACCGAAGTCAGTGTACAGGCTGTCTTGCTTGTACAAGCGCCTGTATCACAAAAGCACTGAGCCCGGCAGCGTGGGATACTGATGTGGATGAGATTTGTGCAAGGCTCTTAAAGGATCGTCCATTTTTTAAAAGAGGCGGCGGTGTTTCGATTTGCGGCGGCGAAGCGCTCGCTCAATTTGATTTTACATATAATCTGGCTAAACGCTTACATGAGTGCGCAATACATGTTTGCCTTGACACAACAGGTTATACTAATTTAGAAAATATTAAAGCAATTGCACCTTTTATTAATTTATATTTATATGACTTAAAGCATATGAACCCGGAGATGCACAAGCGTCTCACAGGTGTTTCAAATGAAAAAATATTGGAAAATGCCCGATACCTCGCTAAAAACGGCGGAAAGTTTTACATCCGCATCCCCATCATACCCGGACTGACTGACGACGAGGACAACCTGAGCAAAACCGCAGAGTTCTGCAAGGAGCTGGGCAATGCAGTGGAACTCGTGCAGCTACTGCCCTTTCATGAGGTGGGGAAAGTGAAATATGAACGTATTGGATTGGAATATCAGTTGTCTTCCATATCCCCGCCTGATGACGACTTTATGAATAAAACATTAGCGTTGTTTAAAAGCTATGGACTTCATGTTCAGCTCAACTAGGACGATAACAAAAATAAGTGCCGAAAGGCAGGGGGCAGAGGCGTGTTCAAGATTGCGCCATTACCCTAAAGAAACGGAGGAAATTATGACTTTATCAGAAAAAAGGTTTGACCTACCTATATCAGCGCGCATAAAAGATCTGAAAGCAAAGCGGGAACGCATCAACAAGGATATGAGGCTTAATTTTGAGCGTAACCGCATCATCACCGAATACTATCGCAACAATGAAAATGAATATCCCGTATTAAAACGCGGCGGATTTCTTCACGCATGGTGCACATCACGTGAGATCAATATTGACGATGATGACATTTTTGTGGGCGATGCGGGTCCTCGCACGCGCAGTGTACACTTTGACATAGAGGTCACGCCCCACAGTTGGTTTAAAGCATGCTTCGGTGACACTGATGAGCGGTTTCGCGCCGCTTGGCAAGTGCCCGGCTCTGTCTGGGTTACGGATGAAGAGCGCGCCTTTATCCTTGATGCTGCCGACTGGTGGGTTGGCAATGACATTGCCTCCACAGGACGAGGCCTGATGCCTCCGGATTGGTTTGAGCAATTTCCGGAAGGTATGGATTTTTCTATGTTTTCCGGAAGCTATCCCGGTCACTTCTGCCCCAACTACGAAAGAGCTGTTACAGTCGGTTTTGGCACAGTAAGAAAAACAGCACTTGAAAAGATTGACGCAATCAAAGCGGATACGACATACGGCGATGTACGAAGCGAACTGTTTTACCGTGGCATTGTCAGAGTTTGTGACGGTATGATTGCGATGAGTAAGCGTTATGCGCAAGGTTGCCGTGATAAGGCAGCATCTGCAAGCTCGGAACGCCGTGCAGAACTTTTGAAGATGGCTGATGCTCTGGATTGGATTATTGAAAATCCTGCCAGAAATCTCTGGGAAGGCCTCCAAGTAATACTCTTCTACCAGAACCTGCTCACAGCCGACGGTACACATTGGGCGGATTCACCGGGACTTATCGACAGTTACTTAGGCCCTCTTGCTGAAAACGATATTAAGACAGGGGCGCTGACTCAAGAAGGTGTACAGGAACTGTTCGATGCATTTCTCATTCAAATGGGCAACCAGATCATTATGTTCCCTAAGCCCACAAATGATACCCTAATCGAAGCGCACAACAATAACAGGACATTCTTCGATCTTCAAGGTGGTATGCAAAACCTTGCGGCAGGTATGCAAATTACTGTAGGCGGCATGACAGCTGACGGTACGTCCGGCGTTTATAATATCGCAACTGAGGCGATGCTGCTTTCCTATTACCGTCTTCGTGTTGCTGAGCCAAGTATCGCACTGAGAATTAATCAGTACACCCCTGACCATATCTGGGCGCTTGGCGTTGCATGCAGCAAGCGACTGGGAGGTATGCCGCAATTTAATAATGACGATGTCATCATACCTGCCATGCACAACAGAGGGATTCCTATAGAAGACGCAAGACAATACGGTGTGTTTGGATGTGTAGAACCTGCGATTTCCGGTAAGGAATGGTCACTGCCTGCAAACTGCGGCATATTTGGTGGCGGATTCAGTATGACCGGGCTGCTCAATTTTGTCATTCATGGCAATATCGATCCACTGACTCAAGCTCAAGGCACGCGTCCTTGCAAGAAGCTGTATGAATATGAATCTTTTGATGAAATTAAAGAGGAATTCGAGGGTCAAATCAAAAATGCTGTGAATAGAATGGTCAGATTCAACCAATATGCAGCATTTATTTTCGATACGGCATGGCCAATCCTTTCAGCCTCTGTAATGACGGAGGGTTGTGTAGAATCAGGCAAAGACGTAACATGGGGCGGCGCAAAGTACAATGGTCATGGATTCTTTATCAACGCAATCGGTACAGTCGCCGACTCATTGAGCGTCATCAAGAAGCTCTGCTTTGATGAGCAGAAAATCACGACACGAGAGCTATACGATGCACTTGCAAATAACTGGGAAGGTGCCGAAATGCTGCGTCAGAAGATCCTTAATGAAGGCGAGTTCTACGGTAACGACTTGGATACGCCCGATCAAATTGTGGAGTGGTTTACAAACTACTATGCGGATTACTATATGTCAAAAGAAGGCCCCTACGGCGGCACACTCAATCCCGGATCACTTGATCTTTTCTGGGTAGCTGCAGGCAAGCGTGTGTGGGCGACACCTGACGGACGCCGTGCTAAAGAGCCGCTTTCACACTCCAGTGATCCTACGCAAAGCGCTGTTAAAAATGGACCGCTGGCATATGTTAAGAGTGTTGCGAAAATGCCGTGGTATAAAATGAGATTTGGCGGAGCGATCAATCTGAGACTGGATGCAAACTCTGTTAACTCCGACGATGCCGAAGCAAAAATGCGTGAACTGATTGAAACCTATTTTGATCTAGGCGGTATTCAGTTCCACTTTACCGTAGCGGACACATCTGTGATGAGAGCTGCTCAAAAGTCGCCGAAGGATTATCAAGACCTCGTCGTACGTATCGCAGGCTTCTCGGCATACTTTACGCACCTGCCAAGGGATGTTCAAGATAATTACATCGAAAGATATGAAATGGGCGTTTAAGCTCCGCTATGCATCGCTCGACCGAGTACCCAGTGAACTGTAGACCGCTTAGTCACCACTTTTTTGTGCGCCATAGGCAGACCGCAAAATACGGTTTGCTGTATGGTCAGAATCGTATCGACATTTAAAGAGAAAATTTGCTTTACAATAAAGGGAAATAATGTTAATATAGCTTGAATTGGCAATAATAGCCAAACATCCATGTGCTTAGTTTCGGGACAAAGCCGAACAACACTTGCTAAAGAGCTATAAAATCCGGCAAGTTGCGGTAACTTTCCGCCCGATACTCAGCCACAGGAGATTGAGAAAGAAAGGAACAGAAAAAATGATTACCAAAGAACAAAAAGGCAATGTTATTGAGTCAAACCGCACGCACGATACAGACACCGGCTCACCGGAAGTCCAAATAGCGATACTCACCGAGCGTATCAGACAGCTCACCGAGCATCTGAAAGTCCATAAAAAAGACAAGCACAGCGAGCTTGGCCTTTTGAAGATGGTTGGACGTCGCCGCAGTCTGCTTGATTATCTTGCAAACAAAGACATTGAGCGCTACAGAGCGTGTATCGCAAAACTTGGCATCAGAAAATAAATCTACATCGGAGCCGCTCCGGCATAATCGGGGCGGCTCCTAAATGTAACACCAGTGCAAAACCGGGGGGCGATCCCATAGCAGTTGAAAATGCATCCGAACATCAAAAATACGCAAGCGGGGCGGAAATGAGCCGCAAGTGAAGAGGTTCGGAAATGTTTTCAAGTGCTAAGAGACCGCCGCTCCGAAAAATATTTGTAATTGTGAAAAGGAGCAAAACTATGATTATCCACAAAAGAGAATTCCCCAACGTAAAGAAATATTCCATGGATCTTGCCGGGCGCACCCTTACGCTCGAAACCGGTAAGCTTGCAGAACTCTGCAACGCCGCAGTTCTGGTCACTTATGGCCAAACCGTGGTACTGGTAGCGGCAACTGCCTCATCACGTCCACGTGACGGTATCGACTTTTTCCCGCTTTCGGTAGATTTTGAAGAAAAACTCTATGCAGTAGGTAGAATCCCCGGTGGATTTTTGCGCCGTGAAGCCAGACCCGGTGAACGCGCAGTGCTTGCAGGTCGCATGATTGACAGACCTATGCGTCCATTGTTTCCGGACGATCTGCGCAACGATGTAGCAATCACCTGTACCATCATGGCTGTTGACCACGACTGTTCACCCGAAATCGCTGCGATGATCGGTGCATCGGCGGCAATATCAATCTCCGATATCCCATTTAACGGCCCTATAGCCGGTGTGGGTCTTGGTCTTGAAAATGGTAAGTTCATAATCAATCCAACAACCGCACAGCGTGAGACCTCCGAGATGTATTGTACGATTGCATCAACTGCACAAAAAGTGGTCATGATTGAAGCCGCTGCTAATGAAGTGCCGGACGATGTCGTGCTTGAAGGTATCAAAGCGGCACATGAAGCCATTCAACCGGTTATTGAACTGATTAACAAGATGGTTGCCGAAATAGGCAAGCCAAAATTTGAATACGCTCAAGCTTCGTTTAATGATGAGCTTTTTGCCAAAATAGTTGAAAAGTATCTGGATGATGTGAAATATTCCATGGACACTGATGACAAGAATATCCGCGAAGAGCGTTTTAACACAGTTGTAGGACGCATGATTGAAACGTTTGAAGGAACGTATCCTGAAATCACGGCTCAGATGGAAGAAATCACGTACAGAATTCAGAAAAAGGTCGTCAAAGCATGGCTTCTTGAAGGCAAACGTGTGGACGGTAGAGCCATGAACGAAATCCGGCCGCTGGCAGCGGAGGTTGGTATCTTGCCGCAAGTGCATGGTTCCGGTCTGTTTACACGCGGGCAGACCCAAGTGCTCTCAATTGCTACATTGGGTACAATCTCAAATGCACAAAAGCTCGACACAATCTATGAAGAAGAGTCGAAGCGTTATATGCATCACTATAATTTCCCATCATTTTCAGTCGGTGAGGCCAGAGGTTCACGCTCAACATCCAGACGTGAGCAAGGGCATGGTGCACTTGCTGAAAAAGCGCTTGAGCCGGTACTGCCCAGCGCGGCTGAATTCCCATATGCCATTCGTGTGGTATCTGAAGTGCTTTCGTCTAACGGTTCGACATCGCAGGGTTCGATATGCGGCTCTACACTCGCCCTTATGGATGCAGGTGTGCCGATAACCGCTCCGGTGGCGGGCATATCATGCGGTCTGATCTCAGATGGTGACGATTGGACGACATTTATTGATATCCAAGGTGTAGAAGATTTTCATGGTGAAATGGATTTTAAAGTCGGTGGCACAAAGAAGGGCATCACTGCGATTCAAATGGATCTGAAAAACGATGGTCTGACAATGGAGATCATAAAGTCAGCATTTGATATGTGTCTTGAAGCTCGTGTGCAAATGATCGATGAAATTATGGTTCCATGTATCGCCAAGCCGCGTGAAGAGCTTGCGGCCACAGCGCCAAAGATGGTCATGATGAAGATTCATCCCGACAAAATTAGAGAAGTTATTGGTAGCGGTGGTAAGGTCATTCAGAAGATCGTTGCAGATACAGGTGCAAAAGTTGATATAGAGGACGATGGAAGTATATACATCGCTTCTGCTGATATTGAGGCTTGCCGTAAAGCTAAGGAAATCATTGACAATATCGTGTTTGTACCTGAGGTCGGTAAGATATATTACGGAAAGGTCGTAAGAATTATTCCCATCGGTGCATTTGTCGAACTTGTACCCGGCAAGGATGGAATGGTGCATATATCAAAGCTCGAAAATCGTCGGGTTGAAAAAGTCGAAGATGTGCTCAATGAGGGTGATATGACTTGGGTTAAGGTCATGGAAATTGATGATCGCGGTCGTGTCAATCTGTCTCGTAAAGATGCGATTAAGGATCGTGAAGCCATGGGCTTGAGAGATTAGTAATAGCGAAGTATTAAGATATCAAAAAATTGCCGGAGCTGCTCAATGCGCCCCGGCAATTTTTTGCTTATGTTATTTCGTTGTGGTGCTATTTTGCCGGATAGAACTTTGCTTCATACTCTGTGCGCGTCATATCCGCTTCAAAGAACAGGGCAATTGTACCCGGGCCTGAGTGTGCACCAATAACCGGGCCAATGAGTACGATCTTGATGTCTTCTACATCATAATCGGCCTTAATCATATTGGCAACAGTCTGTGCGTCCGCTTCGCAGTCACCATGGCCAATGAGTACTGTGCCAAGACGCTTCGTATCCGGACTTAGGCTGCGCTTCATCTGATTGACGAGCATTTCCAATGACCCTTTGCGTCCGCGTGCCTTATCTTTGAGTTTGAGTGTGCCATCAGGGCATACATTGAGCACAGGCTTAACACCGATGATTGAGCCTGCGATTGCCGAGAACTTACTGACACGCCCGCCGCGATGCAAGAACATCAGGTCGTCCACGGTGAAAAGGGAGAAACATTTGTTCCTTTGTGCTTCAAGATAGTCAGCAGTTTCATCCAACGTAGCGCCTTCATTGCGTTTTTTGATAGCCAAGACGGTCACAAGTCCTATGCCGGGGGCTGCATTGAGGCTGTCCACACTGCGGATTTGGCAGTCCGGATATGCTTCTTTGACATCATTTAGGGCAAGCAGGGCGTTTTGATAAGTGCCGGAAAGGCCGCTGCTCAATGAAATATGGAGTAGCGCTTCGCCTTTTTTGGCATATTCAGTGAAAACTTCTGTAAATGCCTCAGGGTTTATGAGTGTTGTACCTGCTTTGCCGCCGTTGCGTAATGCATCGTAGAATTGTTTGTCTGAAATTTCTTGCCAGCGTCCCCCTACATGTTCTTTTCCATCGAGATTAAACGGAACAGGAATAATCGAGAGATTGTTTTCTTTGATAAATGTCTCCGGCAAGTCGCAACCGGTGTCAATCATAATCGTAAATTGGCTCATTTGAAATCTACCTTTCTTGAAGTTGGAATAATGCATGATATCACGAAAACACTGATATGCAAAGCAAAAGTTTTTCAGATTTTACATGCATGTATATTTGATTTATGAGTGGATGCCTAGTAAGGACATCTCTCGGCAGAGATCATTTCAAAGAACTCCGGAAGCGTCATTGAGCCAATATCACCATCTGAGCGTTTTCTCACGGTCAAAAGCCCGCTTTCGGCCTCTTTGTCGCCGAGCACCAACATATATGGAATCTTCTGCATTTGTGCCTCACGGATTTTGAATCCAATTTTCTCGCTTCTAAAGTCAGTCTCGACACGCAGTCCCGAGTCCGTCAGTGCATCAGCGATCTGTTGTGCATAGTCTTTGGTGCGGTCGGTGATGGGCATGACGATGACCTGAACCGGTGCAAGCCAAAGCGGGAATGCTCCGGCATAGTGTTCGGTGAGAATTGCAATAAAACGCTCAAGCGATCCCAGTACTGTACGGTGAATCATGACCGGGCGATGCTTTTCACCGTCCGGGCCTACATACTCAAGCTCAAAGCGTTCCGGCATCTGGAAGTCCAGTTGAAGTGTTGCGCATTGCCATGTACGTCCCAAGCAGTCCACAAGGTGGAAGTCGATTTTTGGGCCATAAAAAGCGCCGTCGCCCGGGTTGATGCGATAGGTAACGTCCTTGCTCTTGAGTGCGTCTTCAAGCAAGCGTTCCGCTTCGTCCCAACGTTCACGTGCGCCCATGAAATCATCGGGGCGTGTGGATAGTTCAACACGGTAATCGAAACCAAAGACTTTGTAGAATTTGTCAACCAACTCAAGGAGCGCTACGATTTCACCTGAAATATGCTCAGGTGTCATATACAGATGTGCATCGTCTTGGGTGAAATTGCGCACACGCATCAGTCCGTGCAAAGCCCCGCTGAGTTCGTGACGATGCACAAGCCCCAGTTCGGCAACGCGGATCGGAAACTCACGGTAACTCCACATCTTGCGCTTATATGCAATGATTCCACCGGGGCAGTTCATGGGTTTGATTGCATAGTCTGAATCATCGATTTTGGTAAAATACATATTGTCTTTATAATGATCCCAATGTCCGGAACGTTTCCACATTTCCTCGTTGAGGATCAGGGGTGTGCTGATTTCGACATATCCGGCTTTTCTGTGTTCTTCACGCCAGAAATTGACCAGTTCGTTACGGATCACCATGCCTTTTGGGAAGAAAAACGGAAAGCCCGGGCCTTCTTCAAATAGCGAAAATAAATCAAGCTCACGCCCGAGCTTTCTATGATCACGTAGTTTGGCCTCTTCGATCTTGCGCAGGTGTTCGTCCAGTTCGGGTTTGCTCATAAAGCATGTGCCGTAAATACGTTGCAGCATTTTATTATTGGAATCACCGCGCCAGTATGCACCGGTGCAACTGGTCAGTTTGAGTGCATTGGCTTTGACTCTGGCGGTTGTATCGACATGAGGGCCGGCGCACAGGTCAGTAAATTCGCCTTGTTTATAAAAGCTGATGACGGCATCTTCCGGCAGATCGTTTATGAGTTCTACCTTGTATGGTTCATTTTGTTCGGTTGCAAATTTTAACGCCTCAGCTCTGGGCAGTTCAAATTTTTCTAAGACGAGCTTTTCTTTGCAGATTTTGCGCATTTCTGCTTCGATTTTTTCGATATCCTCAGGAGTGAATGCGGTAGCGGAATCGATATCGTAATAAAAGCCATCTTCAATGGCGGGGCCTATTGCAAGCAGTGCGTCCGGATATAGCCTTTTGACTGCCTGGGCTAAAATATGAGCCGAAGTGTGGCGATATGCGGTTTTGTATGTTTCATTTTCAAATGTGTATAGGTTTTCAGACATAAAAAATCAACTCCTCGTCAAGTGGGTGTCTTAAAAATGCTGTCTTGATTTGGCGAGTGTTTTTTAAGACGTCCAAGTGTAAGAAGTTTACAACGAAATTGCGTGATTGTCAATGAATACAGTGATTGATGAGGTATTATAGTACAGATCTCTGTACTATAATACCTCATCAATCCACTTCATATAAGCAGGCAGACCACCTGTGATTGGGAGCTGAATGATTTCAGGGACATCATAAGCGTGATTACGCCAGATTAGTGATTGGAGTTGTTCGTATAAAGTGGTCTTTGTTTTGATCAAAAGAAGGATCTCGCTTTCGTCGCAGACGTTGTCCTTCCATGTGTAAATTGAATCGATGGGGAGCAGTTGTACACAGGCGGCCAGCCGCGCTTCGATGATTAAGCCCGCGATCTTTCGTGCGGCGTCTTTATCGGGGCAGGTCGTGGTGACGAGCATGTATTCGCCTCTGCATGCCATATGCTATATCCTCCTGCTGGTGATGTGTGAATGTGACGAAAAATGCTGCACAGTGTTTCGACTGTTATTTACGAGAGGCGATTAAGCTACACCAGTCGTTCATACTGTCTGCGTGCGTATAGTATCCGGCGGATTTCGACGTTTGAGCCGCTGATGACATAAAAGACGATGTGTTTTTCAATCGGTAAGAGCCTGTATCTGCGCAGACGTAATTGGGGATCTCTGGCTAAGGGGCTGCTTTCCGGGGATGATTTCAGTGTTTTGATTTTTTCAACGAATGAATCAAAGTATGCAGTGGCGGCTTCTTGAGATAGCGTGTCAAGATGGTCTGTGACGTCTTGAAAATCATTTTGTGCCGCGGGTGATATGATTACTTTATATTCTTTCATGGATTAGTTGCCTCAATTTACTTGCAAAGTCAAAAAAATCTACGCCCTCAGAGCCGGTTGCGATTTCGGATTCAGATTCTGCGAGTTTGTAATAAAGATCGAGTTGTGCTTGTTGTTTTTCGTACAGCTCAATACTCAAGACAACCATGTCGCCGACTCCGTTTTTGGTGATGAATACCGGTTCACGTGATGTTCGGCAAAATTCACTGATTTCGTTTGAATTGTTCCTTAAATCGGAAATTGGTCTGATGTTTGGCATAATGAGCACAACCTTTTATGTATTTTCTTCGGATTCGGATTCTTCCATAAGTTTGAATTTTGATGCCGGGGCTTTACAAACCGGGCATTTTTCCGGGGGTTCTTCTCCAACATGAACATAATCACAAACAACACATACAAACTTTTTCATAGCGACCTCCTGAATTTTATGATTATTTATTTATATGACTGATGAGCATTAAAGGAGTTCTTTAACCAATGCGGCGTGGCTCTTGGGTGACAAATAAGCCAGCGGGATGTCAAAGACTGTTTTTGCACCGAATGTACCGTTTTCAAAAAGCCTATGGCAGGCTCTGGCGCATGCAACCATGATGCTTGCGGTAAATTCAGGATTGGATTCAAGCTTAAGAGCAAATTCAATAACATGCTCATGATCCGTGGTTTTGCCACTATGCAATACCGTGCCGCCATGCGGCATGTGTGCATGATTTTGCATTAACTCGTTTTCATCAATAAAATGCACGGCGGTATCATAATCGGCAAAATAATTGGGCATGGACTTGATTTGACGTTCAACTTCAACCGGATCAGCACCCGGCTCAAGCACAACAAAGCACTCACGCAGATGTTTTTCTCTGGTTGTGAAATCAGGCAATGCGCCTGAGCGGACAGCTTCTATGGCCTTATCAATGGGTAGTGTATACTGTACAGCGTTTTTGACGCCAACGATACGTCTGAGTGCGTCAGAGTGGCCTTGAGAAAGCCCCGGCCCCCAAAATGTGTATGTTTTGCCGTTGGGCAAAATAGATTCGGACAGTAGCTTAACCATTGAAAAAAGTCCCGGATCCCAACCTGCTGAAATAATTGCAGATGTATCTTTCGCAGCAGCGTCTACAGAGGCCAGATATTCAGGGATTTTAAGATGATTATCATAACTGCACACGAGATTAAACATAGAGGCAAAATGGGGTGCTTGCTCTTGTAAATCTGTAGCAGAGCCACCGCACAAAAGCATGACATCGATCCGGTCTGTCAGGCTAGGTGCATCATCTACTGAGTAAACAGGTACTTTTGGATCAGCGAGAGTGAGCGTATTGGGCGCTCTTCGCGTAAAGACACCGACCAGTTCCATATCGTCTGTATGATGTAAAACCTTTTCTGCACCCTTGCCTACATTGCCATAGCCAACGATGCCTACTTTTATTTTCTTCATATGATGTACTCCATTTCCGAAATAACGATATCAAGTATATCAAAAACACTATGATATGACATATGGCCGATTAGATTTCATTTTCCACGATTTGTTCAAGGGTCTGTCGGCGCCGGATTAGTTTCAGACTGCCGCCTTCTGTGAGCAAGACCTCAGGTGCTTGTACGTGTGAGTTGTAATTAAACGGCGCCATAGATGAGCAATAAGCGCCGGTGCCGCCGATAATGACGATATCGCCCATTTCGGGTTCACTCATTGTTCTGGCTGCGAGATGTCCTTTGTCATCGAGCGTCTGGCAATCGCCGCTTTCACAGCATTTACCGGCGATGACCGCTGAATAATCGGTGTGTATATCTTTAAATTCCGACGACCTTACCTGTGTACCATCTCCGGAGACGACATAAACCGGATGGACAGAACCATAATAGAGCGGACGTGAATTCATCTCCATACCGCCATTGGTAATGATAAAGTTGGCGCGTGGGGTGCTCTTTTTGTCAATGACGCGAGAAACGACATAACCTGAGTTGGCGACGATGTAAGTTCCGGGTTCTATCTCCATGTGCAGCTTACGTTTGAATTTCTTGTTAAAGTTTGTGATTTGTTCTTTGGCATATTTGCCAAGGTAGCTTAAGTCAGCGGCTTCATCGCCGGGCATTCTTGCTTCCTTGAGTCCACCGCCGAAGCAGACGGTCTTTGCTTCATAAAAATATTTTGCAATGAGACCAAGCTCAATGTCGATATTGTTTTTCCACATCTCCGGATCAGCACCTGACCCAATGTGTACATGCACGTGCTCAAACTTGATCCACTTTCCCCACGCATATTCCATCGCTTTGTCAATATCCGACAGGTGAATGCCAAAACAAGAATAGTCACTGCCGGTATTGCGTGTAGCCGACTCCCCTGAGCCAACACCGGGATGGATTCTGATTCCGGGTGTGAAATAATTTTCACAAGAAAAATCACCAATGAGTTCAAGTTGCCGAAGTGAGCAAACATTGTACTGTAAGCCTTCGAGCAGCAGTGCCTCAAGGACTTTCATCTCATCGCCCTCGTAGGTCTCTTGTGTCGTGAGCATGATCTTCTTGTAAGGAATTCCTGCCATGTGTGCTCTGCGCACTTCGTTGAGCGAGCTGGCGTCAAAATGTAAACCTGCATCGGAAATGATTCTGAGCAGTGTTTTGTTAGAATTTGCTTTCATGGCGTATCGGACGGTCAAGCCATATGCATTGGGGATGTTAAGGCAATCCTTGCATCGTTCGAGGATCAATGCTTCGTCATAGAGGTAGGCGGGCGCACCAAACTCGTGTATGACACGCGCTGCGGTCTCAGCATCAAACCTGCTAAAGTTGTTTAACCTATTGTTTTCCGAATTGCCCAATCTCTTCATCATCCTTGATTTATATTTTTATTATCTGTGCGCCATTGTTGTCACTTGTGCGCACAGCGAAGCATCTTTATACAGCGCATTTTGAAAATGTATAAGAACAAGACTCTTCACTGCGCTTGTCAATTTGCCCTTAACTTTCCTCTCTCAACGCTCAACTCCCTAATCGCTGGCATAGTTCTTAAAGTAATTCTGCACCAAAACAATCGGCGTGCCACGGTCTCCGCTTCCGGATACCAAATCACACAGACTGCCCACCAGATCGTGAATCCTCCGAGGCGTGGTGCCTCCGGAAGCCATATTACCGACCAAATTGTCAGCCTTGTTTTTTATACGCTCGCGGATACTCTTTGTCAGCTCTTCGCCGGACAAATCCGCATAATCATTGTCCGCAACGTATTTTATTTTAAGCTCATTGGGTGTGCCGGAAAGACCGCTGGTAAATGCGGGAGATACAACAGGGTCAGCCAGTTCCCAAATACCGCCGGCCGGGTCTTTGAAACAACCGTCTCCATAAACCATTACTTCAAGTGTAGCGCCTGTGCGTCTATGCAGTTCCTTTTGCAGTGCGAGTACCAATGCGTCAGTATCTCGTGGGAACAGCTTGACTTGTTCGTCATTGGCCTTATTTGAGCCTAAAAGCCCGAACTCACTAAAGCCGCTGCCGTCGACAGGTGCGCATAGGATGTCATCTAAGCATAGACATTTATCTGCGCCGGCATTATTGATGAGCTTTTGGGTTCTGCGGCGCGTGTGAATATCGCAGCAAAGTACATGCTTTGTGTATTTGAGTATATGTGCAGGGTCATTGGAAAATATGATTTCACAATTACCGGCAATTTCCTTGTAATATTCAATGTAATCGACACCGGTAAAGCTATGTACCGTGTCCATTCCGAAAATATCGCGGAATTCTTTTTCAGTAAAACTATCTGTATAAGGATTTACGCCCTTTTCATCACAGGTTAAGATGTCTACCAGTTGGTTTCCCACTTCATCACGCGGATAAGAAAGCTGAATGAATAGCTTATCGCAGCCTCTTGAAATTCCGGAAAGTACGCTGGAAAATCTATTTCTGGACAATATTGGAAAGACGATGCCCAGATCGCCGCCGCCAAATTTCGTGCGGATGTCTTTGGCAATATGATCAAGGCTCGCATAGTTGCCTTGGACTCTGCCGACCACGGCTTCTGTAATGGCGACGATGTCGCCATCTGCCAAAGAGTAGCCCTCTGATTGTGCCGATATGAGCAAACAATCGCAAATCAACTTTATTATATCATCGCCTTGCCTGAAAATCGGCGTCACAATGCCTCTGGCAATCACGCCTGTACTACGCATAATGAACCTCCCAAGAAAGAAATCGAAACAGATTTTTAGTATAAAGTGAAATAGAGATCATGTCAAGAGCGTGGGAGCGTTGGGAGAGGGAAGAGGAACTTTCATATGTTGAAATGATAACTTTCTGTGAACAATTGTTTGGATGTGGGAAAAACTGTAGACAAACCGCACTGAAATGTATAATATTGCACAAAAGCTCTCTTTTGGCTCCCTCGCGAGGGAGCTGTCAGCGAAGCTGACTGAGGGAGTTAAACTCAGCAGAAGGAAACGGCCTACGGCGTATTACTTTTCTGTTTGTGCAGA
>WQVH01000017.1 GCA_009781695.1 Oscillospiraceae bacterium
GGTATCTGAAAACTCGCAATGGTTACAGTCACTGAGCACACAATCTTTGGATATGATACAAGTTTAGTATACGTAGACGTGCCTTGGCTGTAACCAACCTGTGTTTTCAGATACCCACTGAACTGTAATGGGCGTTTATAGTATGGCGAGTTTTTGGATTGTCTGACGTACTATAATTCTTCGACAAAAAACTACTCCAACAAATCCTGCATTTCCGTCATATGTTCCCAATAGCGCTTAGGCATGTGCGTCATGCGGCAGCGTGGATTCTCACGTGCCTTAATAGAAACCGTGTTATAAAACCGCTTCCACATGGCCTGATAATGGCTTTCGCTCTCGGTGATGGGTGGAAGCTCAATGTTGTCAATGGATATCATTTCACAGTGCCTATTTTGATAGACCAGAGCAGCCTGATGTGTTTTGTCAAAAATCAAAAAATCCTCATTAGAAAATCTCTGAACAAAATGATCAGCAAGGAAAGGCAATATAAAATTCTTTGGCGTTATCGTTCCGGCGAGCACACCGTCGTAATCGGCAAATCGAACAAACCCCTTGAGCAGATGCGCTTCGCCCCACAAATGCCGCTGAGCTTTAAGCAAAGGTGCAACATCCGGGTCGCCGAGCCGGGCGAGTATTTTGCCGCCCTCACGATACCCTCTGAGCAAGAATTTAAGCATGAGCAATTCTTTTTCGGACAGACAAGACAGAAACACTTCTTCTATGAGTCGGAATGCATCCTGAGAGATTTTTTTGGAGATGGAATGGAGTACGCGCTTTGCCTTGGATTCGTCTGTGTAAACTTCGAAAGCATCAAACAATGTTATCGGATCGTCATCATAGGTTGTGATTTGGATCGGAATTTCCCCACTATAGACACTTTCGTATACACAGCACAAAAAGCCATGATATGAACCGTCATATATGTAGAGCTTATCAGACTGTGCGGCCAAAGGCTTGAGACGAGACATATGAAGTATTCTCCTCGTGATTTGTAAACTGTTAGGCTATTGTGGACTGTGCCGCTAAAGACTTGATGCAAGCGCCAATACTGCATCTTCCACGGCCTCATTTACAGTGCTTGTACCGTAGGGCAATGTTACAGCACAGTAAGTTCCGCTAAATAGTGATAATTGCTCTGTTCCAAAGGCGTAAATTTTAGGATCAATGAGTGAACGCACAACCGAGTCCTTAACCAACCGTGACCCGGCAGAATTATCCTTTGTGATGATGAAATACTGAGCGCGCTTGAGTACAACGCCGATGCGCTTTAATTCGTCGAAGCCGAGTCGCCCTTCGCGGCGTGCCAGAACGATCCGCTTAGCGCTGGTAGGACCAACGCCCGGTATACGTAAGAGATCGTGCATGGAAGCAGTGTTTACATCCATGGGGAATAAATGAATGTTGTTGATGGCCCAATTGCATTTGGGATCAAGGTATGGGTTGAAATTCGGTGTGTCCTTGCTCAAAATCTCATCGGCAGCAAATTCATATTGCCTCAAAAGAAAATCGGCTTGATACAATCTATGCTCACGCAACAGTGGCGGAGTGGTGGTGACTGCCGGCAGCAGATTATCTTCAACAACCGGAATATATGCAGAATAAAACACGCGTCGCAAGTCATATTTCATGTACATCGCCGAAGCCAAAGATATGATTTGGTGGTCTGTATCCGGCGTTGCGCCGATGATCATCTGTGTTGCCTGACCCGCCGATGCAAAAGTTGGTGCGTTTTTATAGCGTGTCAGCGCATATGTGCTTTCTGCGATCTCGCTTTTGATTTGTTGCATGGGGGCTAAAATAGCAGTTTTTGTTTTGTCCGGTGCAAGTAAGGTAAGGCTCTTTTCGCTGGGCATTTCAATGTTGATGCTGAGTCTGTCTGCCAGAAGACCCAGTCGATAAACGAGTTCAGGAGATGCACCCGGAATTGCCTTGGCATGGATATAACCCAAAAAGCCGTACCGATGTCTCAAGATTGCAAGCGCATCTATAACAAGCTCCATAGTATGGTCGGGGCTTTTGACAACACCGCTGGATAGGAACAACCCTTCAATATAGTTGCGCCTGTAAAATTCAAGCGTGACAGTAGCAAGCTCCTCCGGAGTAAAGGTCGCTCGCGGCACATCGTTGGTCGCATTGTTGGTGCAATACTTACATTTATATATGCAATTATTGGACATGAGGACTTTTAAAAGAGAAATACAGCGCCCGTCTGCCGTAAAGCTGTGACAGACTCCGGCCATGACAGTATGCCCCGGTCTGTTCGCTCCGGACGAAGTGCACGCAGCATCATATTTCGCACTCTCAGTTAAAATTGTGAGCTTATCAATTAGTTTCATATCATAAGCTTAACTCTAATATAATCAGAAGTCAAGAGGAAAATTCTAAAAATTTTAGAATAAAGCTTGCAAATGATCAAAAACTGAGATAGAATAGGCTCACTACTTTGGATATGGAGTAATGATTATGAACTATGGAGCGATTTTAGCACGTCTGAGAAAAGAAAAAGGACACACGCAAGCTGAGACTGCTGGTTATATAAGCAGACGCATAGGCAAGCCGTGCTCATTTAAAGTCGTCTCACATTGGGAAAACGGCGTATCATCGCCGTCTGTTGAGCAATTTTTACTGTTGTGTGAGCTTTACGAAGTCAGGGACATTCAAGGCATATTCCGAAATGCCTATTCGGAGCACCATGATTTGCCGAAACTCAACGCACTTGGAAAAAACCGTGTTGAAGAATACATCACCATGCTCCTGAATAATCCCCTATTTGCCGAGAGCATAAACGATAATCAAACAGAGCGGATATACAAAGAAGCGCCGTCCGGCAGATACATAAAGCTATATGATATACCTGTATCAGCCGGTGTGGGTGCATTTTTGGACAGTGAGCATTATATTGAAATCGAAATGGACGAAACAATACCGCAAGAAGCGGATTTTTCAGTCAGGGTCAGCGGAGACAGCATGGAACCTCGCTTTGCCGACGGACAAGTCATATTTATAAAAGAACAACACATACTGAACATTGGCGAAATTGGCATATTTAGCCTCAATGGAGACGCATACATTAAGAAATTAGGCCGGGGTGAACTCATTTCCCTCAACTCGCGGTATGCGCCTATAAAAATTAATGAATTTGACTTTCTGCGCATATTCGGAAAAGTGGTGGGGTAACATGCCAATTTAGCGGCAACTTGAGAATCTGGAGTTGAAATCACCAAGTTACTGCCCTCTGTGCAGTAATATGACCCCCAGCCACCACATGGCACAAATATATCAGGCATATCGACAAGCACAAACTGCATATGTTATACTGAACCGACCAAAGCATGAACGGAGGACTAAGCGATGACACCAGTGCGAAAACTTGTCAGTGTAGCAGACATGTCGCGCCAGTGGTGGGATAGACTATATGCCCAATGCTGTGACATAATTGCCCGCCCGGACACCTATGCCGCCGCATGCAGCGGAAAGCTCCTCGCCTCAATGTTCTACGAACCGAGCACACGCACCAACTTCTCATTTCAAGCGGCGGCACAACGACTGGGCGCAGGCGTGTTCGGGTTTTCCGATCCACTCGGCACATCCGCATCAAAGGGCGAAACGCTCGCAGACACCATAAGAATGACCGCCTCTTACTCAGACACCATTGTCATCAGAAGCCCCCAGGAAGGCGCGGCGGCAGCAGCCGCATTATACTCAGAAGTTCCTGTTATAAACGCCGGGGACGGCGGCCATTTTCACCCCACCCAGACGCTAACGGATCTTGCAACCATCGCACAAAAGCGCGGAAACATAGACAACCTATGCATAGGCATTTGCGGCGATCTAAAATATGGACGCACAGTGCACTCGCTGATTGAAGCCATGGCCATGTTTAAAGGCATCAGATTTTGCCTGATATCCCCGCAAGAGCTGCAACTGCCTGAATATATACTCGAACAAATGAAAGCGCAAGGACAACAATATATAGAATCTGAAAGCCTGACAGACTGCATGGCCGAACTAGATATCTTATACATGACCAGAGTGCAGCGGGAGCGCTTCCATGACGCAGCGCAGTACAGGCGGTTAAAAGATGTCTACATACTGACAAGCAAAATGCTTGAAGGCGCAAAATCCGACATGCAGATCATGCACCCTTTGCCGCGATATGGAGAGATTGCCATTGATGTAGATGACGACCCTCGTGCAGTGTACTTTGAACAAGCGCGTTATGGCATGTTTATACGCATGTCGTTGCTGCTTGACTTTATGCACCAGCCCAGATTAGCGCCGCGGCCTGTCACAAGTGCGCTGACCCAACCAACCTGCGGCAATCCGGCATGCATCACGCAATCCGACTTTTATCTTCCGAAAATCACATCAAACCTCGGCATAGACAGATGTGGCTATTGTGACAAAAAATTCCCGATACTTGAATTTTAACTAGCTTTGAAATGGCTATGCCATAGCTATGGCTTTTTGAAAATTAAATCGGAGGACTCGCACCAGCCTATGAAATCACGATCCCTACCGGACAGTGATCGCTGCCCATCACCTCTGGCAGAATAAATGCATCTGTGACTCTATCATTCAGCCTATCCGAACCTAAAAAATAATCAATGCGCCAACCGGCATTACGGTCACGCGCCTTACCCATATAAGACCACCATGTATAAGCGCCCGGCAAATCAGGATTACGCTGCCTGAAAAAATCAGTAAACCCGGCAGATAAAAGTTCTGTCATCTTGCCGCGTTCTTCGGCGGTAAACCCGGCATTGCGCTTGTTCGACTTAGGATTTTTTAAGTCAATTTCTTGGTGGGCAACATTTAAATCGCCACAAATAAGCACAGGCTTAATCTGATCCAAAGCGCAAACATAGTTGCGAAATGCATCTTCCCAGACCATACGGTAATCAAGTCTGGCCAGCTCATTTTGAGAATTGGGTACATAGACGCAGATAAGATAAAAATCAGAAAATTCCAAAGTGATCATGCGCCCCTCGCGGTCATGGTCATCAATACCCAACCCATAAGCGACCGACAAGGGTGGTATTTTTGTAAACACAGCAGTTCCGGAATACCCCTTTTTCTCAGCGCTGTTCCAAAACTCATGATAACCATCCAGCTCTATTTCGGCCTGCCCTTTTTCCATTTTGGTCTCTTGCAAGCAAAACACATCAGCGTCAATATCATTAAAGGCATCCATGAAGCCTTTTTTTAAATTCGCCCTCAGTCCATTGACATTCCACGACACCAATTTCATAAGCTTTTCAATCCTTTACAAAGTCCAGTCTTCAACAACAAGGTCGTCTACACGAGAAAACTCGCCAGTGTTATTGGTGACGATAACACCATTATGCGCAAGTGCAGTGGCGGCAATTGTGATATCGTTGTTTCCTATTAACATTCCTGCACTTTCAAGTTTAGCTCGAATTCGTGCGTAATATCCTGCAGCAGTTTCATCAAAAGGCACGATTTCATAAATCGAAAGAAAAGCAGTGACTATTTTTAGGTTTTGTTCACGTCTTGCACTTTTTTCCGCTCCGTAAAGCAGTTCGGCGGCAACCATAGAAGGGAGCTTTATATCATCAATAGGTGTCTGTCGTAGTCGTGTACTCATATTTTGCTTGGAGTTGTTGAGGTGAAACACACAGATATTGGTATCTAAAAGATATATCATAGCAAATCAAACCTCCTCGGAAGTTCCGATTCCCATGGGATATCCAAAGGTGCGACAAACGTAGTGTCGCTAATTGAGCCTTGGAGCTCTGTGAGCAACTGCAGCTTCATGATTTTTTCTGAATCTTCACGAGAAAGACTTTCGCTTACGACAGCAGCGACATACTTTGAGATGGAACAATTGTGTGCTTTAGCGACGGCATTCAACCGAACGATCATTGCATCATCTACATATAAGGATATCTGTGCCATGGCAAATCACCTCGCTCAAGTATACTTCCAAGTATACTTATTATACGATCCAGTGCTTCAACTGTCAATCCCAAAAAATCGCTTCCCATTTTCCATAGTCAGCGCCGCAGCATCCTCGACAGAAATTCCCCGCACTTGAGCGACCTTCTCGGCAATATACGGCAGACATAATGAACTATTGCGTTGCCCGCGTTTTGGCTCGGGTGTAAGATAAGGACAGTCGGTTTCAATTAAGATTCTGTCTGCGGGCATTTTAGAGACAACCTCTATAGCGTGCCGTGCATTGCGAAAAGTAATTACACCGGTAAATGAGAGATACCAGCCCATGTCTAAAATGATCTTAGCGGTCTCCCAACTACCGGAAAAACAATGGAACACCCCCGAAAGATCCCGAAAATCTCTGATCGTAGCCAACGTATCCGTAAGTGACTCTCGCTCATGGATGATCACCGGTTTTCCCACATGACGCGCCAGTTCCATCTGCTGCCGAAAACGCTTTTTTTGAACGTCAGGCGGAGAAAAGTTATGGTGAAAATCAAGCCCGATTTCACCCACAGCCATCGCTTTCGGATGCGAAAGCAGTTGCTCAAGCTCGGATATCGTAGCATCTGTCATAGACTTGGCATCATGAGGATGTACGCCCACAGAAGCGTACACGAAAGGGTATTTATCGGCCAAATCGAGACTGAACTTTGCCGATCTGAGGCTGCTCGCCGAGTTTAATATCAGCGAAACTCCCGCATCGTGTATGGACATCAGTAGCTCATGCCGATCTTCATTAAAACGCCGATCATCATAATGTGCATGTGTATCAAAAAACATATTCTCAGACTCCTTGAAAATTATTCGCATGTAAAAAATAGATATTAAATATTTATTGCCCAATTGAGTCATGCGCTTGCGCCTTGTTATACGCACCATCATGCATTATAATGCGCATCAATTCAAATTGTCAAAAGATTATCTGCAAAATGCTTGCAATAATGCAGACGTTGTGCTAAAATGCTCTCCTATGTAAAAAATATATAATTCCGAAAGGATTGACACTATGCAAACGTTGTTCGTAATACTCCAACTGATAACATGCCTTGTACTGATGTGTGTGATCGTGTTGCAATCAGGGAAGAATTCAGGTCTATCCGCACTCAGCGGAGCAAAATCAGACACATACCTTGCAAAGAATAAACAGAAGTCACGCGATGCTCGTCTGGCGCTTGCAACAAAATGGGTTGCCGGACTGTTTGTTGTATTGACAGTTGTGCTCAATATCATATAACTTATGATATGATTGCTTCATGGAGTTCATGTTGCAAGTTCTTTCTGAAAGATGACTTAAAATGCGCAAACATTTAACCCAAGGTGAATGTTTGCGCTGTTGTTTATACCACTTGTAAATTTTGCCCCCTTTATAAATATAAATCACAATGAAGAATAATTAGCATCCAGCAGCCGCTACACAAACGTCGGATTGGTCTGAGTACCCTCAAAAATAACGATCTATGTGGCCGGGTGCTGTTTGTCTATTATTATAATTTAGCGCAGTAAATAGAAAAATTAAACCTTATGCGCATATGAAAGAGGTGATATGCCGGTTCGGCGCAGAACTTTGAAACGACCCCTGAGCAAAAGATGCGAATATCGTTAATCACATGGAACCACGGCAAAGCAATCAGTCGAATGGGAAAAGAAAAACGAAAGAAAATCAAATCTAAAACTTAGGAAGGAACAAAAAATGAAAAAAACACTGAAACTGACCAAACAGAGTATCTGCTTCTTACTTGCCATACTGATGTTAAGCGGAGCAACAATTGCGCTCGCAGAGCGTTCAGAAGAATACCTCGAACAAGTTATCGAAGGTGCATATGAGATAGCCGATACGACTATTGAGCAAAATGAACCGGAGATCTCCACGGACTCCTATGAAGACGAGGACACAGAAGACTATGACGCGAAAGACGATTACACTGTTGCAACATTAGACACTCTGGACGCCATACTGATGTATTTAAGCGGTCTTTCCACAGAGGATGTGCTCACAACCTCTGATTTGGAAACGGTTAGCGCAATTCTATCCGGGGCGAAATCCGGCATAGAGCCATTTGCCGCAACAGCAAGTGTACAGGAAGAACCGGCGACACAGCAAGACTATCTCGTTATGCTTTTATACTTAGCAGGCATGAACACCACTCAATTTGCCGGAGGACCGCCGAGCCATCCATTTTTTAACTACAATGAATTTGCGCGTTCTGCCGGATTTTTCAATAACTGGCAATTTGAACCCGAGCAAGTACTCACTGTTGGGATCATGCAAGCGATGACCTTTGCCATGATGGACAAGTTCCAAGGACTTCGAGATGCACTTGCCGTTGTACCGAGAGTACCTTACTTTGTAAATGGCATGGCTGTGCCTATTTTTGAATATGGTAACTCTACAATTCGTGACACCAGCGGCGATGGAATCCTTCGCTTTGTGGTCTATGTTGAAACAGAGCATGACACAGATGGAGATGGTCAGTTAGACCTGATTAAAGCATTGGTGCAGTTACCCAATTCAGCACTGGATGGAGCTGAGTTTGCAACCATATTCGAAGCGCGCCCATATATTGAGGGAACCGTTGGGCAAAATCCATCCCCGCTGCATCGTGCACGCGGTGATGAATTCTTAGCTGCAAATCCTGCATTTAATCATTATACGCTCTTGGCGCAGCCTGCGCCGAGAACTGCCCAAGGTTCGGTTGCTCGCGGTGCGCAAGGTGTAGCCTACATGGTAGAAAATGCAGTCACCAGTGACTGGTTTTATCAATTTGCAACCCAAAATGCGGGCGGAGGCACCTACACCGCCACATATAATCTCAGCCCACCTGCCGCCGGCTCCCAAGTCAGATATGAATATGAAAATCTGAACTGGTATGACTACTTCTTGGTTCGTGGATTTGCTGTTGTTGCGGCTCATGGCCCGGCGGGATTAAACAGTCAAGGATTTTCCACCATGGGTGCCGATGTTGAAATTGCCGCATTTAAAGCTGTAATTGAATGGCTCAACGGCAATGCCAGAGCATTTACCAACAAAACAGATAATATCGAAGTCTTTGCCGACTGGTCTAATGGTAATGTCGGCATGACCGGACGCTCATATGCCGGTACAACTCAGTTCGGTCTGGCCACTACCGGTGTTGAAGGTCTTAGAACCATAGTTCCTGTTGCCGGTATTGCCAGCTGGTACGAATACACCAATTCGCAAGGCACATTCGGCACTTGGGAATATACCGTAGGCTTGGCTTGGCATTGCAATCCGCGTTTAGGAGCTTGGACAACTCAGGCCAGAGCGGCAAGCAATGATGGAATCACCCCCAATTGGGCAGGTGTTCCCGGGAATACATTTTTAAGATATCTGGGTTATTCACAACTGATGCGGCATGAAGAAGCTGCGTTAGCAGGAAATTACGGTGCACACTGGGCACGCCGTGACTATACTCGTGAAGGTTGGTTTAGAGATTGGGGGCCCAGTCAGATTCAGACACCGATGTTTATCATCCACGGTATGAACGACGATAATGTCCGTACAAAACAAGCTGAAATGATGTATAGAGCTGCAAGCGCTGCGGGAGTACCCATCAGATTGATGTGGAATCAGGGAGAGCACATGACCCCGACCTTCCCATTTGCCAACGCAAATCCCTATCTCACCGTGGGTAGTGCCGGAGCCGGCGCACACCGTCCATTCGTTATGTACTGTGGCGAATACACCTTTGATGAACTGCTCAACTTATGGTTTAGTCATTGGCTATACGATGTGGACAATAACGTACTGGGCAGAATCCCCTACGTGATGGTACACAACAACTCTACCGGAGCATGGGACAGCTACGACTCTTGGCATGATACGTATACACTCACGCTCACCGGCAATCATTTCAGAGCAAATACTGCATCTGAGGCAGTTTCCGGAAATGCTTTTTACAGCACTGCGATTTCATTCTCAGTAGCGGAAGAATTCCTTATATTCGATGAAGGTGGCATGGACTCCGAAGAAGCGGCGCGCCCGGTAGCCCATGATACTTACGAACCCATATTTACACCTTTTGCCAGTGCCGCAGCGCTGTTATCAGATGATAACAGATTCATCACCATCAACAGCGCCAACGGACTGACGCACAACAACGCTGCAATTGATGCCGGAAACCCCGGTACGGCACTCAACTGGTGGAACAATATGGACTATGCTACTGCGGGTAGCGCAATCTACTCAATCACACTTCCTGAGGATGCCACCATTAAGGGCGTTGTTGCAGTGAGTTTCCGTGCCGCATTTGAGTCTCTGGGCGTTGCAGCGCGTGACAATCTGCGTGTCCATGCGAAATTGGTGGAAGTGGCAGCACCCGATACCACAATTAACTTCTTTGGAACACCCAGAGTGGGTGCGACTCCCGCTCGTGTGCTGCTTCCATCGGACACACAACAGGGCAACAATAACTGGTTAGCTTGGCAGGGCGGAGGCGCACGAAACTCCAATATGGTCGAGTTTGCTCAATCGACAGGTATATTCAGAGAAATAGCTAAAGGATGGATGGATCTCACCAATCCCGGTGCCGGTTTTGAAAGCTATACCGCCGGAGTGGAATCACAAATTGACCCGCAAGCAAACATTGGCGTATGGCACGACTACACCATCTATCTGCAACCGGGGGTTCACACCGCCAGAGCCGGTAATCGACTGGTGCTCATACTCACCACCGGCGGCTCTCAACCTGCACCCATCACCGGGCCTAGCGCTAACCCGGCGCACGGCATTGACCGATTCTCGTTTACGATTGACAACAATTATACCAATATTGCCATTCCAACCGCTGAGCGTGTTCATATACCGGAACTTTCACTCAACATCTTCAATAACGGCAACGACAACAACCAATCACTGGCCAATGCCGGTTTGATTCGTGCGTGGTTGCAACTTGACGGTGCAAACACACCCATTGCTTTGGGTGCGTTGCAGGTGACAGCCCGAGATCAAGATGGCAACGATGCGATGGAATTTGTCCGCATCAATGAGATGTGGCAAGCAGGTGTAGGCAACACCGGTATGGCTAATCTGATCGACATCAACAAGAATGCGCAATGGCAGTACATTTACTTGACAGTCACAGCCTTTGATCAGACTGTGGAAGTTCTGCTGATCAACAACAGATTCGCACCGCAACCGGTACTGTCATTGAATATTTTTAACAACGGCAATAATAACAATCAATCGCTGGCCAATGCCGGATTGATTCGTGCTTGGTTACAGCTTGATGGTGTGAATACACCCATAGCACTGAGCGCGATGCAAGTTACAGCAAGAGACCAGAGCGGTAACGATGCGATGCAATTTGTCCGCATCAATGAAATGTGGCAAGCAGGCGTAGGCAACACAGGTATGGTCAATCTGATTGATATCAACAAAAATGCCCCATGGCAGTATATTGACTTAACAGTTACAGCCTTTGGACAGACGCTAGAGATTTTGCTCATCAACAACTAATGCCTAAACAGTAGTAGACAGGATTTTCCTTCGCTTCAAATCTGACACAACGTATACGAAAAGGCGTTCCCAAAGTTTTGCGGGACGCCTTTTCGTGAAAAATTTTTGTTGAAATATGTGTTTTAGCGAGATGCCCTAAATGAGAATTTCGCCGGTGGGTTCAACGCCGAAAATAGCGGCGGCATTGAGTTCATCGTAGTCTACATGCATAAAAGTAGCATACTCAGGGCTAACACGTGCAACGACCTCATCAAGAACCAGAGCTCTTTCGCCATCTAATTTTACCTTGACGATTTGCTTGTCAACAATTCCGAATTTTTCAGCATCTTCCGGAGTCAAGTGGACATGACGCTTGGCGATGATAATGCCCTCATCAATCTCTATCTCACCCTCGGGGCCGATCAATTTACATCCCGGACTGCCTAAAACATCACCGCTTTCGCGAATGGGTACATCCTTAAATCCTAATGCCGTAGCATCAGTAAAAGCAAGCTCGATCTGATCGACATTGCGGCAAGGGCCGATTATTGAAAGTTCCGCCGACCGTTTAGGCCCAACAACTGTAATTTTATGTGGCGTTGCAAACTGACCCGGTTGGGTCAGCATTTTTTTGACCTCAAGTTCAAAATCTTCGCCGAAAAGCACATCAAGCGTCTCACGGGTCAAATGACAATGTTTACCCGAACCTTCAATTACTACGTGGATTGCTGACATTATATTATCATCCCTTCTGTTATGTTTGCTTTAGCTACATTAGCACTTTTCTAAGAAAAGTGCAAGTAAAGTGCAAGTGATGGTTGCTCAATACCCTGTGATCAGCAGCGATCAGTGTCCAATACATTGTGACAAAGAACAAAAAATGCTTCACTTCAAAAGTGCGATGTGTTAAAATTGCAAAAAAGAATATAAAAAATTAAGAAAATTATTGAAGTCGATGCTAAAAACGTAAACTAACAGCACAGTGAGAATTCGTATCTAAAAATTTTAAATAAAGGCATTTTTCCGTCATGCCATGCGAAAGGATGGACAGCCGATGAAAATTGCTCTGGGTATGATAATCAGAAGGCTCGATTCAGAAGCAGAACTTTTGAATTTTATCAAAAATGCTGAGAAATTCGGACACAAACTTGACTGCGTGATCGTTGCGACGACACATGGGGCAAATGCGCAAGTGATGAGCAGCTTAAACGCAAAAATTCCAACTTATGAAATAGACATCAATGCACCCCGATATAATAAAAACCAATTCCGCCGCCTTGAAATATCAGACAAATCAACCACCATCTTGCTCAAGTGTCCGATAGAAACATCAAGCGGCTTGATCCCATATGGACATAATCGCAACCTCGTTGTGATTGAAGCGCTACTCAGAGAAATGGATGTACTCTTTTTTGTAGACTCCGACATCTACCCAATGGAGTTGCGAATAACTCCTAAAGGCAAACGATACACCCAAGTTGTTGATTTCTTTGGTACTCACCTGGAATATTTGAAACAAGGAATTCAGGTAACCACCGGTGAATACAGTGGATACAATATCTTACCCCACGCATCATTTGACGGCATGGAAGACTTGCTTATAGGACTGCAAAAAGAAGATATGCTCGAATATTGGGAAAACAGTGCGCACCATGAATGCCTTGCATTTGCACCAGACGAGCGGGACGCTAAGCCATGCACCAAACTGCTTGGCGGAAATGTTGCAATATCACGCTCTGCTTTTTCGAAATTGCCACCCCTCTTTTCCTCATATCACAGGGTCGAAAATGAACTATTTTTAAACCGTGGCGAAGACACGGCATTAGGCATCGAAATAGGAAAGAGTGCAGTGACATGCATGGATGTAAAACTTAATCCACTGCATGACACATTTAAGGACTTTCCCAAAGCGCCGGATTTGATCGGGGATCAGTCGGTGCAAAACAGATTTTATTATGCATGTACAGGGTGGGTCGGACGAAATCCATTTCTTAACTATCTGTTGGGAAACGACCTGAAACAAGTCAGGGAATATCAGCGTGCAAGACTTGTGCCGGGGCTAAAAGCACTGGCTCAATACACATCTAATTCTAAATTTCAAAACGTGCTCAATAATTTTGATGAAAGCTGGAACAGTGCAGAGCGATACATTGCAGAGTACATTGAGACCTGCAACGCATGGGATGAATTTGTCCGCAAGATAGGCTTGGCGGACTCGGTGCGGTCATCCTGAGCGTAATTTTGTACTCAACCAATGCAATCTATGTAGGGTGCGATGTCTTTCGTCGCACCGAAAGGAATGAACACCAAATGAAAGTACTAATGATCAACCACTTCCCGCTCGCCGGTTCAGGCAGTGGAACATACACCCGTAATATTGCAGTGCACCTGCTGAAAAAAGACCATGAAGTCAGCATCGTCATGCCTGAAAATACATTCCACTACGGAAGCATACCGGGGATAAAAGTCTATCCTGTATTTTTTTCATATCATGAAGACATAGGCAATGCGCTGCCATTTAACTTTCCGTGTTTCACAACGCACCCACGCAGCACAATGACATTCTTTGACCTTATGGACACCCAACTTGAGGGATATTTAACTGCATTTGAAAAAACAATAAACAAAGCCATAGAAGAGTTTAAGCCCGACATCATACACGCTCAGCATATTTGGCTGCTGAGTTGGCTTGCAAAGAAAACGGGTATCCCCTATGTGATCACTGCGCACGGAACAGATTTAATGGGATACCAGCACAGCGCACGATTTCGAAAATACGCTGACGAAGCGGCAATGGGAGCAAAGCGTATCATCACGATTTCAAACGATAACGACAAGCTCGTTCGTGAGCTATTTCCCATCTGTGCGGACAAAACCGTATTCATGCGTAATGGATATGATCCCGATCGATTTTTCCCGGAGCCTCAGACCAAAGAACAAATAAGCCATATGCTTGACATAAAGCTTTCTGAAAAACTCGTATTTTTTGCCGGAAAACTAGCACATTTCAAAGGTGTTGATGTACTGCTCGAAGCGGCGAGGCTGTATGAAGGAGAATACCCCGGTAAAATTGTGACTATTTTAGCCGGAGATGGTGAACTATCAAAAAGCCTTAAAAATCAAGCCCTAGAATACAAGCTCAGCGGCACACACTTTGCCGGACATCTTGATGTATCACAACTGCGTGCGTTATATAGCACGGCTGATGTCAGTGTTGTGCCATCTCGCAGAGAGCCTTTCGGACTGGTCGCAATTGAGGCGCTGGCCTGCGGCTGCCCGGTAATCGCTACGAATCAAGGCGGACTGCCTGATGTGATCAATGATGATGTGGGCACACTTGTCGATGTAGATGACGCATTTGGGTTAGCCCAGGCGATAATACATGAAATATACAGACCGGACAAAGACCGCCGCAAGCAAGTCGCCGCGAAGTATGCGCTTGAACATTACACACAAGATTCATTGATGGATGCGTTAATAGAAATATTTAATGCATAGGCTGTTGGTATGTTCAGCGGCTTAAACTGCCGCCCGATAAAACCGATGAGGTTATGCATCGGCCTAGTGTAGCGCATTTTAAATAACTGGACTTTAGTAGCCGGAAGGAATGGTCATAATTATGAGAAAAGTTGTACTGATTCCAACGTACTGGTCGCGCAACAAATCAGAAGGATGGCAAGAAGGCGATGCGATCTATGACCATCCCACACCGCTTGACGGCGAAGGAACCCTTGCACGCACACTGGAAAGCATGGAAATACTCACGCCCAAAGACTTCAAACTTGTACTGCTCATATGCCCAACCACTCCGGACATTGCACAAGCGGCGGAAAAGCGTGTTGTGGAAATTGTCCGAGCGGTAGACCTCAAAGCAGAGACATATATCTTCACAATATCAGATCTTGCTCGTATATCAGAAATCATTTACGAGACAGATACCCTGCATAGGACATCGCCATTACTATCCATGATAGGCTATGCCAATGTGAGAAACATGTGCTTACTATGTGCGGACATCCTTTCTGCTGATGCGGCGATTCTCATCGATGATGACGAGGTTTTTGAAAAAGCGGATTGGGTTGAACGCTCAGTTGAATTTTTGGGTAAGCGCATATATGGAGATGTGGTCTATGGTATGGCCGGTTATTACATCAACAAGCATGATCAGTATTACGATGATGTAAAAACCGAATCGTGGATGACCCACTGGGATCGATTTGGTGCAAAAGCCAAAGCATTTGACGAGATAATAGGGTGCGCCCCAAGAATAAAGCGCACACCATTTGCATTTGGCGGTGCCATGATTATTCATCGGGACATGTTCCAAAGCGTACCATTTGATCCGCATATCACCCGAGGCGAAGATATTGACTATGTAATCAATAGCAAGATGTATGGATTTTCCTTTTTTCTGGACAATACGCTGTCGATAAAACACTTGCCGGAACCTAAAAAACACCCCGAATGGAAGCGCATTCGTGAAGATATCTATCGCTTCGTATATGAAAAAGCAAAGATATCTTCCCAACACAAGACAGGGAATATGGTCATGGTAACACCGGAGGACTTTGATCCTTATCCGGGAGAATTTTTGCGTGATGACCTTGATGAAAAGATATTCCGATCCAACATGATGCTTGCCGTTGACTACATGCTCAAAGGTGACCATGAGGGCTCTGCTGAGTCGCTCAATAATATTGCCATAGCACGCAAGGATGCAAAGCCCGGATTTGATGCCTTCTCTCGTTATCGCAACAACCAAAAACTATGGGAACAAATCAGCCTGATTGTATCTGAACGCAGGTATAGTCTAAGAAAAATCATGGAAGCGCACAATCTGACCAATAGGCCGATTGTCCGAAATGAGCAAAGCAAACGAATCATAGAGCGGGGCGAAATTGTAGCAGAGCTCAAAAAAGCGCTTGAGTTTGAGTTGGCAGATGCGCAGTGGATTAGACTGGCAGCGTCATTCCATGTAAAAACTTATTATGAAAATGAAATACTCTTTATGAGTGGGGATTTTAACAACACCATGTACATCTTGCTCAAAGGTGAGCTTATACTATATTCAGGTGGTCGGGACGAAGGCGGAGAGATTGAAATAGCCCGACTGAAAAAAGGCGATGTCCTGGGCGAAAGTTGCATGACCAATCAACCCTTCACGCTCAATTGCAGAGCGGAACAGTTTACAGAACTCATCGGAATCGACAAAGAAGATATACACAAGTTAGTTGAAACCGACCCGATATTGGGTGCAAAATTCTTTCAAAGGATATTGACAAAAGTCGTTGAAAAAGTCCGGCACAACAACATGTACAACCTCAGTTTGGGCACAAGTGCCGTGCTTGACACCTATATTGATCCGGAGGAGTAAGGGGTGACAGACCTCGGTCGCCCGCAATATTCGGAGGATTTGATGTATTTATCGGGAATTGTATTTTTTGCCAAAATGCGATAGGATAAAGTTCGTAATAGGAGGTTGTGATGGATAAAAACGGTTTGCAGTATCAGATTTATAAGTTGGACAACGAAAACGAAATAAATGCCCTCGTAAGAGATGAAACAATTTGGCTCACCCAAAAAGCTATGGGTGAGTTGTTTGACGTTGACAGAACCTCTATATCAAGGCATTTGAAAAACGTCTTTGAAAGTGAAGAGCTAGAGGAAAAAGTGGTTAGTGCAGAAATTGCACATACCACTCAACACGGTGCATTGTCTGATAAAACACAGACTAAGCCTATAAAATTTTATAGCCTTGATGCCATCATATCCGTTGGCTATCGCGTGAACTCTCTTAAAGCCACACGTTTTAGACAATGGGCAACGAAAATTCTAAAGGAATTTATGACAAAAGGCTTTGTATTGGATGATGAACGCTTAAAGCAGGGCGAAACAGTCTTTGGCAAGGACTATTTCAAAGAGCTTTTAGAGCGTGTTCGCTCCATCCGTGCCAGCGAACGCCGAATATGGTTGCAGATAACTGATATTTTTGCTGAGATAAGTGCCGATTATGATAAAGATAGCCCTATTACAAGGGATTTCTATGCTATGGTGCAAAACAAATTTCATTTTGCTATCACAGGACATACGGCAGCAGAAATAATTCATGACCGAGTAGACAGCAATCTTGACAACATGGGATTAGTTACATGGAAGAACTCCCCCGATGGTCGCATTCTTAAAGGTGATGTATCTATTGCTAAAAATTATTTGAACGAGCAGGAAATACGCCGTTTGGAAAGAAGTGTGTCGGGCTTTTTTGACTATGTGGAGGATTTAATTGAAGATGAAGTTTTGCTGAAAATGGAGGACTTCGCTACCAGTATAGACGAGTTCTTAAAATTCCGCAGATACAAAGTTTTGATTGGCAGTGGCAAGATGTCAATGATTGCGGCGAAAGAGAAAGCCCACGCCGAGTATGCCGTTTTCAATAAGACACAAAAAATCAATTCTGATTTTGAAAAGCAGATAGCGAAAATCGGGAGCGAGTTGAAAAATGATGGCAAATAATACAGATATGTTTTATAGGCAGATTATAGCCGAGCAGCGGTTGCCGTTCCAGCCTGTTGTTGCTCCTACGTTAGAGGAACAACTCACTGCGGCAATCGCAAAAAAATATCCCAAGAGTAAAACTCGAAGCAGACGAAAATGGGTACGCCATTGTTGATAAAGATAAGCACCCCGAAATCTACGATTGGGCGGTGAATGGTTGATGAATTCTTACGACATTCCATATTGCTTATGTGTCTTGGGGCGGCGATGGAAAACGCTGCCCTGTTTTGATATTGGCCTCCGATAGTAAAGAGGTCACAGTTTTTCAGATTACTTCAAAGTTTCTATCGAAACGAAAGCATAATTGTGATATTATAGCAGCATAAATCACCGAACTTATCAAATTTAAATAGGAGGCGCTACGCAAATGAAAAAAGGACATATTGACAAACTCGTAAACCTCATGAAAGCTGAAAAAATGGACGCCATCTTGGTCTGTCCATCCGAAGAACTCAAATTCCTCATAGGATTCTCCCCTATGATGTGCGAACGATTCCAAGGCATGTTCATCAAAAGTGACGGAGATGTATTTTATCTGTGCAACTCAATTTACACAGGTGAACTTGAACTCGTGCTTACCGACAAAAGAATCCTCACCTGGTACGACAGAGAATTTATGGCAGAAGCAGTACATATACTGCTTGATGGAGAAGGGCTTGTCGGCAAGAAGATTGGCGTTAACTCGACAGCGCCTGCATTTAATTTGGCAGATATCACAGAAAAGTCCGGCATAACATTTGTAAATGCCAGACCGATTCTCGAAGAGATGCGTATCATCAAATCAGCCGAAGAACTTGAAAATCTAAGGATTTCTGCGTCCATAACAGACAAAGTATTCAGCGATGTCATTAAGTTTATTAAGCCCGGAATGAAAGAAGCCGAAATAAATGACTTCGTAACTTCCGAAATGGTAAAACATGGCGGAACCAACCCTTGGGCGCTTATTGCATCCGGGCCAAATTCCAGTTATCCGCACTATCGGGGGAATGCCCGCACTATAGAAGCTCAAGATGTGATCCTGTTTGACTTTGGCTGCGCATATAACGATATGTGCTCTGATATGTCCCGCATGATATTTGTTGGAGCACCTACGGGAGAGCAAAAGAAAATCTACGAACTTTGCCGCCAATCGACCGAGGCGGGCGAAGCGGCATGTTTTGAGGGTGCATTTATTCCTGATATTGAAAAAATATCCAGAAAAGTCATCGAAGATGCAGGTTACGGCGAATACTTTACCACACGATTGGGTCATGGTATTGGATTTATGGGACACGAAGCGCCTGATATCAAGCTCAGTAATCCCAGAAAGCTTGAAAAAGGCATGAGCTTTACCATCGAGCCGGGCATAAACTTACCGGGAAAATTTGGAATGCGTGTTGAAGATGTCGTTGCCATTACTGAAAATGGCACTGAAATCCTTAACAAATCCACGCATGATATGGTGGTTGTCTAGGCGTATATCCTTAAGCGCCAAACTACGATAATAAAAATTTGAGTTTGCCGATTTCGCATATATAAAACAACGCTCCGGAAGGTTGATTTTTCCGGAGCTTAGACTTTTCAGAAACTAAATTTTTTTCGAGTATACTCGAAAAACTTTGCACCCTTACTTACTCAATTCCTCAAGCCGCATCGCTTTATAAAGCGCACTATAATGCCCATCGGCAGCAATTAAATCAGCATGAGTCCCCCGCTCAACAATCTTACCATCCTCAACAACCAAAATGATATCTGCCCGAGCGATCGTTGAAAGCCTGTGGGCAATGATAAACGAAGTGCGCCCCTCAAGCATATGAGAGACCGCATCTTGAATGAGCAGCTCAGTTTCCGTATCAATGCTTGAAGTGGCCTCATCTAAAATGAAAAACGGCGGATCGGCCAGTATTGCACGAGCAAATGAAACGAGCTGTTTTTCGCCTGTAGATAACTTATCGCCGCCCTCGCCAACATCCGTAGCGTAACCTTCCGGCTGCCGCTCGGCGACGATATCTGCCGAAACAAGTTTGGCTGCGGCAATGACCTCATCATCGGTTGCATCCAACCTGCCATACCGAATATTCTCCATAATCGTACCCGAAAACAGATGAGGATCTTGAAGCACATAACCGAGCGCACAGTGTAGCCACAATTGTGAACGTTCCCGACTATCACGCCCGTCGATAAGCACACGCCCACGTGTTGGCTCATAAAACCTGCAAACCAAATTAACGATAGTAGACTTTCCCGCACCGGTTTCACCGACAATAGCAACCGTTGTTCCGGGAGGGATATCCAAAGTAAAATCTTCAAGAACATATTCATCGCCATCGGGATACATAAACCACACATTTTCAAATGTTACACGCCCAATGATAGACTCCCAATTTTCACGCTTTGGGTTAAATGTATCGCCATATTCTTCAATCACTTCCGGAGTATCGGTAACCATAATAGGCTCATTTATAATGCCTGTAACCCGCTCAATGCCGACCTGTGCGGTCATCATATCGGATATGATTCCGACGATTTGAACCACAGGCTCAATGACGCTGACCGCATAGGTGATAAAAGCCGCCAAAATGCCAAAATCCAAGAGCTGCTCATGAACTAAAAAGCCGCCTCTATAAAGCACGATACTCAGCGCAATAGACCCAAGTGAAATAACTAGCGGAAGCATAACCGCCGTCAGCCGTGCGGTGCGTACTGATTCTTTGCTCATGGAGTCAGAAAGCTTTTCAAACTCCTTGCGATTTAAATCCTCAATAACTAAAGTCTTCGAAGTCTTAGACCCGGTGATGCCCTCATTATATGCCCCTGTGATTAGTGAATTGACTTCACGCACTTTCCTGTTAACGATGACGATCTTTCTCTGGAAAAGCCAAGCAATAACTCCGGCCACCGGAATGATCAGCACCAATATTACAGCCAGCACCGGACTGAGAATAAACATAAAGACAACACAAAATGCGATATAAAATATACTAAATAGCGCATGTGAAAATCCCCAAGAAACCATCCCTGAAATGCGATCTGTATCAGACATGACTCTGCCGATTAAATAACCGACAGAGGTGACATTGTGAAATGATAGAGGGAGCTTTTGAAGATGAACAAAGCAGTCTCGCCTGAGCATTAGACCCATTCTCATTTCGACATCCATATACTGCTTTGCATAAAAGAGCACACACACACCGACAAAGACTATAGCCAAAAAGAATACGATTGCAAATGGAATCAAGCCTTCGGTAGATTGAGGCATGACAAAATTGTTGACGGCAAAACTGGTAAATAGTGGATACGCAGCCTCAACCACTGTAGATATGAGCATGATCGCCGTGGCCAGGATAGTCTGCTTTTTTAGTTTTCCGAAGTATGGGAGGAGTCTCAGCCACATCTTAAGACTCAGGCCGCCGGAAACTTCTTGATCTTCTTTCAAAATATCATCGTCCTTTACATCTTTGGCTCCCTCGCGAGGGAGCTGTCAGCAACGCTGACTGAGGGAGTTAAAACCCACCACAAACATCTTGCAAAAACCACCTACTCGACTGTATAACCGCTTTGCAAATCATAAATTCGCCGATAAATACCATTGTGCTCAATTAATTGCGTATGAGAACCAATCTCTGCGATATGCCCGTCCTCAAGTACCATGATGGTATCTGCCGTCATCAGTGTTGAAACCCTATGTGATATAAGCACCACCGTAGCCCCGGAAGTGTCCATGCGTAGCGAATCGCGTATCTTGGCATCCGTCTCCATATCAAGTGCAGACATAGAATCATCAAACACCATGATCGGCGCATCCATCATAAGCGTTCGCGCAATGGCGACACGTTGCTTCTGGCCGCCTGACAGCGTTACCCCGCGCTCACCGACCAACGTCTCATAACCCTTTACAAAGGCCATGATATTGTCGTCCACCGCAGCAATACGTGCCTTTTCACGCACCCTATCCAAATCACGATTCCGTGAAGCGATATCGATATTTTCAAATATTGACCTGGAAAATAAAAACGGCTCTTGCAGAACCACCCCAACATGCCGTCTCAAATAAGCCCGATCAATGTCCTTAATATTTACCCCTCCGATGGTAATCGTACCGCAGTTATCCGGCAGATCATATAGCCGGTTGAGCAAATATGTAACCGTTGACTTTCCGGCTCCTGTAGCACCAAGGATTGCAAAAGTCGAACCGTGTTTTATCGTGAAACTGATATTTTTTAAAACAGGATTTTCTTCATAAGTAAAGCTGACATTATCAAACACGATATCACGATCCATAGGCGGTTTCAATGAATCCGGTTCAGCGGTCTCGGCGGGCGCATCAAAAATGACCTTGATTCTCTTGAGTGACACACCGGTTTTGCTCATCTCTGTGAGCAACCGCCCAAGACCACGGACAGGCCACATCAGTGTAAGTGTATAACTGATAAAAACGAGCAAATCACCAAATGTGATTGATCCTGTAGCGGCAAAATATGAGCCGACAACAATGACCGCAAGCAGCTGCGTTGCCGAGGCGATATCGCCAATGCCCCAATAAAAACCAAATGTGTATCCAAGTGAAAGCCACTTATTGGTATAGTCTATATTTTTTTCATCAAAACGCTCAGTTTCATAAGCCTCTCTGCCAAAAGCGCGAACGACCCGAACGCCTGTCAAATTTTCTTGCACCCTGACCATGAGTGCACCTTCGGCCTCATCACAAGCCATGAATTTGTGTGAAATGCGCTTGTAAAAATACAAGGAATAGCTTAAGGTGATAGGGATGAATACCAAAACAATCAGCGATAAAGTAACATTTATAGAGAACATGATAAGATATGCAATGATAATGAGTATGGCGATCCTGAGCACTTCGATGAGTTGCTGAAAGACAAATCGCCTGATCGTATCAACATCAGAGGTGCAACGCTGTATGATATCACCGGTGAGATTTTTAGTATGCCACTCAAAAGGCAGATTCTGTGTGTGTGAAAAAAGCTGATCACGAAGTCTTTTTGTAAAGGTCTCAGAACCTTTTGCCATGTTGATGCGTGACAGATAATTGAAGACACCTGAAAGTATAGCGCTTGCTGCGGCGAAGATAGCACAAACCATAAGGCTCAAAGTGAAGTTATCTGGCTGTGCAAATGTTTCATAAAGCCACATGACCGGGCCGGGCAAAGCGGTGTCCTCTCCACCAATGACGGAATCAATAGTAAAACCAACGATCAGCGGCGTAACAAAACCCAGAAGCGCTGCAATAGATGATGCAACAACGGAAAACAGAAAAAAGCGCTTGATTCCTCTTGCGAAATCCAGCATCATGTTTAATAATGATATATCTCTCATAGCTCAATTACCTCATTGTCCCTGTACCACCACCATTCTATCACAATGTAGGTAAAATGTTAAGCAAATCGTAATATTTCTGTAAGACGAATGTAATCGGGCAATGTTATGGTATACATGGTAATTGCCGAAAAATCAAATTAGGAGTAAAGATAATGAAGAAAAGTATAAAAATCCGTGTGATATGCCTCATACTGGCAGTGACAGTATTGGGCGGAGCAGTAGCCGCGGCAGCAGTCATGGGGTCGCCCTATGAAACGCTGAGAACAGCAATGCTTGATGCGCTGACCATGCGCAATGTAACCGTTGAGATGCATATGGATATTAAATTCAATGGAGCAACAGTGCATGAAATAAGGGTCGAACACATTCAAGGAGACAGTAGAGCGCTTGGGACAGAGACAACACTGACCGGAACAATGAGCTATTCCGGATTTAATTTCAGTACGCCCAACATGGAAATGACACCATTTAGACAGCATGGACAAGTGCAAGAAGATACGCAGTGGTACAGAGCGCAAGTATTTGCCACGAATATAAATCACAACTCATCTTTTTCCTCAAGCCCATTTGGAATGTTCACCTATGAAGATCGTAATTCATCAGAGATGCGCTTTGCCGAACTGCTGCTGGACTTGATTGTTGGAGATTTGCGCAACAACATATCAATGACCTCAGAAAATGGTGTGCGCCGCATACGCGGCTCGCTCAGCGAACACCAAGTACCCGAAATCGTCAGAGTGGGTCTCGACATGATCTTGGAAGGATCGCACCACTCGGCGTTCAATCACAGGGAGTTTTTAAATGACTCCGGCACAGAAGTAATAACGGAAACAACCATAATGGGACAAGGTGAGACCACCGTGAGTACCCATGCCACACCGGTTCGCCTTGTAACTGATGCGGAAGTAAATGATATAATGCATGATAACGTTGTTATCGAAACAACGACAAGAGGCGGTCATGGTAGAGCAGTGAGTATATCTGCTGACGACCATAATGCCATGATGTGGGGTGTCTTTTACATTGATGGAATGACCTTTGCGGCCACCGGGCCGTCTTGGATGGTTAGTGAAGACAGCAGACCTGTTACGCGTTCTGACTTTGAAGCGATTGATCCGTTTGAAATACCCATGCGCAATTTGGTAATCAACCACATCACAGGTGAAGCCGATGTAGATATGGATGGAAATCTCACCAATTTCAACGTCAATGGACTGTTCGCAGCGACCAATATATTCGGCGAAGTAAACGAAATCGAAATAAACATCTCAATACGCTTTTCTGATATTGGCACAAGCAACCCATATAGCCCGATTCCGGGTGCAGAAGACATATTGACCATGCGCAATCTCCAGAGCCGATTCGGTGATGTAGGCAGCACAATGACCGTATTTTTCACATTAAATGAAGATGGGACCGTAAATGAAGACAGTATCACAACGATGCATCCGCTTGAGCAAGCCAGAGTCATACAGCGTGAACTGGAAAGTGCTGAAATAGAAACACCGGAAGCAGATACAGAATATCCGGACGAAAATTCAGATGAAGATACCGAAGATGTCGCGGACGATATCACTGAGCCTGATGAGCCCGAAACGGATGATGACAATATAGATGACGAGGAATAAGCATGATTCTGGAAGTTGAAAATCTAACCAAATTATATAAAAATGGGCGCGGCGCGGAAGAAATTTCTTTCGCGCTGGAGCCCGGAGCGGTGCTTGGACTACTCGGGCCGAATGGTTCGGGAAAGACCACGACAATGAAAGTCATTGCGGGACTTATAAGACCCACAAAAGGCAGTGTGCGTATCGGTGGTTTTGATGTGACTGAGCACCATGAACAAGCGTTGAGCCAAGTCGGTTGTTTGATTGAAGCTCCGGCACTGTATGAACACATGACAGCTCTTCAAAACTTGAAACTTGCGGCACGCTTTTATGACGATGTGGACAGTAATCGAATGGACGAAGTCTTACGTATGGTTGAAATGCATAAGTACAAAAATGACAAAGTATCGTCATTCAGTCTGGGGATGCGACAGCGGATTGGACTGGCGCTTGCGATGCTATCTAAGCCCAAATTACTTATATTGGATGAACCGGCCAATGGATTGGATATTGAGGGCATGATCTTTGTGCGCGCAGTGGTAACAAAGGCTGCCGAAATTGGCGCAGCGGTGTTGATTTCATCGCATTTAGCGCATGAGATTGAATTATGTGCGACAAAGGCCGCAATCATGTATAGCGGGAGGCTGCTCTGCGTTGAAAACATGGAATCGATCAAAGAGACCTCACCCAGCTTGGAAGATTACTTTTTGGCGCAGGTCGCTAAAAGTAAGCAAATGGATCAATCGGCGTTTTTTTGTTGATGCCGCAGATGAAATAGGGAGTACATTTTAATGAAGACTTTTTTAGCATCATATCGCAATGAGTGGGATAAACTCATGAGCCGGAAAAAATATACGGTTTTCCTTGTGATTGGCGTGAGCATCTGCTTGCTGTGGGTTGCAATGGGACAGCTCATCACAAACTTTGCAAGCACACAGGGCGGTGTCATGATCAATTTGACGCCGACCCCGATGGGTATGCTACCGATGTTCCTCCAGCTTATTGTGCCATTTTTGATATTTATGGGTGTGACAGATTTGCTGACTGTTGAAGGTGCGGAGAACACGATGAAAGCGATGATCTTTCGTCCGGTGGAGCGTTGGAAACAATACTTTTCAAAGATCTTTGCTGTGGTTACATACGCAGTGCTGTATTTGGCATGTATTTTTGTTGTGTGTGCAGTATTAAATCAAATTTTTGGCCGTGCACTGCGCATGGATGAGCTTTTGGCCTCTTTGGCATCTTATATGCTGACGATTGTGCCTCTGGCTATTTTGGCCTCTTTTGCGGCACTGGTTGCGCTGTTCGGCAAGAGCGGTACGCTGACCATGTTCATTTTATTATTTTCATACCTGTTATTGAATGTGGCGCCTGTATTTTTTCCGGTGCTTGGTGAAATGCTGTTCACATCATATCTCAGTTGGCACAGACTCTGGATTGGCGTATTGCCCGATACGTTAAAGCTTGTGCATATGCTTCTGATCGTGTTAGGCTATGGTGTTGCATTTTTTACAGCCGGAAGTCTGATATACGAAAAGAAAGAATATTAATGCCAACGAAGCTGACTGAGGGAGTAACATAAACGAGAGGAATATTCATTATCATGTCCATACGCCTTCGCATTATTGTCAGCAGTGTAACGACCATATTGGTGCTCAACGCAGTGGGCATCATTACCTCGTTTTTACTGTTTTGGATTGTTGCAAATCCGCTCATAGGTGCGCGGCTCAATGATAACTTAGGCCATATTGCCGCCCGATTTTTCCCATTGGGCGGTATCGTTGTGCTGGTCTTGACTGCGGTCGGGACATTGTTGATCGTTGGCTTAACTGCAAAACGTGTGACCGGACCTATGGCTCGGTTAAAACGTGCCGTTTCGGAAATTCGAGACGGCAATTTAGGGCATGAACTGGTCATATCAGGCGATGATGAATTCACGGAACTTGCCACCGGATTTGAACAGATGCGGGTGCGGCTTAAAGACTCCACAAAGATAAAAGAAAAAACAGAATATGAGCGGCGAGCGATGATGGCATCAATCACACATGATCTAAAGACGCCCATCACCTCTATATTAGGCTATGCGGAAGGAATACTTGATGGTGTGGCCGAAACACCGGAAAAAGTACATGAGTATGCTGCGGTCATATGTAAAAAGGCCAGAAGCCTACAAATGCTATCCGATGATCTATCTCTGCTGTCTCGCCTTGAAAATGCGCAGTTACCGCTAGATAAAACCGAAGAAGATTTAGGGATGCTCACAGCAGAGGTAGCGGGGGAGTTTAGACATAGTGAACAAGAAATGTCATTAGAGATGGACATAGAAGCAGGCATCAGAGTTTTTGTAGATCGGGAGAAAATAGCTCGTGTAATACTCAACCTCTTGCAAAATAGTGTGAAATACAAAAAGCCCGAACAGTTGGGGGCAAAGGTATCTATGAAGCTTGTGCAGCAAGATGATGAAGCGCTACTCACCGTGTCTGACCAGGGATTAGGCATTTCGCGCAGCGACTTACCCCATGTGTTTGATCAGTTCTATAGGGCGGATGCGTCACGTGGTGTGCAGAGCGGAAGCGGTCTAGGGTTGGCCATTGCTCAGCAACTGATTACCCTTCATGGTGGAAAGATATGGATGATGAATAACCCCGATGCCGGAATTTCAGTAAACATTATGCTGCCTTTGGTAGGATAATATGGGAGAGGAATGAATATGGAAAAAATCCTTATAATAGAAGATGATGCAGAAATAGCTGCGCTCCAGAAGGATTACCTGCAAATAGCGGGTTATGATGTTGCAATTAAAGGAAATGGGATAGAAGGTCTTGAAGCGGCAAAAAAGGCTGACCTTGTAATATTAGACATCATGCTACCGGGGCTTGATGGATTTGAAGTGTTAAAGAAGCTCAGAGAAATCTCAGAAACTCCTGTGATTTTGCTTTCTGCCCTCAATGACGACATTGACAAAATTCGCGGCCTCGGATTGGGTGCAGATGATTATATGCAAAAACCTTTTTCCCCGGGAGAGCTGGTAGCCAGAGTCAAAGCGCATTTGTCAAGATTTGAGCGGCTGACCTCAAGTGCGGCATCAATGCACAAAAATACAAAACGCTCAGTGAGAGGATTAGAAATTGATTGCGAGGATCGCCGGGTAACTGTGCATGGCAAAGTATGCAATCTCACGCCCAAAGAGTTTGAGATATTGTTCTTTCTGATGGAAAATCCTAACAGAGTGTATTCAAAAGACGAACTCTTTGAGCGGGTCTGGGGATTGGAAGCGTTCGGTGACGGCGATACAGTAGTGGTTCATGTGCGGCGGCTGCGTGAGAAGATCGAGCCTGAACCGCAGAATCCACAATATGTCGAAACCGTCTGGGGTTCAGGTTATCGGTTCAGGATGTGATAAATCTCTTGGGCAAAACCTGCCTGCGCCTATAGCTATCAGGCTCACATCTTTAATCGGTGTGGGCTTTTTGAGAATCCATTATGCAAAACAAACAAATTGGGGGCATCATATTTGAAACAATATTCCAAATATTTTTCATTTAATTAAAAAATATTGAAATTATATTTCAATTAAGTTACACTGAAACTTACCCGTAGATATTTTTCGTAAAGGGAGTCGAAGGAGGAGCTATAAAATGAAAAATACAGGAAAGATTCGGCGATTTGAAAAAGGGTGTGCCATATTCTTGGCAGTCGTTATGATCTTAGGCATGTTCCCGCAACTGTCCGTCCGAGCAACAGAAGATACGGACGTTCCGGCGGTGTCTGAGGCCGTTATGTTTGCGGCAGAAACGATTTTGTCTGCCCCTCAAAATTTGGCTGTTGTAGACATAACCAGCTACAGCGCAACGCTAAATTGGGATGCACCTGAGACAGTTTATGCAGATGGCGGCGATGTGACCTATACTGTGCGTTGGGCAAGAGAGGGCGGGGAACTTGTCACGCGTACCGGAATTGCGGACACAACATTTGAAGTGCGCACATTGCACTTTGATGCGCTCTATAGTTTCAGAGTATATGCAGTTCAAGATGAAACCATGAGTCAATCTGCTGGAATTTCGGCATGGACTCATGCCCCTTCTGACCATATATGGGATTTTGAAGATGTGCATACCACGGCATGGGAGTTGTGGAGCGATACCAATGCAGAGGGATTTTTTAATGTACCTCAAAATCAAACCAGATGGGTTGCGCAACATGCCGGAGGCAGTGCCAATATCGGTGCGGTGATCAGTGGGGCGCATAGACCAAATTCAATAGAGAATTTCAGAGGAAATGCCGTCAGTGCAGGTCATGTTGGATTTGTCACAGAATCAGGCAATACATTTTTGCGCTTGAGTCGTCCGGTGGCGACACCGTCCACCGGCGGCAGTGCAATTTTAAATATTCCGCAATTTGAGCCGGACATGCGCGGCGAGATTGCTGTTGATGTAAGCGTAGATGGAAACAACAGTGATCTGTTTATTCAACTTATTCAGTCTCATCCAACTGAAGGTGCCCGCAATACGCGAAGACTTGGGCGCATCATGTTCGGTGCGGAAAATCAAGTCACATTTGCCACTAACAATAATGCAAATACCACAGACTACACGAGTGCGAATCCGGCTCAAGTCTGGGTAAATACCGGCAGTGGTGCAGTGGACACATCCGGTAGATGGATTACATTCCGGTTCATTTATGATTTTTCAGAAAGTCCTACGACATTGGCTGCTGCTGCAATAAACCCGGATGGAACGATTGTGGAGCTCGGCGCGGGTATGCTTCCGGAATTTGCGGACGGGTACAGACCCAACCGTATTGTGTTCGGTCATGTTGCAAATGCGCTGCTTTCAGGCAACAAAGACTTTGATAATCTGCGCATGGGATTTGAGCCGAACGCTAATACAGGTGGTATTGCCAACGATGTGCCAGTTACAGGCTTGACGATGGAGCCGGGTGGTCATATACAGATGATTCCCGGTTCATTTACCAGCCTCGTTGCATCGCCGACTCCGCTCAATGCCTTTAATGCGGCTGTAGATTGGAGTTCCGGTGATACAGACGTTGTTTCTGTAGATGCAAATGGTCGTGTAACAGCAATTGGAGGTGGTACAGCTACAATTACGGCAAGGCTGCGAAGCGATGCGAATATTACAGCGACTATTGAGATTGAAGTTGTAGCGCAAATCATAAAGCCCATCACATTCAACCACGCTCATGTCATCATTCCGCTGGGTGAAAGCTGGCGTTTGAGAGAGGACATCAAGCCCATCTCTACACTTGATCCGCTTTATGGCGATTATATTGCGCCGACACTGACCAGTGACAATGAGGCTGTAGCCCGGATCATAAATAATGGGTTCATTCATGCGCAGTCAATTGGTACAGCAACGATTACAGGTGTGCGTGGTACGGACAGCGGGAGTGTCACAGTTGAAGTGCGTGCTCAAAATGACTTTGAGCGTATCCGCCGCAACCTGCGCAACACTTTCGTGCCATATGAAATTGATGTGACAGACCCGGACGCAATTCGTGTGATGCAAGAAAATGATGTGGTTGCAAATGAATTGCTTGCCGACATGAACAGAACCTTTACAGATGATGCTGCGGGTTGGTTATGGCCAGTGGGCGATAGAGGCTTGATGCATGGTGCTGCTCAATTTACTAATATGAACCCTTTGGCTCGCGCCCTTTCATTTCCGGGCAGTGTACACTACATGTGTCCGGACTTGTTTGATACTGTAGAGCGGGCAATGCAGTGGCTTTTGGATAATGCATTTCGCTGCAACTTTTCTTCCACTCAATCCGTAGCAGTCTGGAATCAGCTCTATCCGCCCGGACATCCGGAAAGAGAACAGGTGCGTTCTGCCGGAACTGTAAATCTGTCCGGAAATTGGTGGCATCGAGAGATCTATACATCTGACAATTCAGTAAATATTCTGACCTTGCTTGCCGACCTTGGATTTTGTTCTGAACTTATAGAGCGGTATGGAAGACGCTTGAACATCTACAATCCGGACAGTGTCAATAGAGCGACCGGTGGTATCGGTACACCCAGCCATCAAGCGTATAAGACATTTTTCATCACCATGGAAGGTGTCCTGCGGCAAGATGAGGCACGCTTTAGACAGGGGATCGCTACTGCCTTTACCGGCAATCAAGTCAACTTCAACCCGGTTGGAGACGGATTCCATTGGGACGGTTCACTGATAGGGCATACATTCTTTGCAAGCACCTTGGCTTACGGCATCAATATACTGGAATCCGTCATTAGAACATTGGCGGCTGTAGATGGCGAAACATTTATGGGCGAGCCGATTACATTTAACCAAAACTATGACCAGCTCATGGAAGAGCTTCTGGCGCAAACCTACTTGCCGTCCATTTGGCGTGGTGTAGTGATGCCGAGTTTGGGCGGACGCAGTGTGGGCAGAGAGCGGTTTACCATCGCAGATATTGGGGTTGCAAGAGTCATGTATACACTCCTCCCGAGCTTTCCGGAATATATGCAGCCGATTGTGCGTGAACATCTGAAAGCATGGGTCACCCACAGCCCGGAACTGATGAGCGGACGCAATCTGCACACCAATGCCGGTTTGCGTGCGATTTATGAAGATGCGGGTGTTGCAGCCATAGAGGGTGTGGGTATTTATGCGCACAATATGCAAGGGCGTACCTTCTATCGGGGCGCAGACTTTGCATTTGGTTTGGCGATTAACAATCGTAATGCCAATAGAAATGCGGTGACCGCCGGAAATGGAGAGAATTGGAGAGGTGCATTCACCGGTGACGGCATGACCTATTTGCACTTAAACAATGACCACCGTCAGTTTAGTGATAATTTCTTCCATACGGTGGATAGTTTCCGTATGCCCGGCACTACTGTGGAAGTTCAGGATGGCTGGGGATTCACCGGATTTACCAATCAGCTATCAGGTACCGGTGGGCCCAATTCAGGAGCGAACAATCAACACACAATGGGTGCAACGGTAATTTTACGTCCGACACTTGCAGGCGGTGGTTTGGCTGCGCCTGTAGGTGAAGTGGCGGTAACTTCTTTCCGGCAGAATATGATGGGCGCAAATCCAAGTATGCCTATGGACAACACGGCCAATAAATCATGGTTTATGATTGACGGCAGAATCTTAGCACTTGGAACAAATATCACAAGCACAACAGGTGCTCCGGTTGTGACAACCATTGCGCAGCATCGTGTATCGGAGGGCGTACGCTCTTTCGTGCTCAATGGAGCGCTGATTAATGCAGTGAGCGGGGTGGGACAAGCCCATGGTCCGGCATCCAATATCCCAAGTACCGGTACGGACTTTCAATTTGCCACAAGATTTGCGCCAACTCATATTGACGGAAATTCGTGGGCGCATCTGGAGTTTGAAGGTTCATCACCACGAGGCGGTACTGCTCAAGTCGGTTGGTTCATACCGGATGGCGGTGCAGGAAACAGTGCGGCGGTTCATTCAGGCATAGAGACACGCCGCGGCAGTTGGCATGAAATCAATATCAGATACTATACAACGGTAGATGATATAAATTATGATGATTATGCCAATCTATTCATAAACCACGGCGCAAATCCTGTGGCGGACAGTTATGAGTATGTGATCCTGCCCAATGCGACACGGGATGAAGTGCAAGCATTTGCTGCGGCTCAGACTTCCGATGCGCCCATATATGAGGTGCTATACGCAAGCGAAACCCTGCATGCGGTATATGATTTTATCCAGAACATACTCATGGTTGTCAATTTTGCAAACAACCCGGCTGAAGTCACAAGCCCTGTTACCGGACTGACCTATGTCATTCCCATGGCCGGACATGTTCTGATTGAAGAACAAGGCATCAGCGGAGATCATTTTATCATCCGCATGGCGATGCAAGATGCAACCATGTCTGATGCTACGATGAGTGTGCGCATATTGGATTCGCTAGGTATCATCATAGAGGCAGATGGCAATATCACCCTTACATCAAATGAAGCGGGTGCCATTGTAACGGCAGGTCAACTGGCGACGTTCCAAGCCAGACGCGGAAATTCATGGGAAGCACTAATCGAAGTGATCCCGATGAAGGACATTGAGCAACCGGAATCGGTGCAGAATTTTGCAGTTTTTGATCGGGACTACTTTTCTGCGACACTGACTTGGGATCCGCCTGCAAACAGTGAAGACTTGATTGCAATTTCGTACAAAGTTACATATACTTTTGAAGGTAGAGAGGTCACGCATATCGTACCGGGGGATCAAACCAGTCTGCGCATTTTCCCATTACTGGCAGATACGCTTTATGACTTTAGTGTTGTCGCACGCAACTTCCACATTGAGTCCGACCCTGTAATTGCAAGCGCACGCACTGATGACTACACGCCTGTAGCTGTAATTGACTTTCAAACAGCGGAGTCGGGCGATGTCATCACAGACGGAGTGCTCGCAGGCAATCCACATTGGACTTTCAATAATCAAGGAAATGCGAATAATATACACATGATTGTTGACGAAGATGGAAACAGAGTGTTGGAAGTGAGTGCTCCGATTGCAGGTACTCAAGGTTACGCTTTGTACCACGCGCCTGAGATTACAGAAGGATTAATGGAATTTAGTTTCAGCGCAAGGAATGTGCACAATACAGGCGTCAATGCGGTCATACTCCGAGGTCATATCAATGGGGTGGAGCGGGATCTTGCCCGGGTGATGTCTCAAGACGATGGTACTTGGATCTATGAGATCAATGGAGGCACAAACACTCCTGTAGCTCCTATTGATGTAGGCGTTGGGCAAAACGGTTGGGTTCATTTCAGATTTTTAGTAGACTTTGATGACAAGCTGATCACCATTTTGATCAATGAACAAGTGCTTGTTCACCGCACACAGTTTAGATATCGTACTGCAAATAATATTGATGCGCCGAGCAGATATCCGAATGAGGCATTTGGGGCGATCACAGGATTTAGAGTTCTGCCGAGAAGCGGACAAGCAGGTACGATTCGTGTAGATGATATTTACATGACCGCACAGCCGCTGGATGGTATCGTGATCTTAAGTGGTGCATCCGGAGCAGCGGTCGAGGTGGGAGACCTCTTGACAGCGAGCTATTCCGGGCGTCATATGGGCAACTTGATATATACATGGTCAGTAAACGATATGGTTGTTGATGATATCACAGGTTCGACCTTTGTTGTGCGTGATGAGGATGTCGGGCAAACGATCCGTGTGACAGTGACTTCAACCCACGAAACAGGCAGTAGATATACAGTAATACATGTTGATGGGGAGCCGCCGGTTGAAAACGGTGGCGATGATGACGATGGCGATGACAACGATGGTGACGACAATGATGACGATGATAACGAAGTGACATATCCGATTCCTCCGCAACCGCCACAACCGCCCCGACCGCCAACATCACCACTACCGCCGCAATTGCAGACGCCGCCTCGACCGGAGCAACAACCTGCTCCAACTCCTGAGCTGCCGCAGCCGCCCACAGAGTATGAACTTCATTTGGCATATATGTTCGGCGATGAAAATGGAAACTTCCGCCCAAGTGCGCACATGACGCGTGCGGAAGTTGCAACAATCTTGGCACGGACACAACTGCTCGACTTTGAACAAGGTGTCAGCGTGCTTCCGCCGAGCATGACAAGTTTTACTGTATTTCCTGACGTGACATCGGACAACTGGTACTTCTATTATGTAGCTTGGGCTTATGATGCAGGCCTGGTGCGTGGTGATGCAAATGGTTTCAGGCCGAATGATCCAATCACCAGAGAAGAATTTGCCGCAATGCTGGCACGGACAACGGCAGTTTATCCGGCAGGTCGTGTTCCATTCGGAGATGAAGCGCGCATCAGTAATTGGGCACAAGCATATGTATACACCGTCCACCGTGAGGGTTGGATGATTGGTGATGACAGAGGGAACTTCCGTCCGGCGGCCAACATCGGTCGTCACGAGGCAGCAACTGCGATGAACCGTATCTTAGGCAGGTTAGACAGCCGCATTGCGCTTGACAATGCAGATGTGGTGAATTTAAACCTGGCGCGTCAATTTCCGGATGTGTATGAGCATGCATGGTACTTCCCGTCTGTATTAGGCGCTACCAATACGCATCGGCTTTACAGAGATGAAAGTGCCGTGATTGCTTGGAAAGAAATTGCGTCCGGATAAGCCGCCGCCAGGCAATGGGGCTTGATTTCCGGTAGCGTAAGTTTTTGGAAAAACGATAATTCCTCCCTCAAGTCGGTCTGGCTTGGGGGAGGAATGCTGACCGGATGCTGAGTGCTTATTTTGAAAATGGAACACTGGGTGAGAAAGATGAACAACCGAAAATAGGAGACATGACAATGATTATAAAAAACGCAAGCGTATTTCAAGAAAGTGGTACATTCAAAGCGGATGATATTTTTATTTCCGGAGCGTATTTTGCCGATGACACGCACGAGGTCGAAATTTTGGATGCATCCGATTGCGTTGCCATACCGGGACTCATTGATGTGCATATTCACGGCTGCGTTGGATATGACTTTTCTACAGCGGATGCGACAGGGCTGCTTGAGATGACACGTTATCAGGCTCAAAACGGTGTGACCGCTGTATGCGCTACGACCCTAACGCTCCCCGAAATACAGCTTGCCGAGGCGTGCAGGCGCATTGCTGCTCATGATGACCCAAATGGTGCGGCAATTGCCGGGATATATCTGGAAGGGCCATTTCTCTCCGGTAAAAAGGCGGGCGCACAAAATCCGGACTATCTGCAAAAGCCTGACATAATGGAAATCCGCCGCTTGCAAGAAGCGGCCAATGGGCTGATCAAATTAATTGCGCTGGCGCCCGAGCTGGAGGGTGCGATAGAGCTGATTGGTATGTTGCGTGGCGAAATAACTTGTGTGCTGGGGCATACAACGGCAAATTATGACCTTGCGCAACAGGCTTTTGTAAGCGGTGCGCGGCAAGTGGCGCATCTGTACAACGCCATGCCGCCTTTTCATCATAGAGAGCCGGGCGTTATAGGGGCTGCAATGGACGCTCCGGACTGCCGGGTAGAGCTGATATGTGATTGTATCCATATTCACCCCAGTGTTGTTCGTGCGACGATGCGGATGTTTGGCGATGATCGGGTAATCTTCGTCAGTGATGGTATCATGGCGACCGGCCTAGACGATGGGTGTTACGAACTGGGTGGTCTGGCGGTAGCGGTGAGCGGCAGGCACTCCTATCTTGCTGGGAGTGAAACCATTGCAGGTTCTGTGACCAATCTGATGGATTGCCTGAAAATTGCGGTGTCAGAGATGGGAATTCCACTGGGCAGCGTAGTAAAATGTGCCACGGTTAACCCCGCAAAAGCGCTCGGTGTATTTGATCAACGCGGGAGCATCAAGCCGGGAAAATGTGCAGACCTTGTGCTGCTCAATGAAGACTTGTCTATTCGCGCGGTATTTTTGCGAGGGAGTAGGATTGTGTGATTGCACGAGGATTCTGGCGAACAAAATACTTGACATAGAAAAATTTAAATAATATTGTTCAACATATCAATCTAATGAAAGGTTAAGTGCTGATATGCTATATATTTGCGATATAAAGCTGAGTAGACCCATAAACGAAAAGTCCTACTTATACAACTTGCCTATCATCAAATATTTGAACAAACATAAATCTATAAGCTTGACACGTGACGTAACTTTTTTTGTCGGCGAAAATGGTACAGGTAAATCAACGTTATTGGAAGCGGTCGCTTTGGCCCATGGATTTAATGCTGAGGGAGGAACGAAAAATTTCCGCTTCGAGACGAACAACTCGCACTCAGAGCTATTTGAGCATTTAACCCTCGCAAAAAGAAAATACCCTAAAGACGGCTTCTTTTTACGCGCTGAAAGTTTTTATAATGTTGCCAGTTATGTTGATGAGGTGGGGGCCTCAGGGCATTATGGAGGCAAATCACTTCATATGCAATCACACGGAGAAAGCTTCATGTCGTTGGTTCAAAACCGTTTTGGCGGAAATGGACTCTATATTTTAGACGAACCGGAATCCGCCCTTTCGCCATCGCGGCTCTTTACACTAATGGCTCAAATTGATATGCTTCTAAAAGAGAACTCCCAATTTATCATAGCAACGCACTCGCCAATTTTGCTGGCGTTCCCCAATGCGCAGATTTATAGCTTTTCAGAAAATGGTATTGAATCAGTGTCTTACAAAGATACAGAACATTACCGGCTAACCAGACAATTTCTAGAAAATCCTGAAAGAATGCTCAAATATTTATTGGCTGATTCGGAGTGATATGGCGGTCTTCTAGCTATACGCGAAACTGAGATTTTGAGGCAATTTTAAGGCAGCTTGAAAAAATTTAAAAAAGATGGAAAAAAGTTATTGACAAGGCGAAAATAGCATGCTAATATAAACGTCCGCACAAAAACAAAAACAGACTTGCCTGGTGGTGAGTGTGGAGCGTGAAAGTGTCGGGCATTGCACCTTGTAAATTA
>WQVH01000018.1 GCA_009781695.1 Oscillospiraceae bacterium
GGTATCTGAAAACTCGCAATGGTTACAGTCACTGAGCACACAATCTTTGGATATGATACAAGTTTAGTATACGTAGACGTGCCTTGGCTGTAACCAACCTGTGTTTTCAGATACCCACTGAACAGTAACCACATAATGAAAATCGATTGCTTTACAGTGGCTTAAAGTCATCGAAAAAATATGAAACTTTTGATCCACCGAGCAAAAAGACAGGTATAATATAACCTTCTTTAGCATTTACAAATATATCCTTAATTTTTTTGCCTTTAATTTCCAGATATTTCACCGTCCATGTTTCCAAATCGACCAAATAAAGATAGCTGCATGAATCGTTATACATTGCAATATATCTATCACCTACGGACTTTAGCTCACAAAAAGGAAAATCTTCAGGGCTTATTTCAAAGTTAAATAACAGTTTGTCACTTTCGGTAAAATCATACCTTAACATTGGGTGATTATATGGATTTTGGCTTTTAAGACAAATATAACAATATGACCAAATATCGTAAGTTTTGTTATAGAGCCACTTTTGCATTCCACCAAATCGTTTATAATCATCCGGAGTATACATCGGAATGCATTGCGCTTCTTTCGTTGCTATGTTTACCTTTATGCGAAAAGAATCTATTTTTTCTTCTTCTGAAAAAGCATCGTCTTTTTCTAAAGTTATTGGATATTCAAAGATATCTTGACATGTCTGTTGCCAATGCGCAGGCAGATAAAACCTATCATCCCATGTGTAACACCCATTTAATTTAAAATCATCCAGATTCATAATTTTTTCAGCGTCTAAATTAGAGCACTCTATCCTAAAAATCTGCCCGCTGTCATGGATTAGAGTGATATGGCTTTCATCCTCGGAAAGGAACATTGAAATAAACTCAAAACGCACTGGAAGCGATATGCGTTTATATGTGTTACTACTTAAATCCAGAGCGTGCAAATAACATTTTTTATGTGAAGATTCTCCCATCACAGGCGCTGTAAAAAACAGTTTGTTATGTTTGATACTACCAAAGAAATTATCTGTATATTTTATTTTTATCCTTGTGCGTTCACCTGAGGGTACAGAAATTATGTCAAAAAAACCGCTTTTGACATGTATATAGACATTGAGGTCATCGAAAAAATATAATCTATTTCCCCAAGAAATGCCGGAAAAAAAGTCTAATGATATGGGCATACTTTCTACTCCTCTAAGTTAACAGGTGCAACTCAATTAAAAATACTGTGTGCGACCACCAAATCATTATACCGAAAGCATTGCTTACAAATGCAAGTGTTTTGTCAACCAACCCTCCCATTGCGCACATAATGAAAAATATACTGCTGCGCAATACCGGCATAAGGACTAAATACACTCGGATCAAAACCCTTTCCATAATGCTCAGACACCGCCCGCTTCATCCACACATCAAGCGGAAAAGCATCCAGCATATTCAGACCAAAAAGAAGCACACAATCGGCAACCTTATCGCCGATTCCACGCAACGACTTAAGCCCCCTGCGTGCCACCTCAGGCGAGCTATGAGACAATACATCCAAGTCAATATCACCACATGCAACAGCCCTTGCTGCACCAATAATATATGCAGCCCTATATCCACACCGGAGCGGGGCTAAATCCTCTTCATTGAGTACCGAAATGCGTTCAGCCGTAGGGAAGGTGTGAAACTGTACGCCTTCAAATTCTACAACATCTCCAAACGCATGACACAGAGCAGAAACGATCTTCTTTATTCTGGGGATATTATTGCATTGAGAAATGATAAATGAACAAAGCGTCTCCCACTGATCCTGCCGCAAAATCCTGATACCCACACCGAACTCCGTGGCCTTTCTCATAAAATCATCGATACACAGCTGCGCACGAATCGCCGAATAATCGCGATCGAGGTCAAAATAATCACGCCACACACGATCAAAGTCATCAAGCGTTCCGGAAATAAACACACGATCCTCAACCTTACGCAGACGCGCAGCAACGCCATGAGCTACACCCACATAACTACCATCCGCACAGACACTCCAGCGGAAACACTGACCGCACTCAAATATCCGCTCAAGATCAAAATCCAAGACACCTTGAATTTCAATTTCACCGCAATGATCTAAAATCACAAAATCACTTGACATCTATAATTATGCTCTCCCGTCAGCTAAACCCGAACCACGCACTTATTTATCGGCACACCTTGCTCATGAAACTTCATCTCATATTCGGTCATAATTCCATCAAGACCATTCCTGTGCAAATCACAAGTCTCGCTCAGCACGGTAAAACCCGCTCGTCTAAACTCATCTAAAGAATACTCAAAAAGCGGATAATTATCTGTCTTTAATTGAATCTCACCGCCGGGGCGCAGGACTTTGCGATATAAATCCAAAAAAACCGGTGAAGTCAAGCGGCGCTTGGCATGTCTGAGTGTCGGCCAAGGGTCGCTAAAATTGAGGAAAATCCCGGAGACTTCACCCGGCGCGAAAAACGCATCCAAATGATCAGCAAGGCCGTTTATAAAGCGCACATTGCTAATCCCTTCATTCATTGCCCGCTCAAGCGCAATGACCAAAACATTTGCCGCTTTTTCTGCGCCCACAAACAGCACATCCGGAGCACATTTTGCCATTTCGGCAATAAAACGCCCTTTTCCGCAACCAAGCTCTATATATACCTCACTAAACTGACCTTCAGCCAGCCAACTGTCCCGCATGGATGTAGGGTCAGCGACTAAAAAATCAGCGCATTTTTCAATGCGTGAATCTAAATGACGCTTTTTTCTCATTCTCATATAAATATAATCCTCGGTAAAAATCATTCAGCTTGTAAATATCTCGGTCATTTTACAACAAATATCTACTAAAAACAAGCTGACACTCACCGATATGTTTTTTTAAATTGACACGAAGAATACAAACGCATAGTGTATAATGATACAAATATATTAAATACCAACAAGGATCATAGATATGGATTGTAAAATACTCATCGTTGAAGATGAACCCAAATTGCGTGAAATTTTGAGCGATTATTTTCTCAGCAAAAAAGATATACCATTTGAAGCATCAAATGGAGTAGAAGCACTGGAACTTATCAGTGAACACGACTTTGACGCAGTGCTGCTGGACATCATGATGCCTGAATTAGACGGCTTTTCCGTATGCCGAGCGCTGAGAAAAAACAGCGATATCCCCATTATGTTTTTGACGGCGCTATCCGATGAGGACGACAAGCTTAACTTACACACGTATGAATAAATTTATGAGAATTCTTGTATTTTTTGATTTGCCAGTTAAAACAAAAGTCGAACGCCGTGTTGCAACACAATTCCGCAATTTTTTACTCAAAGACGGCTATCATATGTTGCAGTTTTCGTTTTATGCCCGGACGTGTAATGGGATGGATGCGGTAGAAAAACACAGAAAACGCCTATATAACTGTCTGCCTAATAATGGGTCTGTTCGTATGCTTGTGATTACAGAAAAACAGTATCAGAGTATTGAAATTATGGTGGGTAAGTTGGCTGTTCCTGACAACAGTTTTGAAACAGAGCAGTTGACGTTTTTCTAAAAAATCGAATTAATATCCAGAATTTTACTTAAATGCAGGCAAATAATAAACTCCGCAAAAAGCGTGAATCCATTGATATCACAAGCTTTCTGCGGAGTTTATTATACCATACCAACAATCACCCGGGAACTATAACCCATTATAAGTCCTCCAGTTCTACGTTAGCATTATACCATACCAACAATCACCCGGGGACTATAATAGCAATGCCTAAGTCATAAATTTATTTATGACCGACAAAACATCGTGTAGTGCAAGACCCATAGACTCAGCAATGCGCTCGGGCGACTCTTGCTTAAGATATCTTTTCAATATATCCACGGCCTTTGCCTCACCCTCAAGCTTCCCTTCAAGCTTTCCTTCGGCTCTGCCTTCCGCTCTCAACTGATTATCATAAGAAAACAAATCATTATACACGGCAGTAAAATCCTCCTTTTCAACAATCTCGCTCAAATAACCTTTCGTTTCGCATTGCCTGACAGCATACTTAAAAGCCTCTAGCTCCGGAATACGCTCACTGAGCTTTTTCTCATACTCATACTGCAAATATGAATAACCTGCAAGGTAGTTATCAGTATGCTTGTTCTTTAGTTTGTTGTAACGAATGTTTACAATTGGAACCTTTATTTGCAAAAATTCCCCACAGTCATAGCATTCATGTCCCCTGCTTAATGGCTTTTTGCCATTGTAAGCCACATAAAGTTCCGGTTTGGGAAACATAGCCTCCTGCTCCGAGTGAATATTCACACCTTCACGTTCAATCCAAAGCTTCAACAATTCGAAGAAATAAGCCCCAAGCTTGACAGCTAGATTTGATGAAACCGTACTCTGATGTTCAACCATGTATATCAGACGATTATCGGTGGTAATAAACGACACATCATTATACCGTTCGCGCTGCACAACATCTGAGTCCAGATCAAAACAAGTGATGTCATCAGCACTTAAACGTTTACCGGAAAAGGCTTCGTACAAATCAACAAAATGTCTACGCTCTTTAAATACATATTTGAAAAGCGTGTCTTTATAGTTTCTCTTTACCTCGTCCACAGTAACTCTTCCTTTAAATTTAATTTACCATACTCCCATGTTTTTATCAATGTAATTTCGATAACTGCCACATCAATTATAATACCGCAAGCCCCCTATGTCATTACACATTTGATTCACAATCTAAGCGGACGTTAAGCGTTGAAAACTGTGAAAACTAATCACAAGCTACCGAGGTTCAACTCTCGGTAGCTTGAAAAATCAGCTAAATATTTTATCTTGGGTTCTCCAAGAACAACTCAACACCGCCGTAACATAACATTTTTTCAAAACGACACGAAGAGTACAAATCCATAGTGTATAATACAAGGGCGTCATCAACGAAGCTGACTGAGGGAGTTAAATTTTTGTAACACCACCAAGAATACTGTCTCTACAATCACCCATCGAATACCACGCACACTGACCACAAATATCATCCATCACAAACAAAGTCATTTGAGCACTAATTTCACGAACAACATCCTGATAAATATAACGCCCTTCCTCAATGCCGAAATAATCACAGACCTTTTGATCAAAACGATTGACCTTCTCATTGTGCTCACACAGATTATCCCCGATCATTTTGGGACACTTGAAGCAAATATCATCCGTATAAAAGACAACATCAACAGCAGCATCGGTATCACTGCACAAATGCGTTGTGATCGCAGTCATATTTTCAACGAAATCGCTGCTATATCCCTTGCCGCTATACCCCTGAGTACACAACAAATGGTGTGGACGTAACTTCATATGGACACACCCGCCTTCCTCAGAGCAAACTTAATACTTCTGGCCAGAAGCGGCACCACCGCAATCTGAACGACCGTTACGATGAGAAAAGGCGCTACAGAATAAGCAAAAGACAGCGCCAAACTAAACCCTGTAATCCAATGAAACCAGAATAAACCGACAGTCAAATTAAACACATTGCCCACCACAAGCGCCGGAAATGACCACGCGATATGGTGTCTGCTCCCGCCCAGACCTGCCAAAAAAGCCAAAATAGGAAAAGAAAGAATGAAACCTCCGGTCACACCGGCGATAATGCCAAACCCGCCGGTAAAACGGGCAAAAACAGGAACGCCGAAAGCACCGAGTAAAATATAGACCACCGTTGCTATGGTGCCATTTTTCGAGCCGAGCACAAGCCCGGCAAGTGAAATCGCCCAAACTTGTAAAGTAAAAGGCACCCCACCCGGAAGCGGTATATTAATTTGAGCGCAAACAACGATGAGCACCGTAAAAATTCCAATATAGCAAAGCTCACGAACGGACAACTTTTTTGATTGAGATCCCATAAACCCTCCACACATGCGTTTTGCCAAGTATACAGAGGAAAAAACAAATTGTCAACCTGTTTAAACTGAAAGGTTGACAATTTGTGAATATATTTCTCCCCTTGTGCACTTGCAATTCCCACGCACGTACAATACAATGCTATCTATAAAAAGCACTTAAACCGAACCATAAAAACCGCACATGAACAAGCAGTGCGTCAAGGGACGCTGCGCCCTACAAGAAGCGCCGATTGCATATCCACTGCAACAACCGATTAACCACCCCCACCAGGAAAGGAAACATAAACCATGCAAAACTATGAAAAACTATCATCTGCCGCAAAAGAATGCGGCTTTGCCCACATAGCACCGCTCAAAGTCTCCACACTGGAATTCATGCAAGACATACGCAACATGTGCAACGCCGATCAATGTGAACACTTCGGCAAATCCTGGTCATGTCCTCCGGCCTGCGCCTCACTTGAAGACCTGCGGGAGCGGGTGCGCAACTTTGAAAGCGGCATCCTTTGTCAAACTGTAGGTGACCTAGAAGACAGCTACGACTGGGAAGGCATTATGGAAGCCGGAGCCACGCAAAAAGCAAATTTCGCCAAACTTTGGACAAAACTCAAAGAAGAATACAAGCATGTACTCGCCATGGGCACAGGCGTATGTATGCTATGCGAAAAATGCACATATCCGGACAACCCCTGCCGCTTCCCGGATCGGATGGAAGTATCCATGGAAGCCTGTGGCTTATATGTCAGCAAAGTCTGCACAGACAACGGACTGGCCTATAACTACGGCCCTGAAAAAATAGCATTCACCTCATGCTTTCTGGTGAAATAATGCTGCATAAAACAGACTCAGGAACACCCTGTGCGCTCATCAGCAACATCCAGCACTACACCATACACGATGGACCGGGGATCAGAACAGCCATCTTTTTCACAGGATGCACCATGAGCTGTATCTGGTGCTCAAACCCGGAAACAATCAAGCCCTATGAGCGCCTTGGAATCTACCCGGCAAGATGCATATCACAACAAAAATGCGGCACATGCATCAAGACCTGTAAGCAAAAAGGCCAGCCGATTAAGTTTGACACAAATGGGATACTCACCGCACTGCACATGACCGAAACATGCACAAACTGCTTCACATGCGCCCAAAACTGCCCTCCGCGAGCGATAAAACTCTGGGGAGAAAAAATGACACTGCCGGAACTGATGAAAGTCATCGAAAGTGACCGAAGCTTCTATGACAAAAGTGGCGGCGGAGTTACGCTCAATGGCGGTGAAGTCATGATGCAGTGGGCGTTTGCCGAAATGCTACTCAAAACATGCAAAGAATCCGGAATAAACACCTGCGTAGAAACAGCGCTCCACTGTCCGCAAGAGCACATGGAAGCCGTTTATCAGTACACAGACCTTGTGATTGCCGACATCAAGCATATGGACACAGACGCACACAAAAGATACACCGGCGTAGGCAATGAACGCATACTGAGCAATTTGATCCAAACTATCAAACTCGGAAAAAACCTCGTCATACGCACCCCGGTCATACCCGGCTATAATGATGACGAACAAAATATCAGAGCGACTGCCGAATTTATAAAAAATAAGCTTAAAAGCGAAATCATTGCATGGCAACTGCTACCATTTAAAAAGCTCGGCACAGAAAAATATGAATCCCTGATGCTCAAATACCCCATGGAAGACTACACATCTCCGGAAAGAACACAATGGGAGCATAAGCTCATAGAACTCGCCGCAATGATTAAAGCCGATTACGGACTTCCGGTTGAAAATGGAACCGGAAAAAAATTAAATATCGTGCTATGATCATGCGTGAAGCGCATGGTGCTTGATGACACAGCGCTTTGGGCAGTTATTTCAAACACGATGCATATAAGAACAGAAGTTTGATCCCCCATATAATGTACAGGAGCTGATGAGCCTTGCAGACATCAACCACAAAAAAAACAAAACAAATTCTAATTTTCAGTGCAGCAATGATTTCTTGTTTACTGTGGGCAGCGAACCTGCCCGCAACCAGATTTGTCTTGCAATATTACAGCCCCGGATCGCTTGCATTTTTCAGATTTGCAGTGGCATCGGTATGCCTCGGTGCAATTGCAGCAGCAAGAAAGACCCCATTGCCCAAAAAGAAAGACCTGCCAATGTTCGCCATATCCGGCATTGTCGGCGTATTCTTATTTACGATTTTTCTCAACACCGGAGCGCGTCAAGTATACTCAGGCATTGCCAGTTTTATAATAAATACATCACCAGTCTTTGCACTGCTCTTTGCAAGACTGTTGCTCAAAGAAACTGTAAAGCCTGCTTGCTGGATTGGCATCATGATCAGCTTTGCAGGACTCATCGGCATGATGCTCAGCCAAATAGCAGAATTTTCGCTGAACATCGGCATTTTTCTTTTACTGCTCGGTGCGATATCATACAGCTTTTACACGGTCACGCAACGCAGCATACTCAGGAAATATTCATTTTTTCAAGGCACTACTTATGCGATGATCATAGGCACCGTGGGCTTTTTCATATTTCTACCCGATCTGATTCATGATTGGACGAGCGGGCTACCGTGGTATACACATTTTATTGTTGTAATCATGGGCATTTTACCTGCGGCTGTGGCCAATCTCACTTGGGGATATGCACTTTCAAAAGCAGAAAAAACCGCCCATGTCACCGTGTGCCTGTATGCGACGCCATTTTTAGCGGCTCTGCTGGGATTTGTTTGGCTGGGGGAAACTTTTCCGATTTGGTCACTTGTCGGCGGTGTCGTGATTATTGGCGGGATGGTTTTTACAAATACGATAGGCAAGCGTTAGTTTTATAACCTTGATACATTTAATAAGCAATCATTGTTTAATTTCGGGTTGACAGAGTGTGCATCATAATGATATGTTCATGTTCGATGGGTGGTGGGGTGTGGTGTTAAAAAATGTTGATACAGACATGGCGATGAAACTGTTATTTGAACAGCGTGCTGATCTGCGCACGGAAACGGTCACGCTCGATCATGCGCTGCTACGTATCATCTCACAGACCGTATATGCCAAAATGCCCATCCCGCCATTTGATAGAAGCCCTTTCGACGGCTACGCTTTTCGTGCCGAAGACACAGTAGGGGCATCGTATGATCACCCTACTATTTTAAAAATCGTTGAAGAGCTTCCCGCAGGCACTTTACCAAAACATGAAATCACTGCCGGACTGGCCGCTAAGATTCTGACCGGCGCACCAATACCCAAGGGCGCAAACACCACAATAAAATACGAAGATACAGAGTTTTCTGATCAGGAAGTGCGTATTTTTTCACCCATTAAACCGAATACCAACTTAGTTTATGCAGGAGCGGATGTAAAAGCCGATGACGTGCTTGCCCTACAGGGTGCAGTGGTTAGCGCTCCGATGATTTCATCTTTTGCAAATCAAGGCTTTGTCGGTGTCGATGTTTATAAAAAACCTATGATTACAGTGATCAGCACTGGCACTGAGCTTTGTGAAATAGGCCAGCCGCTTAAAGCGGCATCCATATACAACAGTAATGTACATACGATTTGTGCATATTTAGACAGCTTTGGGGCAATGCCGATAAACGGTGGCTGTGTTCCCGATGAGTCTGTGGTTATTGCCGAAAAAATCAAATCGGCACTGAGTGTTTCGGACATGGTGATCACAACAGGCGGCGCATCGGTCGGTGATTATGACTGGGCGGTCACTGCCATGAAGGAATTGGACGCGCAAATACTATTTTGGAAGACCTCATTAAGGCCCGGCGGAGCTACGCTCGCAGCGGTTGTGGACGGTAAAATCGTGCTGGGACTTTCCGGCAATCCCGCCGCCGCAGTCATTGGGCTTCTGCGTATTGGGATGCCTTATATAAAGAAACTCTGCGGTAGAGCGGATTGTTTTTTTCAGGAAATATATCTCAAGCTTTGTGAGCCGGTTTCCAAAGATAGTCCCAAGCAGCGTATACTTCGCGGCACATTGGAAATTGAAGACGCTATAGCATATTTTAAAGAAAGCGGCAGTCAAGGCAGCGAAACCATATCTTCGTTTGATCAGTGCGACCTATTGGGAGAAATCCCGATGGGATCTCCTCCATTACCCGCCGGGGCAATAATTAAAGCTTATAGGATGTAATGTATGAAAGATAGTTTTGGTAGGGATATTTACTATTTGCGCATGTCGGTGACCAATCGATGCAACCTCAGGTGTGTGTATTGTATGCCTGAAGGCTGTTCGGACTGGGGTGACAAAGAGGGCATCTTATCTATTGATGAAATTGTCGAAATTGTACGTGCAGCATCGGTCTGCGGAATAAAAAAGATTCGCCTGACCGGTGGTGAGCCGCTGGTGCGTGCAGATATCGTCGAAATCTGCCGGAGGGTTTCTGAGACACCGGGCATTACAGAGCTTTGTCTCACGACCAATGGCATTTTACTGCCCAAATTTGTCGACGAGCTTAAGACCTCCGGTGTGACACGGCTCAACATCAGTCTGGATTCTCTTGACCCTGTCACGTATAAGGATATTACAAGAAACGGAACGCTTGAAGGTGCGCTCAGCGGTGTTTATGCTGCACTTGATAGAGGGTTTAAGGCAGTAAAGATCAATGCCGTGCTCATCGGCGGGGTCAATGATAACGAGATACTTTCTCTGCTGGAACTCACCCGAAAGCACAATGCGCACGTACGGTTTATCGAGATGATGCCTATAGGTGAAACTGCTGATTGGGCCGAAACCCGGTTTGTCAGCGTAGATAAAGTAAAGGAGATCGCATCTGAACTTGTGGAGATTGGTTCAGAGGGTGTGGCTCAGCTTTATCGTTTGCCTGATGGTCTGGGTACGGTCGGGCTGATCAGTCCGATCAGTTCTCACTTTTGCCCAACGTGTAATCGCATCAGAGTGGCCTCGGATGGGAAGCTAAAGCCCTGTTTGCATTCGCCGGATGAGATTGATTTGCGTGGACTTTCGGGTAAGGCGCTTGAGGATGCTATTCACTTAGCTATTTATGATAAGCCTTTTAAGCATAAGCTCGATGATGGGCATGTCAGCGAGAGTATGCGTAATATGAACGAAATCGGTGGGTAGCAGCGATGAAAGGATTATTTATATATGTCTAAACTTACACATTTTAACGATGAAGGTCACGCCAGAATGGTGGATGTCAGCTACAAACAAGTGACCACACGTGAGGCCATTGCCGGTGCGACTGTACTGATGAATGCCCCTACGTTTAGCCATGTAATGCGTGGTGAAATGAAAAAGGGAGATGTCTTGGCAGTTGCGCAGGTTGCAGGGATTATGGCGGCCAAAAAGACTTCGGATGTCATTCCAATGTGCCATCCTATTGTCATAACCGGAGTGGATATTTCCTATGTTTGTGATGAGATGCGCAATGCGATTGATATTACCGCCACGGTACGTTGCAAGGGCGAAACCGGCGTGGAGATGGAGGCGCTGACCGCAGCGTCTGTTACGGCGCTGACGATTTATGATATGTGCAAAGCTGCGCAAAAAGATATAAAAATTACAGATATTCGCTTGCTCAAGAAGACCGGCGGCAAGTCAGGAGATTGGGTAGCGGAATAAATAATCTTGCTGTTAAACACAACCTGTGTAGGGTGCGCTGTCCGCATCGCACCGCAGTAAAACTTTCAAATAATTATGGATAGGAGTGTAACGACAATGGCAAAAGTATCAGCAGTATGTATTAGTGATATTAAAGGTGTGATCAAAAAGCCGGTATCCGAAATATTTGTCAAAATAGACCATGGCATTGAGGGCGATGCACACGCAGGGCAGTGGCACAGACAAGTCAGTCTGCTCGGAGATGAAAGTGTGGACAAATTGCGTGCGCAAATGCCGAATCTTAAGGCGGGCGTTTTTGCGGAAAATATTTTGACCAGCGGCATATGTCTTTATGAGTTACCGATTGGTACAAAGTTGCGTATAGGGCAGGCACTTCTGTCAGTGACACAAATTGGCAAAGAGTGCCACAATCAAGGATGCGCCATAAAAAGACAAACCGGAGATTGTGTGATGCCGCGTGAAGGCATTTTTGCGCAAGTTATAGAAGAAGGTGCGATAAAAGCCGGTGATGAGATTGAGGTAGTTCCGCAATAATGAGGAAAATCAAAGTAGAAGATGCGATTGGCCAAGTCCTCTGCCATGATATGACAGGGATTTCTAAAGGGAAAAAAGGCGTGGCATTTCGCCGCGGACATATCATTACGCGGGAGGATATCCCGCTCCTTTTAGATATCGGTAAAAATCATGTGTTTGTCTGGGAGCCTGATGCGGATGAAGTGCATGAAGATGAAGCCTCGCTGGCTGTTGTGCGTGCGGCTTGCGGCGAGGGCATTACTTATGATGAGAAGCCTTCTGAGGGCAAGGTATTTCTGTACGCTCGGCAGCGTGGACTTTTTTGCATCAATAGCGGTGTACTTAAGGAGCTTAACAGCGTAGAGGACTATACGATTGCCTGTCTTCCGAACCTCACAGATGTCAGCGCAGGGGCAAAGCTTGGCGGCGTGCGGATTGTTCCGCTGGTGACCAAGCTCCAAAATATGGAAAATGCTGTAAATGTCGCCGAAAAGTACCATCCCATTTTTAAAGTTTTGCCATATGCAAAACTCAAATGCGGTGTTATTATAACAGGTAGCGAGGTTTTTTACGGACGCATCGATGATAAGTTTGAGCCAATCATGCGCAAGAAACTAGACAACTTTAACGCCGAGATATTAGGCGTAACAAAATGTCCGGATGATTTAGATGAGATACAATCTGCGGTGATGCGCTTTGTGAGTCAAGGAGCGCAGCTTATACTTTTGACCGGCGGCATGTCTGTTGACCCGGATGATTTGACGCCGACCGCAATACGCAATTCCGGCGCACGTGTGGTTACCCAAGGTGTGCCTATGCAACCGGGCAATATGCTTATGATTGCATATTTGGATAAAACGGTCTTGATCGGTGTCCCGGGCGCTTCAATGCATTCGCCGACTACGAGTTTAGATGTTTTCTTGCCGCGCATTTTTGCAGGACTTGATATACGACCGGAAGACATTCCGGGGCTTGGTGAAGGGGGATTTTGTTCCGGCTGCACAGCATGCACATATCCCCGATGTTATTTTGGAATGAGCAGGTAAATGATGATGATTATTGATGACTTAAAATTTGATAAAGATGGGTTGATTCCGGCGATCATTTTTGATGCATTATCCGGAGCGGTACTGATGCTGGGATATATGAACAAGGAAAGCCTGCAAATCAGCATGGATGAAGGGCGGACTTGTTTTTGGTCGCGCTCGCGTAAGACACTCTGGAGAAAGGGCGATACTTCCGGAAATATTCAGCATATCGTAAGCATCAAGACCGATTGCGACAGAGACGCTTTGCTCATTCGAGTAAATAAAGATGGCCCGGCTTGTCACACCGGCAGTGATTCTTGCTTTTTTGAAACAGTCCATGGCGATGACTCGGATTTATTTAGTCTGGACACACTCTATCATATAATCGCCGACCGCAAAGCAAATCGAAAGCCCGGTTCGTATACGACCTACCTCTTTGACAAAGGTATTGACAAGATACTCAAGAAAGTGGGCGAAGAATCAACCGAGGTGATTATTGCAGCAAAAGGCGATGACAAGAGCGAAACCATTTATGAAATCGCAGACTTAATTTATCACGCTATGGTGCTCATGACCCAGATGGGCATAACACCGGAGGATGTGAGACAAGAGCTGGCCTCTCGCTTTGTCAAAGACGCGGAGGAAATGGCGTAATGAAATTTCAAAATTTACACACGCATACGACATACTGTGACGGCACTTTAACTCCGGAGGGCATGATTGAAGCGGCGCTGAGTAAAGGCTGTGACTCCATCGGATTTTCTGAGCATGCATGTGTTCCTTTTGATATTTACTACTCTATGGATGCTGAATGTACGCAAGCGTATATCCATGATGTCAATGCATTAAAGCAGAAGTATGAAGGGGTGATCGAGGTCTTCTTGGGCTTAGAGCAAGACTACTATTCATCAGAACTGCCAGAGGGTCTTGATTACACTATCGGAGCGCTGCACTATGTGCAAAATAAGCAGACGGGGGAATTTGTCTCGGTCGATGCCGGTGCTAATCATCAAAAGCAGATGGTCGATGAATGTTTCGGAGGCGATTATTATGCTTTGGCAGAGGAATATTTTTCGGTTTTTTCCCATATCATAAAAAAAACCAAAGCCGATATAGTCGGACATTTTGATCTTGTGGCAAAGTACAATATTAATAATTACTTTTTTGATGAGCAGCATCCGCGCTATGTTGATGCCGCATTGAGTTGTATGGATGAGATACTTAAGGATTGCAGGCTTTTTGAAGTGAATTCTGGAGCCATGTTCCGGTTGGGTAAGCTTGAACCGTATCCATCTGCTTTTCTGCTCAAAGCGCTGAAAGAACGCAGGGGAGAGGTCATCTTATCCAGTGATAGCCATGATGCGGAGTCGATATGTTATAAGTTTGACGAGATTCAGGCGCTGCTTAAGATTTGCGGTTTTGATTATATAAAAAGGCTTACTGCCAGTGGGTTTGTAGACGTGAGATTGTAGAGGGGAATGGCCATTAATATGATAAATCCTTGTGATATGTATGGATCCATGGTCTTTAGTGACCATGTTATGAAACAGCGCTTGCCTGCTGATATTTATGAGGCGTTGCAAAAGACAATCGTGGACGGCAGCCGCTTGAATGTCGAGGTTGCCGCTGTCGTTGCCAAAGTGATGAAGGACTGGGCGGTTGAGCGGGGTGCAACGCATTACACTCATTGGTTTCAGCCCATGACCGGCATTACCGCAGAAAAGCATGATAGCTTCCTATCACCCATCGGTGACGGTCGGGCGATTATGGAATTTTCCGGAAGGGCTCTGGTGCTCGGTGAAACAGATGCGTCAAGCTTGCCGTCCGGTGGCTTAAGGGCAACATTTGAAGCACGAGGTTATACTGCCTGGGATCCCACTTCTTACGCTTTTGTCCGGGGGAAAACTCTATATATTCCCACAGCTTTTTGCTCATATGGCGGTGAGGCGCTCGATGAAAAGACTCCGCTACTTCGATCAATGCAGGCGCTGAGTAAGCAAGCGTTGAGGGTCTTGCGATTGTTCGGTGATGCAGAGACCGCTTCGGTAAAACCTATGGCCGGAGCGGAACAAGAATATTTTCTTATTGATAAGGCCATGTTTGAAAAGCGCAAGGATCTTATGTATACAGGGCGTACACTTTTTGGGGCAAAATCCCCGAAGGGGCAAGAGCTCAATGATCAGTATTATGGCGCAATAAAGCCGCGTGTGTCGGCATTTATGAATGATCTGAATAAGGAGCTTTGGGCGCTCGGTGTTCCTGTACAGACAGAGCATAATGAATCTGCACCGGGGCAACATGAACTTGCTGCCATGTACACAACAACCAATATCGCCACAGATCACAATCAGCTGATTATGGAGATCATGCAGAGCATCGCCAAAGAACATGGCATGATTTGCGCATTACACGAAAAACCCTTCGAAGGCATCAATGGAAGCGGCAAGCACAACAATTGGTCTCTTGCCACAAGCACCGGCATCAATTTACTTGAGCCGGGTCTAAGTCCTCATGAAAATGCGCAATTTCTGCTATTTTTGATTGCGGTCATAAAAGCAGTGGACGACTATCAAGATTTGTTGAGGATTTCAGTTGCAAGCGCAGGCAACGATTGTCGCTTGGGGGGACACGAAGCGCCACCTGCTATCTTGTCTGTGTATATTGGAGATGAGCTTATGTCCATGCTTGAGGCCATTGAAAACGGCGCTCAGTATGATGCGGGCAGTAAGGATGAGCAGATGAAGTTCGGAGCAAAGGTGCTCCCCGGTATTCCTAAGGATACAACCGATCGAAATAGGACTTCTCCATTTGCTTTTACCGGTAATAAGTTCGAGTTTAGAATGGTTGGCTCGAATATGTCGATTGCTAAGGCTAATATTGTCATCAATACGACTGTCGCTGAGTCTCTGCGTTTATTCGCTGATGAGCTTGAGGGGGCTTTAGATTTTCCCGCCGCTGCTTCGGCGCTGATTAAGCGGACGATCAAGGAGCATAAGCGGATTATATTTAATGGCAATGGTTATGATGATGAGTGGGTCAGCGAGGCTCGGTCGCGTGGACTGCTCAACCTACCGGCCACGCCTGATGCGTTGCCCTATATGCTCATTGATAAGAATGTAGCCCTCTATGCGCAGCATAAGGTTTTTTCGCATACAGAGCTACTTTCCAGATATGAGACAAGCCTCGAAAATTATTGCAAGTTATGCAATATCGAGGCGGTGACGATGTATAAGCTTGTTAAAAAGAACATTCTGTTTGTTGCGGCACAGTGTGCCGGGGAGCTGAGCGCTGTGGCGCTGAATAAGTCTCAGTTTTTGCCTGAGGCTGATTGTACTTATGAGCGGGATACGGTGCTGCGTTTGTCTGAGATTTCGGCGGCGCTTCATCAGAAGGTCGCTGAGTTGTATGGTGCTTTGTCGGTTGTTGAGGATACTCAAAATTCTTTGGACAAGGCGCGTGTATATAGGGATATTGTCTTGCCGAATATGGCGCAATTGCGGGAACTTGCTGACGAACTGGAGCTGTTGGTTTCACGCAAACATTGGCCATTTCCGACTTATGGAGATTTGCTGTTTAGCGTGCGGTGATTTTTGGGGGATGTGATCTGTCTGCCGCAATCTTTCTGTGCGCAACGGCATAGTATAAATTCTCTTTTTGATTTTTGGATAGAAAAAGCGGGCATCCTCTGTTTGGGGAGTACCCGCTTTTGCGGTTAGGGCTATGCGGTTTTAGTAGTTCGGTTTCCTGCTGGTACAACCTCAACTTCTTTTCCCCATTTTGCCATTTCTTCAACAAACCATTTTGTTGTTTCTTCGTATTCTTTTGAGATTTCTTCATCTGTCATTTTTAAGTGCCGTTCTGAATTTTCATCCCTAATTTCCCGGATTTCAAGCATGGCTTTGCTTTCAAACATTTTAGTCTACCTCCTCTATTAACATAGTCGGCGATATAATTCCAATTTCCTTGTAGCGTTGAATCGTGTTTACAATCCTGACTTTATCAATTGTCTTGAAATTGACAAGGTGCTTAAAATTCCATGACACAATGGCATCACAATTTGATATTACTGCAAAAGCAATGTGTTCACAGTCATCTCTGCTTTTTTCATTTAGCACTCCGCTTTTGAGGTATTCGTATGCCAAGTCCTTTACCTCTTTGGTTTCAGCCAAAACTTGAAGTGCTATTTGGCTTAGTTTTTCAAACATTTGACTTTGCTTTGGCTCTGTGCATCTTTTTATTTCCGCGAGTACCACAGGCGAAATGTAAACATCATATTTTCCGGCGATCAACTCATTCCATAAGCGGTCTGTATGTCGCATTTTCTCAGGCGTGTCATCGGCAAATAAATGACTGATAACTGACGTATCGAGATACAATCTTAGCTTCCGCATTGTATTACCTCCTGTTGTGCGACCAATTTTGTGATAGTTCATTACCATTTTATCTGTTGTGTGAATAATTCAAGATCACTATACTACAAAGAGAGCCGCTTTTCAATGTGAGCATTTTCTTAGTATTTGTTTTTATTATACTTGATATTCTATGTGTCGGCAAACTCAATTCCGTGTCACAATGTAAACAGCTTGAAACCTATGCAAAAATCCACCAATAGAATTCTGTGGAATTTAGATAATTTCCATAGGAATAAACCTAAAGAGATATGATGAAGTGAGCAGTACGCAAAAGTGGATGACAAGACACATAATCATGAAATCAGATCAAAAACATCAAACACAATTTCCCAATCTAAATTTATCCAATTTATTACTTGCAAGTTTGCCACAAGATTGTACTCCGCAATTCGTTCCTTATCTACATCGAAGATGTTCTCAATGTACTCATCATAAAACAAAGTCATTGCAAATAGGTCAGAAATTTCTTCAATTTCACCGCTTTCATTAATCTTAAAACGAACACCATCTGAAATAGGCCTTACGACTTCACCATTAGGGCTGATCACTTTGAATTGTTTAAACGCCGCAGCTATAAATGAATCTTGTGGCAATGCCCTTCTCAGCTCTTGGATATGAATTCTTTCGTCAATCACACCAATGCTGGATAAGCTCAGTCCTTGGCTCTCGTCATCATATCTACAAAAACCAATTTCGATATCTTGTAAATTCGGTCGCAAAATAGGAATCCCCTCTATGAAGCTGTACGGAGTCTGCGGTTGGAGCTCATCAAAGTCAATAGCTATCACATCTTGGATTAGCGTATGGCTGCTCACTATAAAGTGTATTTCTAGCGTCAGTTCCCCCGATTCAATTGGGTTTCTAAAAACTGTACGGCTATGTATTTCAAAAAGGCTTCCGTCACCCTTTTGAACAATCCCACTCGATTGATCGCTTGTTAGCCCTAATCCAAAACCCTGATGTATAAGTGAGTAATGTAGTTGGACCTCTTCACCAAACTGTCCGCCAATCATGTCTTCGATGATAAAATGTATATCGACTATATTGTCGTAAACAGCTATGTATGCGATCTCTACCCGAATTCCCACATCTCCGAAATATTTTTTGGTTTCTAAAGAAACTGGTATGGTCTCTGAAACATTCGCATCGGAATTGGGTTTTGATTCAATACTACATCCACTGTTTGAAGCAGGTAAATTTTCATCAGCAACGCCGCATGCAATAACAGCAATAATTGCGAAAAAAACCAAGCTGATACCTACAATCCTTTTCAACACATCATTCATTCCTCTCAAATTTTTTATATTGGTTTTCCGCAAGGTTTAAATATCGCTGCCACTACCTTATTCCATAAGCATCACCGTTCCTCTTCTATGAAAATTTTTTTGACTTCATATTTGCAAAAACGTTTTTACACCTGCACAATAAGTAAAAAATCCGGCACAGAAGTTCCTTTTTTCAGCTTGTACGAATTGAAGAAAACAACATTTGACATAATAGTATGCCCTCCTAAAAATTTTTGATGTGCATTACCAGTTAACTATTCTTAGACCAATATCTGAACGAAAAACCCTTGCGATATAGACCAATGTCTTTAAGAGTCGAACGCCCATCGATTTTATCGGGCGCATTGTCCTCCTGCTAGTGTTTTTCTCCCTAAACTGCACAATCTCTTTTTGCACCGCGCAACATCTCTAAACCATGCTCCAGAGCGGGCAAGACTGCACCTAAATTTTCTTTTGCTGCCTTTGGACTTCCGGGCAGATTGATTATAAGGGTCTTACCCCTGATCCCTGCCTGTTGGCGTGCCAAAATTGCGCGATTGGTTATCTTCAAGCTTTCTGCCCTCATTGCTTCGGGGATTCCGGGTGTGAGGCGGTTGCAGACTGCGATTGTCGCCTCCGGTGTGACATCTCTCAGCGCAAATCCTGTTCCACCCGTCGTTGCGACAAGCGCGATATCCAGTGCATCTGCACATTTGATAAGCTCCTGCTCAATGAAATTTTGCTCATCAGGAATGATCGTATTATAAACAACGTCATACCCTGCATCTTCGAGCATTGCGCTCACTGCCGGGCCTCCGAGATCTTCACGTTCTCCGGTCGAACCCTTGTCACTCACTGTAATAACTGCTGCTGTATACATATTTGTTTTTCTCCGTTTCTATAATATCTTCACCGAAAGCGCACTTCGAGGAAGTAACGCGGCATGTCAGTGGTGAGCGTTACTTTTATGACCTCATTATCGGGATCGAAGCCGAAGTTTTGATTGACAACCTCTACGCTTTCTGTCCCGGTAATACTTGCTGATATGGCGTCGAATGTAAGGGCACTGCCCAGCGATGTCATCATATCGTAGCCCAATACCCTTGAGTTATGCAACCCTTTAACAAAAAAATCGAAGCTTGCCGGCTTAATTCTTTCTGCGAGTATTTCTACGCTTTCTCCGGCAGGTACTGTGACCTCTGCCATCAAATAAAACACCCTGCTCATAACATATACCTCATGAATCATATCTTCAAGCCATCCTGTCTCATATCGCGCAGCGACGTGGTCAGAAAGCACACCATGGTCTTTGAGCAGCTCGGCAACTGCCCGAAATAACATCGCATCCATACGGTCGCAAGAAACACTTGCCTCAACGCCGAGACTCGGAAAAGCCATTTCAATGAATGCATCAATCAATTCGACCAAAACATCTCCAAGCACGGCTTCGTATCGTCTCATATCTGCCGATATATCTGTGCGTTCTTCGCCCGGATGCCATCCGGCATTTGCGTACCCCTGCACGGCGATATCTGTTATATCGTTGCCAACCACGATGAGCTTAAACACCCTGCCGTGATGATGATTATTTTCTCTGGGTATAGAAAAACCCTGCCTCATGAAGTTGTTTTCCGGGTCAAATGTTGCGGCATGAAAGCCATAGGAAAGTACAGTCGTTTCACTAAAATCAAGCTGAAACGATACCGCCAGTGATGGATTTATTGACGCACTGTGATCGGCTTGTAGATTTGTAAATGTGTAAACGATCACCGGCTGATCAAGTACCGGAGCATTACCCAACGCACGCTGTAAATACGTGCCATCGGCAAGCAGCTCCACATAGCTATGCCATGTTTCCGGAAACCTAAGGTTCATCGCACGGTCATCATCGCCACCCGCACCGGTGAATCCACCGCTATATGCGCCGGAAATAAGCACCGTGTCGAGCGCATCTCCATCTGAAATGACACTTGGACGCAGTCTGCCGAGTTCACGAAAGTTGCCTACAAATGGGTAAATGAGTTGAACAGTTTGGTCACTTGCGGTGGGATTTGTCAAAATATAGCGATCAGTGACGCGAATGTCTCCGAAATAAAATGTGGAGTCATATATGCGGTCAGATTCATTTTCAAACCCGCTAAAATCGAAAGTCAACTCTCTTTGGGTGGTCAGCGTAGAGGTGTCACCTAGAGCAGACATAGGTAAAATCGGCCCTGCGTACGACGTAAACAAAGCACTTCCATCAGTGTCTTGCCGTGTGAGTGCACTGTTGCCAGTGTAGTTTGTACGCAAGTGCGGGTGCTCTAATATGAGCATACTGCCGACAATGATAACTACTATTGCGATTGCTACGATGATGCTACAGCGTGCTATTATTCTTCGGCGTCTCTTTTTGTTATTTAGCAACGCTTGCGCTTCATTTGATTCAAAAGTTTGCTTATCGTTCATATATTGCTCCGATCTGTAGAAGTTTTAGTCGGGTTGTGTTATATTTAATGCGCTGTATATAATTGGCATACTGTTAAAACTTGTGCGATGCACTCACCGGGCGATCATTCCCCGGTTTTCTATTTCGCTTGCCAACAAGCGTCTTGATATGCACTTGAGTTTATCTTAATCAATTCGGAGGCATTTTAATAAATGATTAATACCAATAGTCCATTTTATATTTCGACAATTGCCCAAGACGCTGAAAATATCGCCCGAAAGTACGGACTGGGCCTGGAAATTGCAGAGTTTTGCAGCGCATACAATATGGATCCGGGCGTAAGCACAGAAGCAACGGAAGCATCAGATGAATCAGCCCATGGAGCGCACGGACTTGCATACGGATTTGAATCCAATGACCGGATCGTCCGTGAAAAAATGCATGGCGTGAAACACTGTGTATTTCATGCGCCATTTAACGAACTTTGCCCCGCAGCCATCGACCCGCTGATTGTTGCCGTTGCAAAAAGACGCTACGCCCAAGCATATGACATCATGAACGGCTATGGCATACACCAGATGGTTGCACACTCAGGATTTGTCCCGCTGATCTATTTCCCGGAATGGTTTGTGGAAAAATCAGTCATTTTTTGGCGGGAATTTTTAGCCGACAAACCTGAAGGATTTAAGCTCTATCTGGAAAACGTGCTTGAAGATCGTCCGGATATGCTCATAGAAATCGCATCCAAAGTCGATGACAAACGATTTAAATTGTGTCTTGATGTGGGTCATGCTGCGATTGTCGGAACAGACATTCCGATCACAGCGTGGGCAGAGCAAATGCGCCCACATCTGGGTCATGCCCACTTGCACAACAACGATGGACGAAAGGATACGCACAATGCGCCCGGTGACGGTATCATTGATGTCAATGCCGTCATCCGCACTGTGCAAAACACATCACCCGAGATTACTTTCACCCTAGAGGTCATCGACGCAGTGAAGACGGCAGAGTGGATGACCTCCAATGGGCATATTTAACTTCGCTCCGGTAATAAAACCGATGAGGCTTCGACTCCCGGCAATTTAAGAAATATTCTTAACGATCTCCATCGTATCACGAGCGATAACCAGCTCCTCATTGGTGGGGATCACAAGCACAGACGCAGACGATCCGGCCTTGGTGATATCTGTTATTTTATCATTTTCAGCATGACCATTTTTATCTTCGTCAAGATAAATACCAAATCCGCAGAGCCATTCACATATACCTCTGCGTATCGGCGGTGAGTTCTCCCCGACACCGGCAGTAAAGACAATCGCATCAACGCCGCCCAACGCAACAATGTAAGCACCTATGAATTTTGCCACCTGATACTTAAACGCGCTCAGTGCAAGCCGCGCCCTTTCAACATCTTTGATGTCTTCGACCTCGCCGACAGCCCGATCTTCATCAAGATCAAACTCCGCCATATTCATAATATCTCTAAAATCAGACGACACGCCTGAAATGCCTAAAACGCCTGATTTTTTATTTAAAATTTCAAGCGTCTCACTCAGCGGTAAGCTTCCTTCTATTTCAGAGATCACATAAACAAGAGCCGGGTCAATTGTGCCTGAGCGTGTGCCCATAGGTAGGCCTTCCAGTGGTGTTGCGCCCATGGTCGTGTCCACACTTTTGCCGTCACTTATAGCCGCTAGTGAAGCGCCGTTACCCAGATGGCATGTGACTATGCGCAGTCCGCCCGGCTTGTCTTTTAAAAACTCTATCGCTTTTGAGGATACATATCTGTGTGATGTTCCGTGAAATCCGTAACGTCTGATGTCATATTTTTCATAGTATTTGTATGGGATCGGATATACGTGGGCGTAATTGGGAATGGATAGGTGAAATGCTGTGTCGAATACCGCAACGTGGGGCACATCAGGTATTGTTTTTTGACAGGCGTAAATGCCCATCAAATTCGCAGGAATGTGCAGCGGCGCTAGCTTTGCGCAGTCCACTATTCCTTTCATCACTTCATCGTCAATCAATACGCTTGATGAAAACTTTTTCCCGCCATGTACAACACGGTGTCCGATTGCATGTATTTCTTTCAGGCTGTTTATGACTCCGTATTTTTCACTTGTTAGTGTCTGTATGACTATGTTTAGTGCTTCTGAGTGCGATGGCATTGATATCTCATCTTTTAATATGGGTTTGCCATTTGATGGTTCGTGCTTTACATAACCGTCAATGCCGATGCGTTCACAGTTTCCTTTTGCAAGTATTTTTTCGGAGCGCATGTCAAAGAGTTGGTACTTAAGGGAGGAGCTTCCTGTGTTTATGACTAAAATGTTCAATTTCACAACCCTTTCTTTATCCGCGGAGAGTACTCCATTTTTGAAATAAGTGCACAAAAATGAAGTACCAAGTGTTGGCTGTTTTCATCGCTCACATTTTATAATGCTATACTATTGATGTCAAGATGGGGGGCTGTTTATAAGCACCTATTTATTTTTCATCAGCAGATACATAATCGCTTTTTGGACATGCAGACGATTCTCTGCCTCGTCAAATATCTCCTGTGCGTGTGCTTCGAAGACTTTTTCAGTGATTTCCTCGCCTTTGTGTGCCGGTAGGCAGTGCTGAATCATGCATCCGGGATTCGCTAGCGCCATGATTTCATCGTTCACTTGGTATCCGGTAAACGCTTTTTGGCGCTTTTGTGTCTCGCTTTCTTGTCCCATTGAGGCCCATACGTCCGTGAATATGACATCTGCGCCTTGGGCTGCAATTTCCGGCTTGTCTGTGAGTTCAAATTTGCCGGTTGTTGCCGAATGTGCAAAATCCAGAATCTGTTTGTCCGGTCTATACCCTTCAGGACATGCAACGGATACGTCCATACCGCATTTCAGACATCCGACAATCATAGAGTTTGCAACGTTGTTGCCATCACCAATCCAACAGGCTTTCAGCCCTTCGAGCTGTCCTTTGTGTTCTCTGATGGTCATGATGTCCGCAAGCACTTGGCAGGGATGTTCGAAGTCAGTCAGTCCATTAATGACCGGAATGGTCGCATGTTCGGCAAGCGCTTCGACTTCCGATTGATCGAATGTACGGATCATAATACAGTCACAATAACGGCTGAGCACACGAGCGGTGTCTGCAATAGGCTCACCTCTGCCGAGTTGACTGTCGGCATTGGACAGGAATATGCCCTGCCCTCCGAGTTGGAAGATACCTACTTCGAAAGAGACACGTGTACGTGTTGAGCTTTTTGCAAATATCATCGCGAGAGTTTTGCCGGATGGGAAATCATGTTTTTTATCGGACTTCTGTTCAGACTTGAGCATGTCCGCAGTGTCCAGAATCAAAGTGATATCATCTGAGGGTAAGTCGAGCAGGTTCAGCAGGTCTTTTTTCATGATTATATCATTCCTTTCAAAATCGCAAGGCCTTTGTCGATTTCATCATATGTGATGGTCAGGGGTGGGAGCATTCTCAGTGCATCCGTACCGGCAGTGATGATGAGCAAGCCCTCTTCGATACAGGCCGCAGCAATATCTTTAGGTACTAAATTGTTGAGGGATATACCGATCATTAACCCTTTGCCGCGAATCTCACCCACGGTGGGCTTATTCCAGCTTTTTATTGTTTCGGTGATGTATGCGCCCTTTTTGGAGACTTCTTTTAAGGCCTCCTCATCAAGTTGACGCAACACTTCGAGCGCGCCTGCCGCCGCAACAGGATTTCCGCCAAAAGTCGTTGCATGAGTTCCGGGCGTGAGCACTGCGGAGCATTTTCCACCTGCTATAATGCCACCCATTGGCAAGCCTCCGGCGATGCCTTTTGCGAAACTGATGACATCGGGCATGATCCCATATTGCTCAAAAGCGAATAATGTTCCGGTTCTGCCCACACCTGTTTGAATTTCATCCACCAATAGCAAGATGTCTTTTGCGTTGCAGATTTTGGCGACAGCCTGTACATAGTCCTGACAGAGCGGGAGCACGCCGCCTTCGCCTTGGATCAGCTCGATCATAATGGCACAAACATCATCCGTCAGTTGCGCATCCAGTGCCGATAGGTCATTTGCGGTGACATGCTTAAAGCCCTCTGTAAACGGAAAAAAGTAATTGTGAAACACATCTTGCCCCGTGGCAGCGAGGGTAGTTATCGTTCTGCCATGGAAACTTTGAACAAGAGTGATGATGGTGCTCCGGCCTTTGCCATATTTGTCAAAAGAATATTTTCTTGCGAGTTTTATCATGCCTTCATTCGCTTCGCCGCCTGCGTTTGAAAAAAAGACATTACTCATCCCGGTGCGCATGGTGAGCTGCTTCGCCAGTTCGGCATAGGGCTGTGAACAATATAGATTGGAAATGTGTTGTAGTTTCATGGCTTGATTTGTGATCGCTTCGACCCATTTTTTATTGCCGTAGCCTATGGAGTTGACGCCGATGCCACTGGTAAAGTCTATATACACTTTACCTTCAGGACTGTAGAGTGTTGCGCCCTCGCCGCGCTCTATTACGGCATCGAAGCGTCCATATGTTTGCATGACATGTTGTTTGTCGAGCGTCTTTATTTCATTACTGGTCATGTGCGCCTCCTTTATATAGCGTGGACATGAAGCCCGCGCCCCTTGTGATCGTTAATGTATCATCGTTCCGGCACCTTCATCCGTGAGCATTTCAATGAGAATCGAGTGCGGTATGCGTCCATCTAATATATGCGCCCGCTTTACACCTCCGGCAACTGCGCTGACACAACACTCCACCTTGGGTATCATGCCATCGACAACGATGCCTTCCGCTTTAAGCGGTTCAATCTCTTCTGTCTTAATCACCTGAATGAGCGTCTCGTCCGAATCCTTTTCACGTAATACACCGCGTGTATTTGTGAGCAGGATCAGTTTTTCGGCATTTAGGGCAACGGCGAGTTGCGCAGCGGCAGTGTCGGCGTTGACATTGTATGAGGTGTCTTCGTCAATACCATAAGCCACTGTGGCGACAACCGGGATATGACCGTCGGCAATCGCTTGCAGCACAACACCGGGGTTTACATTCACGATGTCTCCGACATAACCATAATCTTCGCCATCGCCTTTGTCCATTTTCTTTGCTTGGAATAATTTTCCGTCCAATCCGCACAGGCCAATGGCACTCCCACCTTTTCGGGCTATAGTTGAAACCAAATCCTTATTGACTTTGCCGCACAATATGCCTTGCACAATGCTCATGGTCTCAATATCCGTGTATCGAAGTCCGTTGACAAAACGTGACTCGATACCGAGCCGATCAAGCATTTCATTGATTTCAGGCCCGCCGCCATGGACAAGCACCGCATGGATTCCGACAAGTTGAAGCATGATGATATCCTCGATGACCGCTTCGAAGAGCTCAGAGCTGATCATGGCATTGCCGCCATATTTTATGACAACGACCTTGCCGGTGAATTTTTGAATATATGGTAGCGCCTCAACCAGAGTCTGTACGCGTATATGATTACCGTTTGGCATTGGGGTTTCCTCACTTTTTAGTTCCTTATTTTCTGTTTTACGAACGGTAGTCTCCGTTGATGCGCACATAGTCATAAGTGAGGTCGCAACCCCAACAGGTGCACTGTGCAGTCCCTATTGAAAGGGTGATATTGATCGAAATATTGCGCTCGGAGAGAATTTTTTTCGCCTGATCCTCATCGAATAAAAGACCCCGGCCATTTTTGCAGACAGCAATGTTCCCCATGCGTGACTCGAAGAAAACATCGACGTCCTCAGGATCGAAGTTTACGCCGGAGTATCCCATGGCGCACAGCACTCTGCCCCAATTTGCATCAGCGCCGAACATCGCGGACTTAACCAGCGATGAAGATATGACTGACTTTGATATCTTCTCAGCATCCGCTTCATCTTTTGTGCCTTGCACATGGCATGTGATTAGATGGGTTGCGCCCTCTCCATCAGCGGCGATCATCTTTGCAAACTCGATACATAAGGTGTTCAGTGCGTTTGTAAATATGTGATATGCATCGTTAGTTTCTGTTATTTCATCGTTTTTCGCCAGACCATTTGCAAGCAGGGTGAGCATGTCGTTTGTCGATGAGTCGCCATCGACCGAAACCCTGTTAAAACTTATGTTTGTCGCGCCTATAAGCGCTTTTTGCATCAGTTCATGACTTATGGCACAGTCGGTGGTCAAAAATGCGAGCATCGTACCCATATTCGGATGAATCATTCCGCTGCCCTTGGCAATGCCTCCGATTTTAATCAGCTTACCATCTATTTCGAATTCAATTGCAAGCTCTTTCGTGGCGAGATCGGTGGTCATAATGGCTGCGGCTGCGTCATTTGAGCCTTCGTAGGATAGTTGTGTGTATAGTTTGGCTGCAGCATCTTCTATCACGGTGATGGGCAGTTCCTGACCAATCACGCCGGTTGAAGCCACTACGATTTCAGTTTCGTTTATACCGAGTGCTTTAGCAATGCTCTGACACATGCGCTTTGCATTTTCTTCGCCGTTGGGCGCACAGGCATTGGCATTTCCGCTGTTTGCAAATATCGCTTGCGCTTTGCCGTTTTTCAAATTTTCTTTGGTGACATTAAGCGGTGCGGCTTTTACAACATTTTTTGTATATACAGCCGCTGCATTGCATTCATTGTCTGAGACAATCAGCGCCAGGTCTTTTTTGTTGACATTCGTGGTTTTGACTCCAACATGCAGTCCCGCAGCTTTGAATCCTTTCGGGGCGCACACTCCACCTTCAATAAATTTCATATCAGTAGTCCTTCTTCCTCGTTAAATCCAAGCATGATGTTCATATTTTGAATCGCTGCGCCTGATGCGCCTTTTCCCAGATTGTCAAATCTGGCGGTAATGACCGTTTGTGCCTCGTTCCCACTCACGGTCAATTCTAATGTATTAGTGCCCACGCCCCAATTGCTTTCAAGCATTCCGCTTCCAAGCTCCGGGGCAACTATAACGAATCGTTCTTTTGCATAGTAATCGGTCAATATTTTGTGTATGCCTTGCGCAGAGGGTCTGCCGCTCAGATGTGCATTGTGTAGGGTTATTGTTGCGGCGATACCTGCATAATAGTCGTCTACAATCGGGCAAAATATAGGTCTTTTCTTGAGGCCGGTCATGGCCATTATTTCAGGAATGTGTTTGTGATTTAGATCCAGTCCGTACATCCTCGGTGCATACATTTGCGGCGTTTTTTCTTTTTCATAGGCCTGAATCATTGACTTGCCGCCGCCGGAGTATCCTGTGAGTGATATGCATGTCAGCGGATATTCGAGCGGTAGTATTGAGTGTTCGATAAGTGGTTTTATCGCAGAGATGATTCCGGTCGAATGGCATCCGGGGTTTGATACCCGTTTTGCGGTTGCGATCTTTTCTCGTTGGTTTGATAGCTCGGGAAATCCATATATCCAGTCCGGATTTGTCCTGTGGGCAGTGGATGCATCAATGATTCGTGTGGTTTCGTTTTCTATAAGCGCAACTGATTCACGTGCTGCCTCGTCCGGCAAGCAGAGGAAGACTAAGTCCGCTGCGTTTATCAGTTTTTGTCTTTCGGCTTTGTCTTTTCTTTTCGACTCATCTATGTGTAGCAGTGATATGTCGTTTCTGCTTGTGAGCCGGTCGAGAATTTGTAAGCCGGTTGTACCTTCCCGGCCGTCGATGAAAATTTTTGGTTTCATGCACTCTTCCTCCACGATTTAGGATACTATACCAGATATTGCATATTTATGCAATATGTTATATTTCGGGAAATTATATGCTGTTAATATCGTTTTCTTGTGCATCTTTGTTATAGAATGCTGTTTTTGAATGTGTTCGCCTATTCGTTTTTGCATGTTATTCGCTTTATTGCTGCATATTATACGCATGGATTTAATGAATATTGGGTTGCTGTGTAGAGGAAATATCTTGACATATTGTATATACAGGATATACAATATACATAAGTTATGTGGGGGAGTTGATATCAATGGAAGTGGTCGTGTCAAAATGGGGCAATTCGTCAGCAGTAAGACTGCCCAAGCCTTATTTGCAAAAACTAGGTATTGAAAATAACGATACTGTAAAGGTGGAAGTTCGAGGCAATATGATTACGATAGAAAAGTCACTTAAAGTAACCACTTTTCGTGAAATGGCTTTAGCAGAGACAGGGCTTAGCCTAGAGGATTATGCGCAAGCAAATCCTTATGATGCCTCTAATTATGTTGAATTTGGCCGGAGTGGGAGTGAGGAAATATGATAACCCAGGGTGATGTCGCATGGTTGGATTTAGACCCTCAATCTGGACACGAGCAAAAAGGGCGCAGGCCAGTTATTGTCGTTAGTAATAGCGATTTTCATTTATTAACAGGAAGCAAGTTAGCTATGGTCTGTCCGATTACAAACACAAGCAGAACAAATTTGCTTCATGTGCCGCTTGACCGCAATACGCAAACGACAGGCTTCATAATGTGCGAACAGGTAAAAGTGCTAGATATAACTACACGAAATTATAAATTTATAGAAAAAGCATCACCAGCTACACTTACGAAAGTTTTAAGCAAGGTACAGGCAATCAGTCTTCCGGACTCAGAGCGCTAACGTTCCGGAGTCGGATATCAAGGGTGGTAGGATTGCGCAAGAGGGAGTGCTTTTGTATTTCGGCTAATAAAATAGGCAGAAATACGATGTCGCCCCTGCACAATAATGGGGTAAACCCAAACGTAGATTCCCAAACATGCATTCTCCTTGCAAGATTCAAGGTGGCATCGTATAATAATACAAATTGATGATTTTGGTGATTGGCACATTTGTCTGAAAGGCTTTTAATCATGGATACACAGAATATGAACACAGAAATTATGGAATATATGGTGTGGGTAATAGAATTAGTTGCCAGTGAGTTTTTTGACGGCAGCAAATCGCTTGCTTACAATGTGCTCAACGAACAGGGCGTGTGGGAGTTATATATTCAAAATTATGATACCACTCATTCGGTTGGCGCAAATGCCATTATAGATGAGATCCGAGAAATTCTGACGGTTAAAGGAGTTTTGTGATATGCTGCTTTATCATGGCTCCTACACTGAAATCAAAATTCCGGATTTAAACTATGGCAGATTTAATTTGGATTTTGGTAGTGGTTTTTATGTCACAGGCTTGAAATCACAGTCAGAAAAATGGGCTCAGCGGCGTTTCGCTATGGCCCAATTAATTCAAACTGTCGCAGACCCCAAGCCCATAGTCTCTGTCTACAACTTTGATTTGGACAGCACAGATTTGAGCATACGCATATTCGATGGATACTCAGAAGAATGGCTTGACTTTGTTGTTAGCAATAGGGCGTTGTTAAAGCCAATGACTGAAAGCAAGTTCGATGTGATTTTTGGCAACGTTGCTGATGATGACGTTGCGGCTGTGGTTGACGATTATATGAGGCTACTTTCTAAAGGTCGGCTAGATTCGGATGGCAAGCGATTTTTCTTGAATCAATTGCAATTTTCAAAGCCAAATGATCAGTACTGTATTGCTTCTCCAAAGGCGATCAATGCGCTTGAGTTTGTAAAAAGCTACATAGTGGAGGGTTGAGTTATGCTAAACGATACTTCTTTGGTCAGAATGGTTATTGATGCTCTGGCGGAGCGCAATAGTTGGTCGTATGAAGAGGCTTTTGAAAAATTTTATAATTCAAAAATATGTAAGGGTTTGTCTGATAGACGCACAGGCATGTTCACTTTTGCTCCGAGGGAGATTGTTGAGCTCGTTGAGTGGGAGGTTGGGGGGCGAGGCGCTTATCCGTACATGTAGTAAATTTGGGATGGCAACACACTAAAGTGATTACGAAATTGAAATTCCCACAGTTTCCGGCTCGCCCATTGCCTTATAAAAACGGGTTTTAATCCATGTCGAACAATTATGGCAAGAAAATTATCTCACCGCATCAGGCAGAGTTTTGCATAGCAAAGCCCATGACGGATTGTCTTGGAGTACGTTGCTTTTTCAATTCTATATTCACTCAACTTCATAGCCTTGAGCGATAATCTGCATCTTTTGACAACCTATTGCGCTAACTCAAAACGAAAACGTTTGCCTTCTGCTTTGGCTTTTTCGTTAAAGGTTGCTTAATTGTACGCATATGCCCTGTATGGGGGGCGTGGATTGAAATGCAGAGATGGATCCATGAGTTTGGCAAAACTTATCGTTGACATTCGTATCTACATTGTATACACTGGGTGTGGAAGGGGCTGATGAAATGCTTACAACTATTCAAAAATGGGGCAACAGCCAAGCCATACGCTTGCCTAAAGCCATACTTGAAACTGCAAGCATACAGGAGAATGAGCAGGTTCAAATTTTGGCAGAACAAGGCAAGATAGTAATTGTAAAACCAAGAAAAAAAAGGGAGCATATACCCCTTGCAAAGCGCTTGGGAGACTGGAACGGTCAGCCCTACGAGTTGAGCGATGAAGACAAAGCGTGGATTGAGGCAGAGCCCATTGGTGATGAAGTATGATAAAGCAAGGGGATATATTAAAGCTTGACTTGGATCCGACAAAGGGGCATGAACAAGCAGGGTATCGCCCTGTTTTGGTGGTTAATAATATGTCCTTTTCAAAGGCAAGCAACATGGTAATCGTTTGCCCAATCACAAACACCGACCGCAATAGCCCATTGCACGTTAAGCTAGAGGGATTGACAACGACAGGCTTTGTGATGTGCGACCAGATAAAGGCCGTTGACATCAGAGTGAGAACGTATAGAGTAGTCGAAATGGTTGATGAGGATACGCTTTGGGAAGTGACAGACATTATTTGTGGTTCTGTGGATATTGAGCGTTAAACGACCGACTTTGCGGTGTCTCCGCTTGTCTGCAAACTCGATTTCGGGTCAATAAACACAAAGGCAAAAAAACAGTCAAAGTGATTTTCACCTTGACTGTTTTTGGAAATTGATGTGCGAGATTATCGCCTATCTGACAGTTGGCGTGAGCACAAAAACATAGTTGCCGGAACCGCCAAATCCACCCGTGCCACGATTAGTTCTAAAACTTATATTTGTCGCACCAAATAGCTCCACAGAAATATCTTCGACCACTTCTCCTGCCTCTATAACGCGTTCGAATAACACAGCACCCGTGTCTGCGTTTTGGATTGCAACATTTGCAGATTGATTATCACGGCCATCACCCGTACTCGCGGCCAAAGTGAACTCTAAAAACTCAAAAGACTCATCCAGACGAAATGTCCTATTGTTCGTTCCGGCTCCTGCGCCAACTGTTCCACCTCTAAGTCCAATAGTTGCACCATGAGGAAGATTAGCGGCGCCTTGAACGGTCTCCCAACGCCCCCCTAATGTCCATTGTCCGGCATCTAATAGTGACATAGGAAGTGTTCCAATCGGAGGAACAGGCGTTGTTACAGGCGGCGTTGCAGCAGCGCCGCCACTGGTATCATCATTAATAGTTACGGTTTGGGTGTTCGGATCCCACTGAACATCAAGACCAAGACCATCAGCTATTGCTCTGACAGGAAGAAATGTGCGTCCATCAATGACTACTGCTTGATTTTCAGGAGTTAACTCCATTGCGTTGCCATTGAGGATGATTGTGATTCCATCTCTGATTCCGGTGACAGTTGTTCTTGCAGCATTTGCCAGCGCAGAATCAGGATTCAGCGATGCACCAAGGCTAAACACCAGTACGAGCACAACCAAGGATGCGATAATCTTACCTACCACTTTTCTTCTGTTTGATTTTGAATTTTGCATAGTAAATTTCCTCTCCACATATAAAGTCGCAAGGCGCATTTACACCTCGTCTTTAGTGGTGTGCACCAAACAGGGGAATTATACATCACTGCTCTAAATAATGCAATATATTCATATATGTCAAGCTGTTTTCGAAAATTTACTCAGATTTTACGTGACGAACACCTGACATTTACCTAAGCCGATTATGCTTCATCTTGTCAAGTAAAAATAATGGAGGGAATACTTAATGCGCAGAAGATATGCAAAGTCCATCATCGGACTGACAATGACAGCAGTGATCGGATTGTCGTTAGCGGGTTGTAACAGCAATGGCAACGGTAATGACGGAGGATATGTCACCGGTAACGACAACAATAGCCATATATCAAGCGACGCAACAGACGCAGCACACACAACAGGCCTCATAACCGTAATCACCCGCGAAGAAGGCAGCGGAACACGCAGCGCCTTTGTCGAGATCGTCGATATCACACAAGAAGGTAACGACAACATCACCATGGAAGCCGTAGTCGCACCCGGCACCAGCGTCATGATGACCAACGTAGCAGAAAACCCGCTGGCCATAGGCTACGCCTCAACCGGCGTGGCTCTGGGAGACAGCCGAATCAAAGTATTAAGCATAGACGGCGTTTTACCTACCGCCGACAATATGCTCAACGGCACATATGCGATCCAAAGACCATTTATCATCGGCAAAAATACCGAAGCCGGACTGACAGCCCTTGCGCAAGACTTTGTAGACTTCATCTTCTCCGCCCAAGGACAAGAAGTGGTCTCAGACAGAGGCTATGTACCATTTACCCCGCAAGGCGCACCACAATATACCCCAAGCGGCATGACCGGCACCATCGTAGTCAACGGATCATCCTCCGTATATGCTCTGATGCAATATCTCAGCGCAGCTTACCGTGAGATAAACCCCAATGTCACCATAGATGTGCACGGCGCAGGCACAGGCCATGGCATCAGTGCAGTGCGAGATGGACTTGCAGACATCGCCATGTCCAGCCGTGACCTGAGATCAGGCGAACTGGAATTCATGACACCCATGACCATAGCCATTGACGGCATTGCAGTCATTGTGCATCCGAGCAGTGCCATAGAAGACTTATCACTGAATCAAGTCAGAAACATTTTCCTAGGGGAGACACTGAGATGGGAAGACATGCGCTAATGCGTATGAATAGTAGTGTAGGAGGTCACTCGGTTAATGGGTGACCTCCTACCCGATTCAAGGCGTTAAACAGAACAATGCGTATAAAGGTATGCTCTTAATTCCGTTTTCATGGCCAAAGTTTTTTGCGGATACTCTAACGGCATATTCAGGCGTATATAATGATGTATACTGACGCAAACTCTTTGACCTTACGTTGTCGGCAGACTTTCCTTCAAGCGGAATGATATTACCCTGGCTATCCTGAAATACAAAATCCAATTCCGCTTTGCCGGGGCTACTCCAATAAAATGGAGAAAACCCATTAGCTGCAAGACATTGGCAAATATAGTTTTCCGCAAGTGCGCCTTTGAAGCCATCAAAAGAAGGTGGGCTGTTGCGCACGACATTGGCGGCAATGCCGAATTTGGAACAAAGAAGCCCTGTGTCCATCATATAGACCTTAAACGAATCATTATCAGCATAAGCCGTGAGTGGCATTTTTCCTTCTGACACACGGACACATTTATAAATGATACCCGCAAACCTTAGCCAGTCAAGCGGTGTTTCATATTCATAAGCCCTTGCCCCGGATTTTATGACCTTGTATTGAAACTTTCGATTTTCCTTTGATAACTGCGCCGGTATGCTTGCCCACGCTGCCATGATCTTTGTTGTTTCCTGTGGCGTAGCGTATTTTGCCATATCCGCAATGTAAGCATCATTGATATTCTTTTGTGCTGCTAAAACAAAATTGAAATCCTTTGTGTTGACATACTCCAGAACAGCTTTTGGCATACCGCCGACAACAAGATATGTTTTATACAGATCTAAAGCTGTGTCATGTAGAGACATCTCGCTAAACTCAGAATACGCATCCCTAATAAGCCCAAGGAGTGCAGTATTACCGGATGCCATAAGAAACTCCTCAAAGTCAAGCGGATACAACGTAATCATATCAACCTTACCGACAGGAAATGAATATGCTTCACGGTTCATGGCTACACCAAGCAAACTGCCTGCCGCTATGATGTGATATTCCGGCGCATTTTCACAGAAATATTTAAGTGATGTTAATGCTCTTTCGCAGGATTGTATTTCATCAAAGATGATTAACGTGTCGCCGGGGAAAATACTCTGACCCGATAGCGCCGACAACTCACGCACAATGCGTTCGGGATTCAGATCACGTTCAAATATAGCCTTTGTTGCCATTGAATCTTCTAAATTGAAATACACCGTGTTTTTGTAAAATTCTTTCCCAAATGTCAAAGCAGAATAGGTTTTACCTACCTGACGTGCGCCCGATATGATGAGTGGGTTTCGGCGGGAGCTGATTTTCCATGCTTTCAACTGCCTAACAATTTTACGTTCCATAATATGTTATCACCTCACATTTATTGTAACCAATATATGTGAATTTTACAAGAGTAATTTCATTACAAAATATTTTAGAAAATATTTATAAAGTGGACATACCGATGTCACATTACCCATGGTATGATATGCTTGAAGAAACGAAATGTAAAATAATTTTTGAAAGGGGATCATTATCATGTCCAATGCTGTCTGGTTCATATCCTATAAACTTATAGAGGGAGCATCTGTACCCGATTTTCTGCTTGCATCAGAAAAATGCAATAATGAAGTCTTGTCTAAGAAAAAAGGGTTTATCTCTTGGGATGTCCTTGTTGACGGTGATACATGGGTAGACTTGGTGACTTGGGAAACAATGGAGGATGCCTTAGACGCTGAAAAAGATAGTGCTACTTCAAATCATGTCGCCCAAGAATTTTACTCTTTTATAGACTTCAATAGCATTACATCTCAGAAGTATTCTGTTGAAAAAAGATACCAAATAAAATGCTGAAAGCAAAGGTAACAATAAAATGTCAAACGGACTAACCAGCGAAACGATAAAAGAATATGGCATAAATGCAGGAGCAAGTGTAGTGGGAATAGCCGCTTCCAAAGATTTGATTTTGGCACCGGACGGCTTTAAGCCTACTGATGTACTCCCTGAATGTGTTTCCGTTATCGTTTTGGGTGCTGCATTTTCACAAGAAGTCTTTAAGGGCATACCGGAATATTCTGAGAGCCGCAATACAATGCTTACCGCAATGACAGATATGGCTAAAAAAGTCGCAAAGCAAATAAAGGCCAATGGGTACAAAACAAAAGCCGTAAGTGCAGCGTGTCGCTTGCCGCGTTGGCTGACCGCAAGTGAGCCTGACACGCTGACCGCATGAATTGGCATAGAGAATGACCGCAAAAATTATTACCACGAGAGCTCACCATCGATTAACAGAGCGACCA
>WQVH01000019.1 GCA_009781695.1 Oscillospiraceae bacterium
GTCACAATTCTCATCTAAGCAACCATCGCATACGTCGCACAGGTCACAGTCGCAAGTACCAACAACCGGACAGTCACAAGGGGTGCACTCATCACAGTCACAATTCTCATCTAAGCAACCATCACAGATGTCGCACACATCACACTCGCAAGGCTCGCCGCCGCCATTGTCATCCGGATTATGCAAGACAACGTCAACCCTCTGATTAAACACCACGATGCTAAAATCAATAAATTCCCAATGGGCATTTTTGTCTACGTCAATCATCGTTATCGCATCGCCTGTTATCGGACGCAAAAGAATCAGATGTAATGCACACGCCCCGGTATCTCTAATTGTCGCAACCATAGTGCTTGTTGCCGAACGTGGTATCGGTGCATTGACACCATCAAACTGAGTCCACATACGGATTGTACCGGCATTTGCCAAACTAACATTAGGAGTGCTTGGGCTGCCCTCAGGCCCATTGTTAAAAATGTTTAGACCAAACCAACCCGGGAACAGGTCATTGACCAGAAGCACTGTCACAGTTTGACCATATACTGTCATGGAAAATGTAATGGTCTCCCATGGCATATATTTACGTGCATCAATAGAGCGAACCAATCCACCAACATAATTGACAGTGATAAAATCCATTGCATCATTGCCATCTTGATCCAGAGCGGTCATTGCTGTATATGGTACATCAGCACCTACATTCATAAGCCGCGTCCACATGCGGATTAATCCGGCGTTTTGTAAGCTTTCATTGGGGCGTGGATATTGTGTTCCACCCGGACCGTTGTTAAAGATATGAAGACTAAAGTATCTGCTGTTGACCAACAATATTTCATAATCTTCACCGCACACGGTTATGGTGAGTGTAATCGTTTGCCACGGCGCATTTTTGTTTACATCAATATTGACAAAGGAGTTTGTCCAGCCTGTACCGTCAACCCACTGTCTGTTTACAGTCACAAACCCGATCGCATTATCTCCGTCTTGATCAAGCGCCACTATGGTATCTGCCACGGCAAGCGGCATCAGTGTACTTGTGCCATCAAATTGCGGCCATATACGAATTGTACCGGCTGCCGCCAAGTCGGAATTGGCTGTGGACGATGAACCTCCCGGACCATTGTTGAAAATCGCAACACTAAAGTCTAAGCATTCGCTGCAAATGCCGCATTCACCGCAATCCAGACATTCATCACACACACAGAAGCTGCCATTATGCAATACAAAAGTATGGACATAATCACAAACCGTTATGGTGATGTCTATAAATTGCCAATCTTGAGTCTTAAATACATCAAAGAAGTTAAACGTAGGTGTATTGCCTACACCGGCAACCCAGACCGGGGTGTTAAAGAGCAAAAGATCAAGAGCACATTCGTTGCTTCCGCGTATGGTGGCTGTCATGGTATCTCTCACTTCAATCGGAAGACGAACACCCGTACCATCAAACTGCGTCCACAGACGAATTCTGCCTTCTGCCGTAAACGTTGGATTATTTGCAGACGGAGAACCTTCCGGACCATTGCTAAAGATCGCAAATCCAAATTCCGGACACTCGCCGCAATCCAGGCATTCGCCGCAGTCCGAACAGAGATTACATGGGAAGCCCGGATTTTCATCGCAGCAGTCACATGCAATAATAAGTGGATTGTCGCCATTAAGCACAAACGGAACTTCATGTTGCACTAAACAGCAAAAATCAAATCTTACAGTAGCAGCCCTATAATTGGGATAATCGACAAGCAGCCAGATCACATCACCTGCTTGAGCTGGGTTTATAATCCAACCATTAGATTGCATACGCACATTCGACACACCCGCCGGGACTGTTATATACGCCATATATGCAGACAGGTCTACATACAGGTACGCATAACCATCATCGTATCCTTCAGATGATGTTCTTGACAGCGGGAAGAATCCGGCTCTGTTTAAGACAACATCATAAGTCCTGTTGTTAAACACGGTGAAAACGGTATAATCCGGATAGACATAAGCAGCAACGCCATTGTCCACCCAATTGCTGCCAGAACCGCCGCCTACGACACCGAGGGTGTTGCCGCCAACCGGCACGCCTCTGACATACAGTTGTATTACAGGTGCATCAATGACATAAGTTCCATTCGCCGTAATATCACGAGAATAGACTAGTCCGTCTCTAACTGCTCTTACAGTAGTTGCGCCGGATGCACTAAACACAACAGCATCATCGAATGGACCATTGGCAAGAGTCTGCCATGCGCCTGTCCAATATTGTATGATCATATCTTGCAGTCCGGGGAACCTAAAGGTGATGCGACCACAATCGCAAGGATCACATGTGAGGCATGCATCGCCGCACTCAGGACATGGATCACAGAGGTATTCACATACATCACAACCACATATTTCGCATGGCGGCCACAGACAATCAGGACAACCGTCAGCGCCTTGACATGCAAAACCACAATCACAAGGGTTAAAGTGATTTGTAAGCTCTACTGTTGTGACATGCCCACAAATTAACTCTATATCAAGCACCATGGTTTCCCAAGCAAATCCGCGCAGACCATTATCTCCGAAGGCCGCACGGCGAAGTCCTGTTGAAAACGTAGCCGGTGGACCTCCGGCAGAACCATCAGGGAAAGTTGCGCCAAAAGCAACAGAAACCTGAGTAGGAGTAACCATCCTAATCAAGCCCAGAGCCATTGCACATTCACCTGTATTTATCTCCGCAGAAACTACTCTGGCTATATTAGGCTCATTTGCATATCTATAACCGTAACCTCCGACGTGTGCAGGGAACGCCCCAAAGGCAAAGACCTGAAACCAAAGGCGAATCGTTCCACCGTTGTATAGGCTCCAGTTAAATCCACCGGACGGAGGATAGCCATTGGCATTAAACTTGTTAAAACGATAGCGATCACCGCATGCACACTCCGGGTAAGAACCCAACGGAACTACAGTTTCGAAATTGTCTGCATCACTAGGGACAGCCTCTTCATAGGCTGCCATCGCAGGTAGCATAAACGACGTCATCATCGTCAACACGACGAGCACTGCTAATAACTTTCTTAATCCCTGTTTTCTCATTTTTAAATTGAACCTCCCAATTCAAAATTAAAATTTGCAATCTCACTTTTTCTTGCATGGTTTATATATTTTAAACCGCTTTTCTCTGTATGCCTAGGAGTTGCGGTTCTCCATTCAAGCCATTTCTTGTCGGATTGCGATGTACAATACGGCCAACAATACCTCTAATTTACTTCGATTTACGCCCCCTTTATGTAAAGAATATTATCTAATTCGAACATGCACTCAATGGTGCAGAATTATTATTCAATCAAAAATGAATACACTTTTAATTTAAGCATGATATTATAATAGAGTATATTTGTCAAGCTTTTCTGATTAACCTAGCACAAATTCGTCAAATTTTGTTTATACTTTGTACATAGCTTTCGTAAAATATGCCTTTTCTATTGTTGACACTGCTGTTATATACTGCGATACTATAGGCATGGTAATACAGATTATAGATCATTAATCTGTCCTACATATACTACGGCGTAACAAAATAACGAAAATGGAGATGTACATACCGGTGGATAATAATTACTTTTTAGGCCTATATGAAAAATCCATGCCCAACGACATGCCGCTGACCGAAAAGCTCATATCTGCCAAGGCGCTTGGATTTGATTTTTTAGAAATCAGCATTGACGAAACAGATGAAAAGCGCTCCAGATTGAGCTGGAATAAGGAGTCGCGCAACGAACTCGTAAGCGCATCGCTTGATCTTAACGTGCCAATCGGCAGTATGTGTCTCAGTGCGCATCGAAAATATCCTCTGGGACATCCGGATACAGCAGTGCGTGAGCAAAGTCTGAGCATCATGGCCGATGCGGTTGATTTTGCTTGTGATTTCGGCATAAGAATCATCCAATTGGCCGGATACGATGTGTATTATGAGCCCGGTGATGAGCGCACGCGCGAGCTGTTTAAGCTCAATCTTGCAAAGAGTGTGGACATTGCCGCCAAAGCAGGAGTTATGCTTGCTTTTGAGACAATGGAAACGCCATTTATGGATACTACAGAAAAAGCCATGCGTTATGTGCGCGAGATCAATTCGCCATATCTTCAAGTCTATCCCGATTTAGGCAATCTGACCAATGCGGCAGGTTTGTATGGATACAACGTCTGCGATGATTTAAAGTCCGGGCGCGGGCATATTGCGGCCATGCACCTCAAGGAGACCAGACCGGGAATATATCGTGATCTCAAACCGGGCGATGGACATGTGGATTTTGAAAGAGGCATTAAAACCGCTTGGGAAATCGGTGTGCGCAGGTTTGTATGCGAAATATGGGACAATGGTGACCACCGTGCTCAGATTGAACACACCGGGAAGTTCATTAGAAATATATTTAACCACTTCGCCTAAAGAAAGGACATCTGTAAAATGTATATTGGTTTGGATAATGGCGGAACACTATGTAAAGCTGTATTGTTTGACAAATACGGAAAGGAGCTGCACAGCGCTTCCGAAGAACTGGTCATGCTCACCCCTGCAAATGGTCATACTGAAAGGGATATGGAAGCGCTTTGGCAAGCAAACTGTAGAATACTCAAACGCATCATCACGGAGTCAGGTGTTGATCCTCAGTCCATAAAGGGTATTGCATGTGCAGGACACGGAAAAGGATTGTATCTCTGGGGGAAAAACGAACAGCCTGCAATGAACGGCATCGTCAGCACGGACAGCAGAGCTTGGCAATATCCTGAAAAATGGGCAATAGACGGCACGGCAGATAAAGTGTTTGATAAAACTTTTCAGAGCATTCTGGCTTGTCAGCCGGTGTCATTGCTTTGTTGGTTGAGGGATAATAGGCCGGATGTCTATGGAAATATAAAATGGATATTTGAGGTTAAGGATTATATACGATTCAGACTCACCGGAGAAGCTTATGCCGAGCTGACAGATATTTCAGGCAGCAATCTGCTCAATCTTCAAACGAGGCAATACGACAGAGCGCTGCTTAAGCTGTATGGATTGGACGACATATGGGGTTCGCTGCCTCCGCTCAAGCGCTCGTTTGATCCTTGCGGTAAAATCACCACAGAGGCATCGGAGCTGACAGGTCTTGAGCCCGGCACCGTGGTCGCTGGGGGCATGTTCGACATTGATGCTTGTGCGATTGCAATGGACATCACCAGTGATGAGCATATTGCCGTTATCGCCGGAACTTGGAGCATCAATGAGTATATTTCAAAAAAACCTGTGCTCAACAAGAGCGTTATGATGAATTCGATATACTGTATGGATGATTATTATCTTGTCGAAGAATGCAGTCCGACTTCTGCCGGAAATCAAAAATGGTTTATGGAAATGTTTATGCCCGATATACAAAGTCACAGCGCATTTGTCGCACTCGCCGAAAGTGTCAAGCCTGGTGAGCAAAATCTCATATTCCTGCCGTATATCTTCGGCTCTAATTACAACCCGCAAGCCAAGGCCACTGTGTTGGGTATGGACAGCAGCCACACACGAAACCACCTTGCACGAGCTGTGCTTGAGGGTGTGTGCTTCTGCCACAAGGTGCATATTGAAAAATTGCTCCTCAACCGAGAGAAAACGCAAGCCATTCGTCTTGCAGGTGGCGCTGCCAAATCTCGCCTGTGGGTGCAATTGTTTGCGGACATACTTGAGTTACCGATAGAAATCATTGAGACCGAAGAGTTGGGTGCGCTCGGTGCTGCAATGGCTGCTGCGGTCGCCGCAGGTGCGTATGCTGATTTTCCGGAGGCTGCGCAAGCGATGGTAAAAATAAAACAGCGCATAGAGCCAAATCCGGATACTTTTGAAGTATACAGGAAAAAATATGACTTGTATAAATGCGTTTCTGGAGCGTTGGATGGCATTTGGAAGGGTTTTTAATTGCTTCCGGTTGACCCAAATCCACCATCTCCGCGAATCGTTTCATCCAAATCTTGGCACAAGACAATCTCAGGTAGCGCACATTTGCAAATCACCATCTGTGCAATCCGGTCTCCGTCTTGGATGACAAATGGTTCGTGCGACGTATTTTTCAGTCCTATAAGTACTTCTCCTCTATAGTCAGAGTCTATAACGCCTACACAGTTTGCCGGGATTATACCACTTTTTATACCAAGGCCGCTGCGTGCATATATAAATGCCGCATATCCGGGCTCTAGTGCAATGGCGAATCCCGAGCCTATCACTTTAGTTTCTCCGGGCGCAATAATAATTATTTCTGATATGCAGGCGCAGATATCATAACCTACGCTTCCATCTGTTTTTCGCTCAGGTGATCTGGCATTTGCGCTCAGGCATTTGATTTTTAAATGTTTCATAAAATGATTACAATATAGACCCTTTCAAATTTTAGTCGTGCACAAATATTATACCGCTCTATGTGTAAGTGTCAATGCACCATTCATAGTAATGCCTATGCAAAATGAGTAAGTTAACTTTGAGGCTAAATTGTAACCAGTTTTCTCTTTATTTCGAAATAAACATAATATATACTACTCACAAAAATAGCCGGAGGGATGTATATGTCCGAAATCAATAATAAATCTCAAATAAAAATAATGCCGCCGGAAGAGGCTGAACGCATGTTCGCCCGCCTGGGTGAGCTGACACTCGACACATCCGATATCAGGAGAAAGTTCCTCAATTGTCAATATGGCGAAAACCCTATGCAGGCTGTGGACATATATCTTCCCAACGAAGGTACCGGGCCTTTTCCTATCGTCTTTTATATACACGGCGGCGGTTGGCAGCACGGCCGAAAAAACGATGTGCAAGTCGTCCCATTTATGCCCGGCGTACACAGAGGATATGCGGTAGTCAGCATCGGATATAGACTCGTCCCCGAAGTGAGATATCCGGACAATATGTTTGATATAAAAGCAGCGCTCAGATGGATTGCCGAAAATGCCGATTCTTATATGCTCGATGCCTCGAAAACAGCTCTATGCGGTTCATCCGCAGGTGCACACCTCGCCATGATGGCAGCGTTTACACAGGGACAAGTCGCTTTTGGCGATATTTCCGGCGCACCTTTTTGCAATATCCTCTGCCTCGTTGAACAGTTCGGGCCTACCGATTTTGCAAAAATCCACGCGCACTATGATGAGTCAGGATATGCCCGAATACATGTACCGGGTACACCCAGCTCCATTGATGCCATGTTGGGCGCGCGTGCCGAATCCATACCGAATCTGCTTCGCTTTTACAATCCTATTGATTGCGTCCACCCGCATGTGCCTCCTATACTGCTGCAACATGGGCGGCATGATCCCATGATTCCATATCAGCAGGCCATTGAATTATGCAACAAAGTCAACGCACTTTCAGGTGTTGAAAAAGCGGAACTGGACATCAGTGAGGAATTTTTACATGCCGATCCCGGTTATGCCGCTCCGGAGAGTGTCAATCGGATTTTTGACTTTATTGATAAACACCTTAAATAAGTCCCATATATCAACAGCACTATTAATTTACCGCTTGAGCCTTGATTTCGTCCGGGCAAGTATTTTCTCTTATTTGGCAGAGTGGTCAGAGTTTATAGGTTAGTTTATAATTTCGCCGGAAATCAAACCTGAATTTTAATCACTTGATTTAGCTGCTGCTTCATTGCGACAACTCATAGACACGAACAACTGCACCACAACCTCTGACCATCTCTCATCAATACAGGTACTCTTCTACGCTATGATCTTCTATGCTCATCCGCTCTACATATCCAAGCACTTTAAATCTGCTTTGATCAGGCAATCTACGAAACATGCCCAACAAATCAAGTTCTGCCTCACTCACAAGAGATGCTGAGGAGTCTTCCGACAAAAGCCATTCGAGCGGCACATTGTAATAATCGGCCATGATCCTCAGCGTTGGCTTTCTGGGTATCGTTAAATCATGTTCCCATCGGTAAACTGAATTCATAGAAACTCCCAGCACTTTGCTTTGTTCACGCAGAGTCTTCTTGGTTTTGAGACGCAGACTTCTCAGTTTATCGCCGAGACTCACCATCTCTCCCCTCCCACACTTTTTTACTATTGTGTCTAACGTTGTCGTTTGATTCTTAGAATAAATATTAAAGCAGCTTTAAGGTCAAGTGATTTTCAATACTTATGGTATGTTTTTTCACCATTATGATACTCATGTCAAAATTGCCAACTAATCCGTCAAAAAATACATGTTTCTCAATACAAAAACATCTGTTTCAGCATGTACGGCAAGTATGGAATTAACAATTTTTGACAATTTTCACCATTTTATTCCAACCCATATTTAGCAAAACTTTAAACTGTTTAAGGTTTTGCTTTTTCGTGCTCAGATATATGTTGAAACCTTCCATACAAAGTGTTAGAATCCCATCAGCTTTACCGATTTATCTATTGTGCGTTCATATCGAACAAAACTATGGAGGAATTTGCTATGGGCAATACATTATCCATTTATGAGTTTTCAAAAATCTCCGGGATTGAACCCTCAACGCTCCGATATTGGGATGAGATTGGGCTATTTTCGCCGATCATGCGTCATCCCGAAAACAATTACCGCCATTACTCGGCAGAGCAATTACCGGCACTCAATTTTGTAACCACGCTCTGTGAACTTGATATCCCACTCAAGGTTATTGCCCGGTTACAAAAGTGCCGCTCCCCTGAGCTGATGCTCGACTTGCTTGAAGCCCACGAACACAATCTGGATGTGCAAATAAATAAGCTGAGGATATGCTATTCGGCTCTCCACGCGCGAATGGAGTTATTACGATTGGGCATGAGTGTGGATGAGTCGCAAATCTCGGTTGTTAAGCAACCTGAAAAATCAATGATACTCTGGCCGCAAAACAACTATGAAGAGGAGCAAACTTTTCTTGACCCTCTGGCTGAGCATATTAAAGGTTCAGGCGAAAGAATGGTCAACTTAAGTTTCCCCGTCGCAGGATATCATCATAAGCTTAATGCTTTTGAACAAAAGCCTGCTTGTCCTGATCACTTCCTTTCTTTAGACCCTATAGGCATGCATAAGAAAAAAGCCGGGAACTACCTGGTGGGGTATGCTCGCGGCTATTTTGGTGATATCGGTGACTTGCCGGAAAGGATGGTTCGTTATGCCAAAGAAAATTCTATCACCATTTCAGGCCCTGTTTATACGATATATCTTCATGAGCAGATCAGCACTTTAAACCCGTCTGATTATCTTGCACAGTGCTGTATTACTATTGCAAGAGAAAAAAGGTCAACAGATACTCCGGACTGACGAGCATCCGAGAATCGGCGGAGTCTGACGCTTGTCAGCACAAAGCGCACGCATTAGTCTTCTATTCTCTGATTTTGATATGCACATCTCTAAGCTGCATATCTGCTACCTCACTCGGTGCGCCAAGCATCACATCCTGAGCATTGCCGTTGAGTGGGAATGCGATGACATCTCTAATCGTCTCTTCGTCTGCCAGCAGCATCACGATCCTGTCAATGCCCGGTGCCATACCGGCATGCGGAGGCGCTCCGTACTGAAACGCTGTGTACAGTGCGCCAAAGCGTGCTTTTAGCTCAGTTTCATCGTATCCTGCGATTTCAAATGCTCTTTTCATAATTTCAGGCGAGTGGTTACGCACCGCACCGGACGAAAGCTCAATACCATTGCAGACCACATCGTATTGATGTGCATATATGTCTAGCGGGTCTTTTGTTTCCAGCGCTTTCAAGCCGCCAATGGGCATCGAAAATGGATTGTGGGTAAAGTCAATGCCCTTTGTCACCGGATTATATTCATACATCGGGTAGTCGGTAACGAAGCAAAACTCAAAAGCATCTTCCGCTATAATCTCAAGCGATTTTCCGAGCCAATTTCTTACTTGACCTGCCAGACCATCTACGACCGCCGCTGCATCGCAGACGAAAAACAGCGTATCGCCTTCATTAATTCCGAGGGAACTTATGAGTTCTTGCTTTTGCGCAGGTGTCAGGAACTTTTCGATTGGCCCTTTAAAGTCTCCATCGGCCAGTGTGATGTATCCCAACCCTTTCATACCGATTCCGGTCGCAAATTTTAATGAGCTTTCAAAGAACGCTCTGGAGCATCCTGAGCAATCGGCGACAATGCCTCTGACGGGTTTGTTCTTAAACAGAGGAAATTCTACATGAGAGAAAAACTCCGTCAGGTCAGCAATGATGAGGGGGTTGCGCAAATCCGGCTTATCTGAGCCATATTTAAGCATAGACTCATTGTATGTAAACCTGCGAAACGGCGGAGGCGAGACTTTTTTTTCTGTAAATTGTTTAAATGTCTCGTACAGGACTTTTTCCGCTACATTCAAGACATCCTCTTGCTCTGCAAATGCCATCTCAAAGTCAAGCTGATAAAATTCTCCGGGTGAACGGTCGCCTCTGGCATCTTCATCTCTAAAGCATGGTGCTATTTGGAAGTACCTATCAAATCCCGAGACCATTAACAGCTGCTTAAACTGCTGAGGTGCTTGAGGCAGGGCATAGAACTTGCCTTTATGCTTTCGGCTGGGCACCAGATAGTCACGAGCGCCTTCGGGAGATGATGCCGTAAGAATCGGCGTTTGTATTTCAACGAAATCAAGCTGCGTCATTTGTGTGCGGATGAAACTGATAATCTGAGCACGCAGTAGAATGTTGCCCTTGATGATGGAATTACGCAGGTCAAGATATCGATATTTAAGTCTCACTTCTTCACGTGTGTTCATTGACTCACTGATGTCAAAAGGAAGCATGTTGCGGCAAGGACCGAGTATCTCCAGCCGATCGGCAACCACCTCAATATATCCGGTATCCAGTTTCGGGTTTACCGATTCTTCGTCGCGTGCCTTAACTTTACCATATACAGATATGACTGTCTCACGATGGACACCTTCAAGCAATGATGCTTCGTGTAATACAACTTGCATGATGCCGCTGAAGTCACGCAGGTCAATAAATGTAACTCCGCCATGATCACGGATTGACGCCACCCAGCCGGACAGGCGAACCTCCTGTCCAATATCGCCTTGCTGCAGCTTAGCTGCCAGATGTGTTCTAAGCATTGTGTTCACTCCTTAATTATAAGCTGACGAGAGTCAACGGAATGCGACGCCCATCAGCCTATGAAAAACATAGATAATCTATCGTATAATTTTATCCCTTGGAATTTGCATTGTCAAGGAAAAGTTAAAAGGCGGCTTTCGCCGCCTTTGTAATTTAATATTGCATTAGTCTGTCACATATGGCAAAAGTGCCACTTGACGTGCACGTTTGATGGCCACCATCAAGCGTCTTTGATGTTGCGCACAAACACCGGTGGTTCTGCGGGGCAGTATTTTGCTGCGCTCTGATAAATATCTCTTTATCTTAGTTGCGTCTTTGTAATCAATATCCTGCGCTCTATCAACGCAAAACTGACACACTTTTCTGCGCTTGCGGTTCTGCGGTCTATGTTCTCTATCGTTAGACAAGATAATTCCTCCTCACATTAAAATGGTAAATCCCCATCATCCATATCCAGCTCTGCAAAATCAGAACCTGCGACAGGGGTTGAGAAACCTTGGCTGTAATCGTCTCTTTGGACGACTGGTAACCCGCTGGCTTCTCTGCTTTTTTTGCTCTCGGTAAAATAGATGTTATCGGCTACGACTTCCGCACTTCTGCGTTTGTTTCCATCTTTGTCCGCCCAGTCTCTAATTTCGAGACGTCCCGTTACAGCCGCCATTTGTCCCTTGGTAAAATACTTTGATACAAATTCACCGCTCTTGTTCCATGCGACGACATCAATGAAATCTGTCTGCCTTTCCCCACCGTCTTTAGGTGCAAACCTTCTGTCCACCGCAAGCGTAAAGGACGCTACCGGCGTTCCATTTTGTGTATGTCTCAGCTCCGGGTCGCGTGTCAGTCTGCCCATAATAACGATCTGGTTCATTGTAAACTCCTATTCTTCGATGACGGTAATAAGTGAACGCATCATACCGTCAGTGATTTTGAGTACACGGTCAAGCTCTGCGGGGAACTCCGGTCCTGATGTGAACTTGACGAGTACATAATACCCTTCAGGTTTATCATTAATCAGATATGCAAGCTTTCTTTTGCCCATTTCCTCAAGCTCATTGAGCGTACCGTTTGCTTCGATGAGTGTCTTAAACTTCTCTATCATTGCAGCGATTTGCTCTTCACCGAGATCTACATCGATGATATACATAAGCTCATAGTTTGCTGACGTCTTTGCCATAATTACACCTCCTTCTGGTCTAATCGGCCCCCGATCTTTGCCGGGAGCAAGGATGCGGGGCGGCTAACCCCTATGTCCTATTTACTATTTGTGCAAGACTGACTTCGTGTGTCAGAATGCTTTGTAATTATACATGATTACATGTATTTGTCAACACCCAAATCCGGCAGTTTGAGTCTGTTCCCACCTGCCGGATTCATAGAAATCTGTCGAAAATCGATACATGCAATATGAAATATTCATCACATACATTTTGAATGTAGATTTAAATTATTACAAAAATATTTTTTAGAGCGCCGCATCATCTCTAACTATTTGATAAAATCCGCTCTACCTGCTGTAGCTGCTCCGGTGTATTGACTCCTAAGATTTCATCACCGAGATTTCGCTTAAGTAATCCTATTTTTGCACCACTTTCACGCATGATCTCCGGCACATCCGTCAGATAGTATTCGCCCTGCGCATTGTCATTTTTGAGTTTATCCAGCGTATCTAAGAGCTGCACTGAATCAAACACATAGACTCCTGTGTTGACCTCTGTGATCTGCGCTTGCTCCGGGGTACAGTCTCTATCTTCGACAACACATACAAAGTCCCCATTTTCATCTCTGATGATCCGCCCGAAAGCAAGATCCAGCGTGGTTTCTCCGGTCAGGATCGTGCACACATTATTTTGCTCAAAATGCGTATTCAAAAGCTGCGCATAGGTCTCTTTCTTTATGGCCGGCATATCACCATAACAGACCATCACCGCACCTTTAAAGCCCAAAAGCTGCGCTTTGGCTGCCATGACCGCATGTCCGGTACCCAATTGCTCTTTTTGCTCCGCAAATTCATATCCGTCAAAGTATTTTATTACCTGATCCTTGCCATACCCCACCACAATGATGATATCTTCTTTTTGAGTCACCGGTAACGCGTCCAGCACATATTCAAGCAATGGCTTGCCGCAGGCAAGTCTCATTACTTTAGGTGCATCATTATCATCGGTCTGCAAGCGTGTACCCTTCCCCGCCGCCAATACGACTACCTTAATCAGTTGCTTATCCATAAATTTACCATCCTCATTCATCATTTTGTGGGTCAAGAAGCAGCGCGACCGTCTCTGTGATTTTCTCAATTGTAAATCGGTTCGTCCGAAGATATGCATACACTCCGGGTAAGACCGAGGTGGTTTGTTCGTTGCACAAAAACAGCAAATTGTGTCTCGCTCCACTTTCCCTTGGAAGCGTAGCGGTTATGTCCGACACAGACGGTGCTTCATCATCTATAACACTTCCGGCACTATCCCAAAAAATCAACTGATGCGCCTGCGCTGTTTCCCGCGCCTGTTCTGTTGCATCTGAGGCTGAAATAATCACCGTTCTGACTTTCGCCGCTTCAAATAAAATCGCTGAGATTTTTAAATACTCTTCAAAAGTACCCTCTTCTAACCAAATCCCAAGTGTATGACCTGTTCCGGATATTCGGCGAATCAAGCCGGGATCGCTAAAAACATCTTCCGAATTTACGAAAAAACACGCGCGGACATGCGCTGCCGACTCTGTATCAAGCAAGTCCAAAATCTGTTCGGCGCTACCGCCTGACAGATCGAAGAAGCTCAGATATATCGTTACATCACTATAATCCGGAGGCAGTTCAGGTTCAACCGGCGGTAGCGGCGATGGCGGGTCTCCAACAACAGGCGGCCCGGGCAAGGTCTGAGGCGGCACAAATCGCTCTTCAAATGCACTCCTTATGCCATCTCTATTCATCCCCACTGCCGTAGGGCCATTGATGGCTGAATGAGAGATGATTCTCACTGCTTGCATGGGGCGCTCCGGAATGATCGAATCAGGTATCTCGACGATTTGAAAGGTCAGACCAAAAAAATCACTGACTTGCCGGAGCGGAACATAAAATCTTCCGCCGACACTGCGTGCATGCGGCCATCGCAAGATCAGACCGTCGTGATTGGTTGTTCTGGCATCTCCGGGGGTGGTATAAAAGTCAACATACCTGTCACCTCTAAACAGGCGAACAAAATCGTCTGAACCAACTGCCCATACGCCCAGCTCACGAAAGACATTAATCGGCAACACCGGCACAAACATTTCACCACCCACAATAAAAGGCATGGTGCTCTCACTGAATGGAAGCAGTGTTTCATTGACGAGCACAAAGTAGGGTGTCACAGCAGCTTGTGAAGTGATCGGTGTTAGGGCAGGTGTTATGAGCAGTATAAGCAATATGCATATCATTCTCTTTTTCAAACGCGATCTCCCCTCCTTTTTTTTGCAGATTCTTTATGATTACAATAATACCATGACTGATCTGCTTTGACAACTTATGTAAGCAACATTTGACACATCCGCAAATTCAGAGTAAAATCGAAAGCGAGTAAGCTGAGCAGCCGCGTGAGACGGTCGAAAGACCGCTCACGAGGAAAGTCCGGGCTCCATAGGGCAAGGATAACGGGTAACGCCCGCCGAAGGCGACTTCAGGACAAGTGCAACAGAGATATACCGCCTCGGCAATTGACTATGAATCAATGACCACCGACAATATAACCCGCATGGTCACTGATCCACAGTCAATTGCCGAGGTAAGGGTGGAAAGGTGAGGTAAGAGCTCCCCCGGCGCTCGGAGACGAAACGCCGCTGTAAACTCTATCCGGAGCAACACCGTGGGAGTGCTGCGTTTAATCGCATGGCCGGCCCGGCCGCACTCAGGAGGTGGCTTGAGCTCATTGGCAACGATGAGCCTAGATAGATGGCTGTTCACGACAGAATCCGGCTTACAGGCTTACTCACAAAAAAGTGCCGATAACCCATTGGGTTTCGGCATTTTTTATGAATTTCGCTTTCTCCACTGCTCGATTTGCTCAAGCCGCTCTTTAACTCTAGCTTCCAACCCCTGCGACGTAGGCTCATAATACTTGCGCCCTTCAAGTGCGTCCGGCAAGCATTTCATCGTACTCAATTTATCTTGCGTGTCATGAGCGTAAACATAGCCCTGACCATACCCCAACTCTTTCATCAGCCTGGTTGGCGCATTTCGGATTTGCATCGGAACCGGTTCGGCAAGCATATTGCGCGCATCTTCCGAAGCACGCAAATACGCCGCATCCAGCGCATTTGACTTAGGCGCAACAGACATATATACCACCGCATGAGTCAAATGGACACTGCATTCCGGCATCCCGATAAAATGACAAGCCTGATATGCCGCAACGGCAATTTCCAATGCGCGGCTATCCGCCATACCGATATCTTCTGAGGCAAATCGAACGACTCTACGTGCAACATAAAGCGGATTCTCACCTGCTTCAAGCATTCGGGAGAGCCAATAAACCGCTGCATCCGCATCACTGTTTCTCATGGACTTATGGAGTGCAGATATGATGTTATAATGTTCCTCACCGGTCTTGTCATAAAGCAATGATTTCTTACTGATGCATTGCTCGAGCATTTCTAATGACACTGTCGTACCGCTTTCGTCAACATCTCCATTGACAATAACCATTTCCAAGGTGCTCAGCGCCACCCGCGCATCTCCATTTGAAAATCCCGCAATGATGTGCAGTAGATCATCAGCAATATGTATAGACTGCCCCCCAAAGCCGCGCGGATCTGTTAACGCTTGTTTTAAGAGCTTAAACAAATCATCTGCGGACAGCGCATTGAGGACAAACACCCGACAACGTGACAGTAACGCTGAGTTGATTTCAAATGAAGGGTTCTCAGTAGTTGCGCCAATCAAAATAATACTGCCTTTTTCGACAAATGGCAAAAAAGCATCCTGCTGCGCCTTATTAAATCGGTGTATCTCATCAACGAACAAGATGGTCTTATCCCCCATCACGCTCATACTATCCGCCCGATTCATGACATCTTTGATTTCCTTTATTCCGCTCGTGACTGCACTAAAGACAATAAAATCAGCTTTTGTCCGCCCGGCAATGATTCTGGCAAGGGTGGTTTTGCCCACACCCGGCGGTCCCCAAAAAATCATTGAAGCAATCATATCCCGGTCAATCATCTGACGCAGAATCTTCCCTTCACCTAAGAGGTGACTTTGTCCGACAAATTCCGGCAAATCACGAGGCCGCAAACGACTGGCCAGCGGACCGATCATTTCAGGTGAATCAAATATTGAATTTTGTCTGTAATTGATGTTCATAGCTTACACCTATTGTGAAAAGAGTTTAAAAAAGACTCTTCGCTATCGCTCAGAATGACCGGCAGTTGTGCTGTCACGCTGAGGGCATCTACCGCCCGAAGAATCTTTTTTATGCGCACTGTATTGACAACCTTTAGAACTTGACCACTTTCGGCTCACCTGCAAAAGAAGCAAACGTCGCTGTAGCATCTTTAAGGTAGAGCACCTGTGTATTGGGGTCTTCTGCCGAATACATCGCTTTGAGCTGCGGATGCTCTTCCAACATGGCTTTTTTCGCCTCAAGACGATCATCATTCACAGCAGTTGCTTCCAAGCGTAACCAAGTACCATCATGCATTGCACAAATTTCAACTTTCGGATTTTTAGCCATTTGCTTTGAGCATGGTTTGAGCTTAGACGTCTGAATGTAGAGCTTGCCATCATAAATGAGTTGTGTTCCAAAAGGACGCACTCTCGGTTGATCACCTTCAACCGTTGCCAAGTAATATGCCCCTGCGTTTTTCAAAAATTCATAGACTTCTTGCACTTAAACTTCCTCCTCATGTAATTATAATAATCGGAATATGTTGGATATTTTATCACATCATCGATGCAATCACAATGTATTTTTCGCCATGGTCCTCAAACAATCCTGATCGCACTTGCATCAACACATTTTCCGGTTTGCGCATCAATCTTAAAAATCGCGCCTTCAATTTTACCCGGGCCATCCGCAGGTTCAAACCGACTGGGCGGATTGCCCAAGAATCGCGAAACAGGCTCTTTCGCTCTCATACCGATAATCGAGTCACGCGCACCGGTCATACCTAAGTCTGTGATATATCCTGTACCTTTACTCAGCACACAGGCATCCGACGTCTGGACATGTGTGTGCGTACCCCAAATAGCGGAAACCCGCCCATCAAGATGATACGCCAGCGCAAGCTTTTCACTCGTCGTCTCCGCATGAAAATCAACAAGCACAATCTTTGACTCAATCTGTTTCAGAATCTTGTCCGCTTCAAAAAATGGATTCTCGCTGCCATGCGGCATTTGCGCGCGACCTATGAGGTTGATGACACAGATGCTTCCGAATTCAGTCTCAAATTCACCCCAACCTCGCCCCGAAACTTGCGGCGCAAAATTCGACGGTCTGAGTATATATTTGTTGTCATCCAGAAAACTGCTTATTTTCCGAACGCCCCATGTATGATTACCCAATGTGATGACATCCGCTCCGGCATCAAACAGCGCCTCTGCATCCGAAGGACTCAGTCCCAAACCTGCCGCATTTTCTCCATTGATCACCGTAAAGGATATATCCGCAAGCTTCTTATATCCGCGCAGTCTTTCAGATAAAAAATCAACGCCGGTCTGTCCGCACACATCACCTATAGCCAGCACATTAATTGTCATAAAGAAACCTCTGTCCTTTGTCAAAACCGTGACTCATATAAAATCTAAACAATAACACTTACCGCTTTGTGCGAGTTGCTGATCTCCACTTCCCTGTGTACCCCGCCATCCTCACCATCAACTGTCCATGCGACATCTTCCAAAAATGTAAACTTCACATGCGATGCATGGAGCAACTGAATATTGTCGCCATCATAACTCTGAGTCGCAAGTCTTGTGAGTAAATCTAAAAATGCAGCAGGGTCTACAGGCTGACGCACCAAAACAATTTCGAACATTCCATCAGACAAGTCCACACGACTGGGGTCTAACTTTAAAAAACCGGCAACAGATGTAGAATTCGCCACAGCACCGAATATGAAATCCCCGGTGATCGTGTTTCCATCATATTCGACAATGGTCTTGCGCGCCTTTATCTGCGGCACCTCCGCAAATCCACTGAGCACATAAGCCAAGTGCCCCAGAGAGCGCTTGGCTGTTTGGGGCGTGGAATATGCCACACTGGTAAATGCACCAAATGCCGCAATATATGTGAAGTAACCTCCGGCAAACAGCCCGATATCCAAAGCAAGCGGCTTGCCGCCTATGATGGTTTTCACCGCCTCAGCAGGCGATTTGGACAACCCCAGCGTCGTGGCAATGTCATTGGCCGTACCGGTAGGAATATATCCTATCGGTATCGATGCACCCGAGCGCAACAACCCGGAGACGACATGACTGAGTGTGCCGTCTCCCCCGAGACATACAAGCAGGTCATATTGACCGGCATATTTGAGTGCCAACTGCTCCGGATAAAGTTCGCCGGAAAAATGCACAGTGACCACATGTCCATTGCTGCACAGTTGTGATATGATCGTGCCAATCGCAAGTCTGGACAGACCTTTGCCCGAAAACGGATTGGCGATAAGCATTGTTTTGGTCGCTATATGAACCACCTCACAAATTGATACATTTATGGCAAAACCCTGACTCGCGTCACACCATCGATTGCCCTCACAGCATCTTCAAGTCCCGCAGGCACTTTGCTGAGCTCTGCGATAATGTATGCGTGCGTCATTTTTTGCGTATTGGCATCGAGCATATTACCCATATCACCGCCAAACTCAGCAATCACACTTTTAAGGTGCTCAGCAACACCCGCTGCGCTCTTGTAGATCACGCAAAGGCGCGGGCTACCGGAACGCGGCATATGCGCAGCAGGTAGATTCACCGAATTGACAATGTTTCCATTTTCCACATATTCAATCACTTCATCGCAAGCCATGGCAACACAATTGTCTTCACTCTCCGGTGTTGACGCACCCAGATGCGGTATCGCTACAACCCCCGGTGCTCCTGCGGTTCTGCCATTTGGGAAGTCTGTTACATAGCACGCTACATGTCCTGACTCCAGTGCTTCCAGTATTCCATCATCGCAAACCAGCTCGGCGCGTGCCATATTGATGATGCGCACACCCTGCTTCATTTTGCCTATGGTGTCTCTGTTTATAAAGCGCTTGGTCGCTTCCATGTATGGCACATTGAGCGAGATAAAATCCGCTGCGCTATACAGTTTATCAAGGCTGTCTATTATCGTAATTTCAGGTGACAGACTCTTTGCAGCCGCCTCAGATATATAGGGATCGTAACCCAAGACTTTCATACCCAGCGCATTTGCGGAATTGGCGATTTTTGCACCTATTGCACCCAGGCCGATCACGCCCAGCGTCTTGCCCAAAATCTCCGGCCCGGCATATTGCGCTTTCTGCTTTTCAACGAGCGCTGCAACTTCGTCACCTTTATCTGCAACGGACCGAACCCACGAAACGCCATCTATAATCTTACGCGCTGACAAAAACAGTCCGCATAATGCCAGTTCCACAACACCTTGAGCGTTTGCGCCCGGTGTGTTAAATACAACAATACCTTCATCTGCGCAACGCTCAAGCGGGATATTGTTCACCCCTGCGCCCGCACGGGCAATACATAGCAAATCTGCGCCAAACTGTTCATCATGAAGCTTGGCTGATCGTACCAGTATGGCATCCGGAGCTTCTATCTCCGCAGACACTTCATACTTTGTGTTGCAGAGCCTTTCAAGCTCTTTGGACTTAATGTTATTGAGTATTTTGACCTTGTACATGGCAATCAATCCCTTTCTTTAAGTATTAATTATTTCGTTCGAAGTCGCGCATAAACAAGGCAAGCGCCTCAACACCCTCGGTAGGCATTGCATTGTAAATGGACGCACGCATACCGCCCAAGACACGATGCCCTTTCAGATTTTCAAAGCCTGCGGCAGTCGCAGCTTTTATGAATTTATTGTCCAGTTCTTCATTATCGGTCTTGAACGTCACATTCATATCCGAACGCGCTTCTTTTTCTGCACATCCGACAAACATCTTACTCTCATCCAGCATATCATAGAGCATCTTGGCTTTTGCAGCTTTGATCTTCTCCATGCCCTCAATACCGCCTTGGGTATCAAGCCACTTGAGCACCAAGCCCAACATGTAGATCGTATAGCATGGCGGTGTATTGTGCATAGAATCGCCGTCAATATTAATCTTATAGCTCATCAGCTTCGGTGTCAGCGGGTGCTCATGACCTGCCAGTGACTTGTCTAAAATCACTACTGCTGCACCTGCGGGTGCCATGTTCTTTTGTACACCGGCATAGATGAGTCCGTATTTTGAAACATCTACCGGAATAGACATGATATTAGATGACATATCACAAACCAGCGGCACATCACCGGTCTCAGGCACATACTTCCATTCAGTGCCATATATTGTGTTGTTTGAGCAATAATGGAAATATGATGCTTGCGGGTCGAGTTTCAGTGCGCTTTGCGGTGGAATATAGGTATGGTTTTTATCCTCGGTATCACACGCAATATTGATTTCGCCATATTTTTTAGCTTCTTTAGCAGCTAAGCCTGAGAAGTTACCTGTAACGGCATAGTCTGCCTTTCCGGTCTTACCGATCAGATTTAGCGGCACTCCTGAAAATTGAAGTGTGGCTCCGCCGTGTAAAAACAATATCTCATGCGTATCCGGGATTTTCATAATTCTCCTGAAGTCTGATTTTACCTCTTCGAAAATATTCAGATAAACTTTGCTCCTGTGGCTCATTTCCATAACCGACATACCACTGCCGCGATAGTTGGTCATCTCTGCTGCTGCTTGCTCAAGCACTGTGAGCGGCAATACTGATGGCCCGGCCGAAAAGTTAAAAATTCTTTCTGTAGACATGCTTGCATCCTCCTGCTATTACAATAATGTAAGTCACTTGATGGTCACATTATATAGCACGAGATTTGATTATGTCAATTGGAATTCATTTGTAAAACCGTAACGTAATCAATGTGACTTCCGGTCTGGCGAAAACTCTGGGGTAATATTCCCCAACACCACGACTGACATAAGCCGGCGTACCATCACGAGATTCCGACCATCCCGATCTAAAGCGCGTTCCATAATGGGAAATCACTCTCGAATCAAGCCCAATAGACCACCGTCCGAAAAAATTGAGCTGCCCACCGTGCGTATGTCCGCTGAGTATCAAGTCAATCTGCATGGTATCCTGCATCATCGTCACATCCGGGTTGTGAGAAACCAACAGCACAAAGCTATCTGCACCTGCACCCATTATGGACTCAGAAATATTGGGATTGCGATTCCACATATCCTCCACTCCGGCCAGATAAAACCCCGCCCGTACACAGACACCACTATTAGACAGCGCAACCATATTAAACGCACGCATCGCAGCAAATAGCTCCTCATACTGATCATGATTGCCCTCAACACCATAGATACCATCTGTAGTGACTATCTGCGATATCAGCCGCATTGCTGATGCTAAATCCGCACCACCATGCGCAATGTCTCCACCGAGGATGAGCATGTCTACCTGTCTTTTGTTCAGCTCATCTACAATGGCCTTTAAGCGCCCATCAAACCTATCCAATGCATGGACATCTGTTACAAACGCAATGCGATATCCATCCATCTCCGGCGGAAACACCGACGAGACAAATGATATTTCATTATATACAACGATCCGATCCAAGGTCATTGCATGAATGACATGCACCAACACAATGGCCGCAACAACGGCAAGTGCGGTCACTTTAATTATGCGCCGCACTTGCCGTTTGTTGTTTTTTTCACTATTCATCAAGACCGCTCCGATGCGCGGGCGGCTTTATTATATATATGCCTTTCAATCAGAACCGCCGCACAGACTACCGCACTGCCTGCAAAGTAGCCGCCAACGACATCTGTCAGGGTGTGCACGCCCAGATATATCCTACTCAGCCCAACCAGAAGCATGCAGATGATCGCAAAGGTGAAAAACAAAACTTTCATCACCTTACTTCGGGCATAGCGCACCACCATGACCGCACACATACCGAAAAATACAGTGGCGTTCATGGCGTGGCCGCTGGGATAGCCGAAGCCACCTGCATTTACAATTTGGTTGATCGTAGGGCGATCTATAGCGAAGATATTCTTGAGTATGATCGGCCCTAATATCGCTGAACTGACCAGAGCTACGCCTACCGGCACGCCGACTTTCACTCTGGTGTGCGAAAGAATCAACAACATCAGTATGATGGGTGTGTAGGAATACCAATGAGTGAGGTTGCTGATCCATACAGCAGTCGTCGTCAGTGTCGGGTGAATCTTGTCGGCGATGAGCGTGTAAAACGCATGGTTTATATTTGCAGTTGCTGCATTTTCAGTCAGGACAAGAATCGTTACGATGGTAAAGAGTATGAGCGATTTTAGCAATGCTAGGATTATCATTTTTGTTTTCATGTCATTTCCTCCCTTTTATGACTCATCAGGTCATATCAACGATGATTCCACAACATTGTTTTCGATAAAATCCGCATCGGATGCAAGCACTATAAATCCACCCTTAGTATATCATACGCACCGCTTAAAGTCTAATTTTTCTACACTCCAGATAATATCTTTTATCTCGTGCATGTCCGACCGAAAAGCTCTTCTTGGGAAATACGCCGCGCGCTTCCACCGTAGCAAAAAACTCTCCTTTATCCATCGAAGGCAATATCAGCCCCAAAGTGCGCTCAGCCTCAGCAAGCTTTACCACTGAGTCATCCCCATGGATATAATCAATACGTGCGTCATTATTTTGCGCATATGCATCCAAGAATTCTTGAAGCGCTGAAAGCATATCTCCGATACACGCTGCAGCCACCGAAATCTCTCCGCTTTGATCTTGTATCACCCAGCGAATTTTATAATCATCTCCGGCGGGCATGGCCTGCTCCAGTGCACTGAGGAGTGCTTGAGGCTCCACATCAAACATCACGCGATGAATCGCTTCAAAGTCGATTGCATCATCATAAACACAGTTGAGCTCAACCAGAGCGCGGCGTGCCGGGTGGGTCTCCTGTTCAGCCGCACTCAGTCCTTTTTTAATTTCATCCCAATATACTTTTGCGGCAGCCAATGAGTGATTGCCATCACCGATCACCATGAGCATTTCATTTTTTGCGCCCAAGGCTTCAAGCGCAGTCAAAACGCCAAGAGCATCTGTACCGCACACTTGCATCCCCTTGATATGGCCTCCGCCTTCCATCAAGTCAAAATCGTAGAGTACCGGAAACCGTGCGGCATTTGCCATGAGCGGCGTCATCACCGTATTGTCTCTATCATCAATAAACGTAATGATGTGCGGCAGTTCCAAACAGGCTTTTTTTCTGACGCTGATTCTCGGCGGCAATCTATCCAAGACAGTGCCTTCACTGGCCCGAACAATGGCTTTATCCGTTGCAAACTCATAAGTCTCTAAATCCAGAGCGCCGACAACGCCCCGCCGCACTCTGCCGTCAGGCTGTGTGCGCTCGACCAAAATAAAGCTATCTGCAATTTCGTTAAACACATCACCGTCCAGATAATCGGCCATAGTCTTGCTGATGTGCCCGATGGCTTCGTCTTCGTTTATTTCTTCTAAATATGCCTCGGGAATGATCATCTTAAGCGTGGAAGGAGCATCTCCGACCAGCTTTTCTACCCGCTCCCAATAATCATGCTCTGATGAAAATTGATCACAGGCTATGACTGCCCATTTTTCCATCGCTGCATTCTTAGGTAATAAAATATTGGTTGGTGTAAAAGTATTTTTCGACATGATATAACCCCCAGTTGTCTAAATTAAAATGGATACCGATTAGAGGCACTCAAATGCTTTTTTTAGTTTACTGATATATTCCGGCGTTGTTCCGCAACAGCCGCCAATCAGTTTTGCGCCAATTTCCGCAAAGGGCAGCATCTGCTGTACAAATTCATCAGGCCCCGTATCATAGCTTCCCACTTCCGACACAGGCAGTCCTGCGTTGGGCTTTATGATGAGCGGCAATGTGGTTGCGGCGGCCATTTTTTGGGCCGTTTCAAACATTTCTTGAGGTTCGAGCGAGCAGTTGAGCCCCACTGCGAGCACACCCATATCTTGCGCTGTTCTGGCAAAATCTTCCGGCGTGCAGCCCATAAATGTACATCCGCTCTTTGTAAACGTCATGGTGGCCAGAACCCCTAAGTCCGTGTGCTCCCGGACAGCCAAGATCGCCGCTTTCATTTCCTCAAGATCACTCATGGTTTCAATCGAAACATAGTCTACCTCGGCTTGCGCACCTGCAATCGCTTGTTGCTTAAACAGTGCATATGCCTTTTCCACCTCAAGGTCACCCATCGGGGCGAGCAGCTTACCCGTAGGACCCATATCCAAAGATATCTTTGCTCTGCCATTGCTTGCGCGTTTTGCAATCGCAACGGCTGCGCTGATGATCTCTTCCGGCGTATATCCTGTGCCTTCAAGATTCATGGCGTTTGCGCCAAAGGTATTGGTACCTATTATATCGCTTCCGGCTTCAACATACAAGCGGTGCACGTTTTCAACAGCATCCGGGCAGTGGATATTCATCAAGTCCGACCGCTCACCCGGCTTTAGACCGCTTTTTTGCAGCATCGTTCCCATTGCACCATCGTAGATAACAAATTTTTTATCCTCAAATAACATGATTGGTCACCTCTAAACCTCTAAAACAAGTTACGTGCACAATAACATATGTCATAGCTTATATCAAGATCATTTACCCCAAAGCGGAAGAAGCCCAATCCCATGGGCGAACAGTTGAGCGCGCAAGCACCGCACTCCATACAAGCATCTTTGTTCTTAACATATATATATTTTCAACCGTATTATATCAAATCATACCCCAAAACACTAGTTTTTCATTTTTGAAATACTAGACAATGCTTAAATTTTGCGGTATTATGAACAACGTATATGCAAAAGTACAGGCCAGCAAGGCCTGATTAGGAGTGAGATTTTGTTAGTAAGTATTCTAATCTTAGTAATACTCATATTAGTCAGCGGCTTTTTATCCTCATTGGAAATCGCAGTCAGCTCATCCAATAGAACGAAAGTCAAAATGCTGCAAGAATCGGGCGACAAAAGAGCCGCAAGGCTGCTTGCCACGATTGATGCACCGAATAACTTCTTTGCCACAACACAGCTCTACATCACATTCATCGCATTTTTCTCAGGCGCATATGCCGCCAATTCTTTTACCGAACCCATGCAGAACATGCTGAGCCGGGTTAATCTCAACCTGTCTGAATCCGTGATTGAACCTGTGGTTTTTATCGTAATCACAGCCATCTTGACATATATGGCATTGGTCTTTGGCGAACTCGTTCCCAAGCGTATTGCCCTGCAATACGCCATCCCATTTGCACTTCGGGCATTGCCGGTCATCCATGTACTGGCGATCATCGCCTTTCCATTTGTAAAGCTTCTATCCACATCCTCAAGACTCATACTCAAGATCATCGGCATACGCGATGACTCCCCTGAAGAAGACGTCACCAAAGAAGAGATCCGCCTACTGGTCGAGACCAGCAGTGATTGCGGAAACATCGCCGAGGCGGAGCAAGGCATGATCGAGAACATCTTTGCGCTTGATACGCTCACCGCCGAGGATGTTTGCAGGCATAGAATTGATGTGATTGCGCTTCCGCTTGATGCTGATTTTAGCACTGTCACAGAGGTGCTCACCAAAGAAAATTACACCAGAGTTCCGGTTTATGAAGAGAGTCTGGACAATGTCAGAGGCATACTCAATTCAAAAGACCTACTGCACTACTTGCTGACCCATTCAAGTAAAGCAACCAGCAAAGCAAACTTCGACTTAAAGGATCTGCTGCGCGAGGCTTATTTTGTACCCTCATCCAAAAGAGCTGATGAATTATTCCAAGAAATGCGCGAAGAACATATCTATATGGCGGTAGTCGTTGACGAATATGGCGGCACCATGGGCATCGTAACCATGGAAGACTTAGTAGAACTGATTGTCGGCAGCATCCATGACGAATATGACGAAGAGGAACTGCCGGACATCACAGACCATGGCGAGGATTCATATCGAATCCAAGGTTCAACCGATTTAGAGACGGTTCAAGAACATCTGGAAATAGAGTTGCCCATCGAAGAGTATGACACAATGAGCGGATTTTTGGTCGGCGAATTGGGTTACATTCCGGCAGAAGACGAGCACCCGGAAGTCACATATAATGGCATCAATTTCAAGGTCGAAAGCGTACAAGAAAAGCGTATTGCAGAGGTCACTGTAACCAAGTGCGAAAAAGAACCCGAGTCAGATGAGGACGGAGCTTAAGCTTCCGGGAATCGCACCCCATCGCCTGACGGCAGCTCAATTATTCGCATAATTTCTTGATCATTTTACGCAACATTACACAGAACTGATACATCCAAGATACACTTTGTTCATACAATATTCCAAGTGAATAAACATGCGGGCCAGACACCCTCAGTCTCGCTACGCATACACTGACGAGTATCCACCTTCTCGCCGGTTCGAAGCTCCCCTAGAGGGAGCTTATTTCAATATGATGGGAGGGATCATAATCAAACCGATAATATCCCTGAAAAATGTCCGTAAAATCTACAGAATGGGCGATGAGCGTATCGTAGCGCTGGACAACATCAACCTCGATTTTGAGCAAGGCAAGACCTACTGCCTCTTAGGCACTTCCGGTTCCGGAAAGTCCACACTGCTCAACCTGATCGCCGGACTTGAAAAGCCCACTAAGGGCGAGATCATTTTCAAGTCAGCGCATTTAGAGCAAATGAGTGAAAAACAATTGGCGGACTACAGACAAAAATACATCGGCTTTGTTTTTCAGTCCTACAATCTACTGTCCTCCCTTTCCGCTTTGGAAAATGTGACCATCCCACTCATATTTCGCAAAGTGCCGAAGAAGATGCGCGTTGCTGAGGCTCGTGCTATGCTCAAAGCGGTCGGACTTGAAAAGAGGGAAAAGCACAAACCCAGCCAGCTCTCAGGCGGACAGCAGCAAAGAGTCTCCATCGCCAGAGCTTTTATCAGCAAACCATCCATTGTCTTTGCCGATGAACCCACAGGCAACTTAGACACCAAGACAACCTACGAAATGATGGATCTCATTACCGGAATCGCCAGAGAGAACGACCAAACACTGATCATCGTCACGCATGATCTCGAAATCGCGCATTACGCGAACACCATCATCTATATCCGTGATGGGCATATTGAAAAAATAGAAAATACCGCAGACCCTGCACACGCATACATGGAAAATCCATCTGAATTGGGGACAAATGACTGATGAAATTATTTATAAGAATCGTAGCTTTAATCCTTATCCTCGGCATGTTTTCTTTCGCCGCCGCAATCGCAACCGAGCCAAATGGTGACACCGGCGAGGGTGACACCACAAATAATGGCGATGGAAGCGGCTGCACGAATGGCAGCGGCGCAAACGACAACGGTGATGACAATGGCAATGGAGGAAACGGCAGCAATGGCGGCGGCACAAATGGTGGTGGCACAAATGGTGGTGGCGGTCAAGGCGATATCAATGATCAACATCAGCGTGAGCTGGCCTATTGGATCGCCCGGGTGCAACAGCTCGAAAGAGAACTCGACCGCATCAGAGAAGACCCCATCGCCCCCCCCCCCAGAAGACCACTGATACATGTCACCGACCCGCTCTGGATCGAAATGGACGCAGGCACGCGCAGAACCGTTAACTTCACCATAAGAAATATGGGCGCTGACGGTGCGCAGTCGATTGTTACGACAGCGGATATGTCTGATGCGCTGGGCATCACCGGCGTTTTTATGGATGCACACCATAGCATAAACACGCTGGGTGCAAGAGCGGAAAGAACATTTTCATTTCAAATCACGGTCAATGAAACAGTCTCTGAGGGCTTTCATCGCATCACATTTAACCATGAATATTTAAATGCAAGAAATGAACGCATCACCAGTGTCAGTCATGTCACTGTCCGCGTATTAAATCGCGCCGGTAGTGTCTCCATCAGAAACATTGCCTCCAATCCAAGCCGTGTTTCCCCCGGCACTGATTTTAATATATCTGCGGCAATTCATAACGACAGCGCCGCCACAATACGCGATGTTTCCATGTCGATCACCAGCGGTATGGCCTCTGATGGAATATTTTTAAGAGATTCTACAAGCATCGTCAGCATGCCCAATATGTCCGCAGGTCAAATTGAAAACATTTCTATAGGATTCACCTCTGCTCAAAGAGCACGAAGCGGTGCATATCCGCTCGGTCTGGAGCTTTCATTTATAGATGGCAGCGGTGAAAGACAGACACAGCGGCAGACCTTTTTCGTTAATGTGACGGCTGAGACTGAGCAAGATGAAGCGGCAGATGTGATCATCACCAATATCTCTCGTCCATCAGGAGCCATGCGCGTTGGGCAAGAGTTCGAAATGGTCGTCACACTACAAAACACCGGCGAGTATTCCGCACGAAATATCAGGGTGGATGCAACGACAGATGCCAATAACGCCATTGTCCCTCGATCCACAAGCAGAATGCAAGTAAGCAGACTTGAACCCGGCGCAGAGACTTCGATCAGTTTCAGATTCGCACCTACGGCGACCTCGACTACCAGAAGTTACGATATCGGATTTGTCGTCAATTATGACAGTGGAATCGAAAACGCTGATGGCGATATGAATACCGTAACATTCACTCAATTCCAGGGCGTCAATGTGTTTAATCCCGAACCGGACGATGACAACGGCGACCGTGACGATCCGGCACGTATTTCTACCCCGAGGATCATCGTCAGCGACTTTCGCTCAACGCCGATGATCGTACAAGCAGGTCAGGAATTTGATCTTGAAATTTCGTTTATGAATACCAGCAGTGATAGAACCATCAGAAACATCAGAGTGACACTCTCTGTCGAAGAAGAAGTCACCACCGGAACAGAAAGGCGCGGCAGCGTATTTACTCCTGTTGGGCGCTCCAGTACATTTTTCATTGATGTCATCGCACCGAGAGATGAAGTGGTGGAACATATCCGATTCTTTACGCTCCCTGACGCACCGCCTCGAAACTATGTCATCAACGTAAACTTTGAATATGAGGATATTGACAATAACCCCTTTGAGGCACGTGACAGAATCGGTATTAATGTGGCGCAGGTTACACGTTTGGATACGAGTGAGATTTTCATCCCGGATTCAGCCGCTGCATTTTCACCGATATTTTTCAGCTTTGAATTATACAACACAGGCAGAGTCACACTTTCAAATCTCATGATCAGAACCGAAGGCAATTTCATGATCAATCAGTCTTCCATGTTCTTTGGCACACTCAACCCCGGCTCTATGGACTTCTTTGATAATACAATCACACCTATGGAGTCCGGCAGACAGCAATTGGCCATAATCATGACCTATGAGGATGACTCCGGCGAGCTGATTGAGGAGCGCAAGGAATTTTACATTGATGTATTTGAGATGGATTTTGGCAGCGGCATGGACATGATGAGACCGCCATTCGGCGATGGAGATTATGTCTGGGATCCTGAGCTGGGTATGTTTGTTCCAGCATCCGAAGCCGGGCTGGGACTCTGGGCGATTATAGGCATCATCGCCGGGGCTTTGATCGTTGCAGGTATTGTTGTACTGATCATCGTACGCAGAAGAAAGAAAATGAGAGAACGCTTGGAGGCATTTGATGAATAGTCTGGATATTATCTCTATGGCATTTAGAAACCTCCTCAAACGTAAGCTGCGCACAGCGTTGACTGTCATGGGTGTTGTCATTGGCACGGCGGCGATTATTGTCATGATCAGCCTCGGCCTTGCGGTCAATGCATCATTTGAAGACATGCTCTCCAATATGGGGAATGTGAGAATACTTACAGTAAGAGATTCCACTGCCGGCGGAGGCATGATGCGCGGCGGAGGCATGGTTGTGGTCGGCGGTTCCGGCGGCTCAGCATCTCCGAGCCGCGGGTCTGACCAGCCGGAACTCAATGATGATGCGGTCAATTCCTTTAAGCGTCTGGCTAATGTCTCTGCAGTGACACCCGTTGTAGACATTCAGATGGCCGCAGTGAGCGGCAGATATTTAAATTCATGGATGCAGATCAGGGGGATCGCCCTTGGAGCCATGGAGGCTTTTGGCTTTAGACTCGCCGAGGGTGATTATCTAAAAGGCGATAATCATGGTGTCGTATTTGGGGCAGAAGTCGGTTTTAATTTCACAAATCCCAATGACCGCAACTGGTGGATGAATATGGATTGGGACAATAGAACCTCGCCCATTGATCTGATGAATGACCGAATTGAAATGAGCTTTGAAACCGGTTTTGGATGGGGAGGCAATACCTCCGGAGGGCAGGACCCCTCCGGTTCAAGACCCAGACCCATAAGACTCAATGTCAATGGCGTACTTGAGCCTATGGATTGGCAAACAGACTTTGCGGCATATATGGATATTGATGAAGTTCTGCGTATCCGGAGAGATCAGCAGCGCTATCAGAACAATGAGGGCATAAGACAACCGGGGCAAAACAGAAGTTCCCCCAATTTGTTTGATTCCGTCATGGTCTTGGCTTCTGATACAAACAGTGTCGAGCAAGTCAGAGATGCAATTGTCGATATGGGGTTTCATGTCGATAGCTGGTTTATCGATATGCTCAGAAGCATGCAGGATATGTCACAAGGCTTACAACTTTTTCTTGGGGCAATAGGCGGTGTATCTCTGTTTGTCGCCGCCATTGGGATTACCAATACCATGATTATGGCCATTTATGAAAGAACCAAGGAAATCGGCATCATGAAGGTCATCGGCGCGAGGATAAAAGATATAAAGCGGCTGTTCTTACTGGAGGCCATACTCATCGGATTTATCGGCGGCGCAATCGGAGTGGCGATAAGCCTCGGCATATCCCACTTGCTCAACTCAACCGGCGGCGCGATTGCCGGCGGCATGATGGGGATGGGCGTGGGTACAAGACTGAGTATCATCCCCTTATGGCTGATCACTGGCGCACTGGGATTTTCATCACTGATTGGTCTGGTTTCCGGCTACTTCCCTGCCCGCAGAGCGATGAATTTATCCGCGCTTGCAGCCATCCGAACAGAGTAACACATGTGCAGCGTTATACTTTCCCTACAATTGTGAGCTTCTGAGTGAAATGGCCATCTGAAATTTTTGTTTGCATAGAGCACCTCTTTTCCGTGCAGTTTCCGGTCTTGTGTTAGTATTTTTGCGATGATAAAGCTCGGAATAACCAGAATTAGAGAGCAGAGCAAATCAATCAAAGTGAAGTTAAATAGCTGCATCGACATACTTCCAGACATGATGTTTTTGTTACTGACTTAGTGTTGATCAATAAGATACCTGCACAGTAGCATATTGTCAACTTTCGTTAAAAAATGCCAGTGATGCTGAGGTTTGTGTCCAAAATGGGCACAAACCTCGATTTAAACACACAGATAAAGCGGTGATCAGTCTCTATACAGGTCTAAGAATCTTGCAAACATAGCCGCAGCTTCGGCTCTGGTTGCAACATCCTGCGGTGCAAAGCGACCGTCTGCATGACCAACTATAATCCCCGCCCCTTGCATCATGGCTACCCCATCTACTGCCCATGGCGCTATATCATCCAAGTCTGTAAATGCGACTGATATATGCTGCGGAAGTGTAACGTCTCTTGCTTCAATGTAATTATTGAGTAATACCACCATTTCTTGACGCGTTATCGATCTGTTCGGTGCAAAGCGGCCATCACCTACTCCACTTACAATCCCCTGCCTTGCCGCCCACACTACTGCACCAAAATACCAAGACGAGGACAATGTATCGTCAAAGCTCGCTTGTTGCGTTGCGTACGGCAATAGGTCTACACCGTTTAAGTTGGCAAGCACTTGCACGAACATTGCACGGGTAATATCTCCCCGGGGCGCAAATATATTGGGCGCAGTACCTTGAAATAGCTGCTGTTGCCACATGAGACGCACATATGAATAATACCACGATGCAGCCGCTACATCGTCAAAAGGCATAGATACCGAATGTGCACGTTGCATATTATTGGAATATAATTCCGGCTCATTGATATCGGGAACATGAGCATCGCTTACATCTGATTCAGACGGATGGGATGTAGCAGCATCCTGAGTACAGATATTGTGATCTTGAGCGTCATTGTCTGCACATACTGTGTTTTCAAACAATTGTTCATTTCCACTTTCATCAATTGCACCCACAATCACATCATCAACAGCAAGCAGCAGCGCAACATCAGAGACATCAATATCACCGCCAACGGCAGTGAGCATTTGTCTGCCATCATATAATGCCACATCAACAAATACTCTTTGTTCCAAAATCTCAAATGATGCCTCAATCGTCGAAAAATATTCATCCACAGGTACTGTCTCTTCGGTGATTTCTATTGTTTTAACAAAATAATTTAAAATCCCTGAGTCTGTTCCCATCAGATGTATATCATAAGCGCTTTCATCTAAAAACACGATGTACTTTGCGTCATCAATGATGAATATTTGCAGCCGTTCCACACACGCATTAAAATAGACAAGCTCATTATCCGAAACGGTGGCTACATGCACCCCATCGTCATCATATACACGTATATCCACCGGGCATTTAAATGCAGTAACCAATGCTAAAAAGTGCCGCACCCCACAGGTATTGCCCCATGGCAGCGGATAGTGCATGACCTGATGTCTATAATATGGGATATTGTGCGGGTCATAGTATGTAAATTCAAGTCCGGCAAACAGAGTTGAAAAAATCCCGACAGAACCCGGCCACCATAAGCTTTGACCAAATTTGCCCCAGTTATATCCGGGCATATCCATGGTCAAAATAACATTTCCAATCGTCCCCGGAACTCTGGTGACCGGATCATTAAAATTGCGTATGTTTATGATGTTGTTGTAATTCCCCCATGACCTCATATGCCTTACAGCGACATCAGGCCCTGCAAAATTGTAGCTAAACAGATGATTGGGAGACACGCCATTATCGCTCATCAGCCGGTACGACAAAATATTGGCAATGGCTGCACCGCGACTGGATCCGGCAATCAAAAACCTTGTGCGATCACTCGTTAATTCTATATCATGATCATTCAAATATACCAAAAGCTGCATATGTGCAACCTGCGCCGCTCTGGCAAAGTCCGCATGTTTGCCATCAAAATTGTTGGTGAAAATCCCTGTAGTAAAATTACCCATCCATTCTCTTAACTCTCCGCTTGTACCTCTTAATATGACTGCAACGACATTTATTCCATTAGGCAGCGTCTTTATACCAAAACGCACAAATGCATTATCCGCAGACATGTCAAAGCCCTCGCGAGGCAACTCAAATCCCCAATAAGCCAAACTTTCTGCATAATTTAAATCACTATAAGGCCAGCAATATAATAGCTCTGCCGCTAAAATTGCAATATTCTGGTTATATTGTCCCGATAATCCATGATACATCACAATGAACTCGGGTGCGATAATCCCTGTAAATCCATCCGCTCTGAGTACCGGAAGACCATTATTCGTATGCACTCTATATTCCCAGACCGTGTCCCAATTCCAACGATTTAACGGTGCCACCATATTATTTCTCAATTGCGATTCGGAAAGCGCAGCGCCCCAATGTGTCGTGTTTCTGCTGCCCAATAAGTCGCCGGAATGCGACACATTGTTTGCATGAGCCATATTCATGCCCAAAGCCGAATCTGTTTTATCCCAGATAGCACCTAAGATACCACCAACACTGCGCAACGCTGTGGGCAACAAGTGTACAGACGCCGAACGGCTTCGTGCATAAACAGAACCTGCCGCATAACTGTTAACAATCCTAAGACTGCTGCTGCCCCACAGCATTCCCACCAGTCCACCGGCTACCGCTCTCGGTGTATCCATACGCAAATGACTTAAAATACCTGTTCCGGCAACAGCATATGCCCTGACATGCGCATGGACAAAGCTGTCGATAATGATGACATCTGCACTGTTTTGAACCACACCAATAAGACCCCCGGCAAATGCATCACCATGTGTATTGGCCGCATTGCGTCTGGCATAAATTTCACCGCCCATGACAGAAGTTCTTTCAATCAACACTCTCCCGCCATGCACTCTGCCCATCAATGCACCGGCAATCATTTGCTCAGCACCTCTATATGCATTACCATGCCGCCGAATGCTGCCATTTATATTGAGTCCGAGATTCAATATGGTCACATTGCCGCCAGATACTGTACCCAAAAAACCGGCAGGCCCATTTCCGGAGTTTACAGAAAATGTAAGCGAATGACCATTGCCGTCCAGCGTAAACCACGCCGCCTCATCAGACAAATTAATGGGTGTCCATGCGCCGAGATCAATATCGGCATTGAGTTTGATCATTCTATGAGCCTCAGGAGTCGTCAATGCATTAACCAGCTCTGCCCTATTATTTACAATTATCGGAGCGCTGAAAGCTGCAAATGCGACATGTTGCTCCGGTAATTCTAAATAATATACCTCTTCCAGATCAGTCACATGCTTGGCATCCGAAAATTGAAGCCATGCGCCAAGCTCATCGGGTGAAAATACATACATATCTGCCATGTACATATCTACTTCTGCCATATATGTTTCTGCATATATTTCTACCATATCCGAGTCTATCATGTCTGAGTCGATCACATCCGGCTTTATCGTATCCGAGCCTATCATATCTTCAACGATGCTTTCCTCATACTCCAGTGCCACGATTGACGATATCTGCAAAGCCGAGAATATCATCACTATCAAAAGCATCCACGCCACTACACACAGTTTCCTTAGTTTCATTGTCATTATGCCCTTTACTTTTTATTTTACATCTCAAACGTGTTTTCTGTACTAAATTTGTCAGCTTTGGATCATAACATATTCACATATATTTTACAATAACTTTACATCCGACGACGAAAGACGAGAGACGAACTTTCGTCGCCTCTCGCCAGCTACTACACAACTATCATTACATGTCCATCTGCGTCTCCAGCACCTTTACAGTCAACGCTATACACGCTTCAATATCTGAAATGGCGCACATCTCATTTGGAGAATGGATATGCCGTGTCGCTATGGAAATAACACCCGACGGAACCCCTTTCCTACTCACATGAATTGCACCGGAATCTGTACCACCCATTTCAAGAATCTCATATTGATACTTTATATCGCCCGCTTCGGCACATTTTTCAAGATGCTTAATGATCATGGGGTGGCAAATCACAGAATTATCCTTTAACTTTATCGCAGCTCCATCATACATCTTCATAGGCATCGGCATAGTCTTTGGCGTATCGGCTGAATACGTCACATCAAAGGCCAGCCCATAATCCGGATCTACCGAATATGCCGATGTTTTGGCACCTCTGAGTCCCACTTCCTCTTGCGTGGTAAATACAAAATAGAGATCATATGCAGGATTTTTGA
>WQVH01000020.1 GCA_009781695.1 Oscillospiraceae bacterium
AGTTGGTTTGTCAATAAGGTCGGCAGAGATTGCTGTGATGCACTGATTATTTCAGCCGGGTCTGTCGCATATAGGCGCAAAGATGGTATTGCCGTAGTTCCTGCATCTTTGCTTGGGGCGTAATATGTAGCCGTAGCAGTTATATGATTTGCGCTTGCGTTGTCAATAATTCTTTCAAGGTGCGGTTATGGGATGCCGAGAACAAAAAAGAAGAAATTCCGCAAGCTTGACCGAAATTAAGATGAAAGTTTATTAAGATGGATGTATGCAAGCTGAAACAAAATTCACTGCAAAGAGGTATTCAATGAAACAACTGTCCATAGCTTTTTCCGCACCCAACATAAACATCCCCATTAACTACCACCATGAGGTGCAGAGCTTGATTTACAATCTGCTCTGCAGGGAGTGCACCAAAACTTTTCGTTTTGATACACTCCCTGCAAAAAGTGTAGATTCATAGAGATATTAAATGGCGATGGAGATATTTTGTTCCTACGATGAAATACTTGCTAATTTTGCACGACGTTCCTCAATAGCGCGGCGAGTTCTCTCAGCGCGATGTTCGGTGTCGGCATGGTATTCTTCTTGAGTGGCATCTTTCAATCGTTCATAATCCCATGTTCGTATTTTATGGATGTCTTCAATAGTGAACGCTGCACTGATCTTCGGTTTTGGAATATCATGTATCATCGTCTACACCTCCTGAAATTAAAATGGTTGGCGTATATATCGGCATTTCCTTGTAGCCTGCCAGTGCATTTACGCCTCGGACACCCGATATAGTTTTTACATTTACCATGTGTTTGAAGTTCCAAGAGATAACCATGTCGCAGTTATAAACACAAGCATAGGCAATGTGTTGACGATCCCGTGCGCTTTTTGGTGGCATTATGCCTGCGTCTAAGTATTGTGCTGCTAACTCTAGTACCTCGTTGTTTGCTTGAAGTTCGGTGTAGCTTATTTCACTTAGCCGGTCTAACAGATGAGAGCGCTTTGGTTCTGAACAGTCATCTAATTCAATCATTACCACTGGAGATATAGAAACCTCATATGTCTTAGCTTTTATAAAAGTCCACAATTTGTGCGTGTCTGCTTGCTTATCCGGCACATCGGGGGCATATAAATGGCTGACAACGGAGGTGTCGAGATATATTTTAAGTTTCTTCATGCGCCGTCCTCCTTTTTGCAGCTTGGCGTTTGGTTATTATTACATCAATATTATATGACAATAACGCTATTTATGTCAATGATTCAAAGCGCATATTGCAATGATGAACTGTAACATACAATGAGGTAGGGTTCTGAGGAATTGAACCTGCCCCCTTCGTTCGAAGGGGGTGTCGTCCGCAGACGGCGGGGGTTGTCTCCGGAATGTTACTTAAGATAAACCGGAGGTTGGTGTTTGTTCTTGATGCTTAGGGAGAAAAGAGTGGTTGTATGAGTCTTGACAAATCACGGGAGGTAAGTGATGTAAGGAATACGGAGGTGTGGGAGGATTGTTCTAGGTGCTCTTTAAACATGTGAATTGTGTTGTGTCGCAGCGTGTTTATGACTCTCTCAATCAGCGCTTACAACAGACACGGTGTAGTGTCCGTGCCTGTTGTAAGCGCATCGCATATTCAGATATAATTGCTGTATGCTGCTCATGCTATTTTGCAAGCATCACATATTCAGAGATCATATTGAGGTACAACTTCCATTTCATTGTGTAGGCGAAACAAAAAGAACGCGACACGGGTTCGCAAGACCCTGAACAATCTCGAGTTATTTCCCGACACAAAACCGTTCGAAGATACGCGAGATGATATCTTCACGCATGGTTTTACCTGTAATTTCACCTATGGCAGAGAGCGCAGCTTCGATGTCAGTTACCACAGCGTCTGGAGTTACCGACGATGAAATAGAGTCGATTGCCGCCATTGTGCAATCTGTAGATCGCATTATAGCGTCTGCTTGACGTGCGTTTGTGATAATCTCTCCGGAAACAGGCGTTCCAAGCTCGGGGAATATCTTTTTGATCTGCTGATCCAGCATATCAAGCCCAACGCCGGTCTTGGCAGAAATGTGGATACAATCCAGCCCTAATTGCTTGAGTACATCCGCATCCAATTGTGCGTTTAAATCCGATTTATTGATTACTGCAATTTTCGCAATGCCCTCCGGTATGGAGTCTAGCGCTTGATGGTCTTCATCTCGCAGAGGCTCAGAGCCGTCAAACACCAATATGATGAGTCCTGCATCGCTCAGTGCCAGTTGTGTACGTTCTACGCCCAGCTTTTCTACGACATCGTCTGTCTGCCGCAGTCCCGCAGTGTCGATGAGACGCAGTAGCACACCGCCAAACATGACTTTTTCCTCAATGGTGTCGCGTGTTGTGCCGGGAATGTCGGTGACAATGGCGCGGTCATATCCTAAAAGTGCATTTAAGAGTGAAGATTTGCCGGTGTTCGGGCGTCCGACAATGGCAGTCGGAATGCCCTTGAGCATCACTTTGCCTCTTTCGTGGGTGGCGAGCAAGCGTTCAAGTTCGTCTTTGGCATGATGCAATGAAGATAAATAGGTTTGCATTTTAAATTCATCGATGTCTTCGTCCGGATAGTCGATTACGGCATGGAAGTGTGCCATGACATCAACCAGTGTGGCATAGACTGTTTCCAGTTTAATGCCCACGGCACCTCTCAATTGACCTGCCGCATTTTGCGCAGTTGATACGGTTTCTGATTCGATGAGATCAATGACGGCCTCGGCTTGCACCAGATCCATGCGCCCATTCAAAAAGGCGCGTTTTGTAAATTCCCCTTGCAAAGCTTGCCGTGCGCCATGTGCAAATAGTGTTTTTAGCGCTTCGGATAATACGAGTGGAGAGCCGTGGCATTGAAACTCAGCGGTATTTTCACCAGTATAGCTGTTCGGGCCTCTTGATATCATGCACAGCACGATATCAATGAGATTTCCGTCTACGTCAAAAAGCTCACCGTAGTACATGTGGCGGTCTCTGGCATCGCAGAGCCGTGTGCCGCTATATGCTTTAAAAGTTCTGTCGGCAATGGTTATGGCATCGTCGCCGCTCATGCGAATAATTCCGATTGCCGAGACCATCTGGCCTGTGGCAATTGCTGCTATTGTATCTACCAAAATAAGCATCCTCCCGGAGATATAAAAATCATAAAGCATTCAGTATTCATAATAGCACAAATAGTGTATATTACAAGATAGCGACATGTGATTAATGTATTTCTACAATGAATTCATTTCCAAATTTGGAAACTGATTATTGCTTAAATCAAAAAGCTGCAATTGTTTACAGAATACGGATAAACATATATAATTACCACCATAAATCAGTCAATACATCGCAGCATTATGTGCGATGTGCCATAGAGGCATCACGGCCGCGCGAGCTAAATACTGCGCAAGTAAAGAATGTATGAAGAGAAAGTGGGAAATATATGAAACTTGAGCGACTATACTTTGACATAGAAAATGTCAAATTCGGTGAAGAACCCTGCATTGACCACCACACTTTGATTCTTGAGCGCAGTGCACTTGAACAACTCGCGCAAGACAGTGCGTTTGCTCGTGTGCAAATAGACATTGCGGCACCGGGAAGTGATACGCGGATGCTTAATGTGGGTGATATGACGCAGCCGACAGTCCGTTTAGGGGCGAGCGAAACAACATTTCCCGGACTCACAGGCAAAATGGAGACCGTGGGCGATGGTCGGACGGCGTTACTTCGCGGTGTGGTGGTGACTGAGATCGTCGAAGTAAATGTAGATATTTCAAGCTATCTGCAATTATCAGATGTGGCTGCGCAGATAACCGAGCTTGCAGCCATGTGGCATGTAACCATTGATGCATACAAAGCGCCGGGGGTAGAGAAATATGACTATCTATCTGCGCTCAATCTCGCATCAAAGCGTATTGCAAAATATATAGCAGATTTGGCCGTAGGGCTTAATCCTGATGAGCAAGAGACACTGGAGCTACGGCACGAGATTCCGGATGATCTGCCGAGGGTGGCGTATTTGGCGAATGTCTTTTGCCACAGACCATATACCGAATCACTGATCTATGGTGCCAGTATGCTGGAGTCATTGCCAACCATACTGCATCCGAATGAGATATTGGATGGTGCACTGACCAATCGTGACTATGATAATGCCACCAATGCCGATCCGACATTTGTTTGGCAAAACCACCCAATAATATTAGAATTATACCGCAGGCACGGCAAGGATCTAAACTTTGCCGGTGTTGTTGTCAATAATGTCCACCACGAGCTTTCTTGTAAGGAACGTAATGCAACGATGGCTTGCGCTTTGATCAATAATAATCTCAATGCGGATGCGGTCATCATCACCAAAGAAGGTGGCGGTCATCCTCAAGTTGATATTGGTATTGCGACAGACATACTGGAAGGCAAATACGGAATCAAAACGGCGATACTGATGGTCGAGATGTTATCTGCAAAAAATGATTCATATGGGCAAGTGCTCTTTCAGTCTGAATATGCAGATGCTATGGTTTCTGCAGGGTGCGCCGCTTTTGTGACATTGCCGCCTGCAAAGAAGACTATCGGTATGATGGAGCAAGATAACAGAGGCAATACCGCGCAGAGTGCATCCGGAGAGATGGTCATCAATCACCGTGCACTTAAGGGCGGGCAAAGTCAGTTAGGCTACACGAAATATGGCAGTTTAAAATTTTAACTGTCTCGTATATAGCGCCCACTGATTGCGCATTTCATATTTTATTGAGTAAGATATCGCTACACGAGTTACTGTTTCGCAGCGTTGTAAGCGATAGCCCGAAGAAAGGACTGAATTTTCACATGCCGGAGAAACTAAAGGTCATTCATTACCTCAACCAATTTTTCGGACAAATCGGAGGAGAAGAGTCTGCCGATACCGGAGTGCAGATCAAAAGCGGAGCGATCGGGCCGGGTCTGATTCTGGAAAAAGCGCTAGGTGAGCGTGCGATGATAGAATACACCATCATTTGCGGCGATAATTATTTTAACGAAAATGCCGAAAGTGCCATGCAGGAGATCATGAGTTTTGTCGCGGCACATCAGCCGGACTTGTTCTTTGCCGGCCCTGCGTTCAATGCGGGCAGATATGGTGTCGCTTGCGGTGCGGTCTGTGCGAAGGTGAAAAAGCAAATAGGCATTCCGGCAATTACTGCTATGTTTGAAGAAAATCCCGGACGTGAGCTGTATGCATCGGATTTGTTTATCCTCAAAGCGCCGGACAATGCGCGAAAAATGGCAGAAACTGTAACAGCCATGGCAGCGTTTGCTTATAAAATGATAGACGGAACGCTTGAGCGCAATCCCGAAACAGAGCATTTCTTTGAAAGAGGCTGGATGGTCGTAAAAAAATATGAGGACATGGCATCCAAGCGTGTTGTGGATATGCTGCTTCGTAAGGTGAAGGGGGAGGATTTCAAAACAGAAATGCTTATGCCGGAGAACAAAAAAGTAGATCCGCCCGCACCGCTTAAGAATCTCAAAGCCGCCACAGTGCTTCTGGCAACAGATGGCGCACTGTGTCCGCAGGGCAATCCCGATGGTATGAAAGTCGGTGATTCTGTGGTCTTTAATGAATATTCCATCGAGGGGTTGGACACGCTGTCCGAAGCAGATTACACCTGTGTCCATGGTGGTTTTGATACGAGTTTTGTTAAAGATAATCCGAATAGGCTGATACCGCTCGATGCGATGCGTGTACTTGAAAATGAGGGGGTTACCAAATTTCACAATGCATTTTTGTCCACCTCAGGGCTGGTGACCGGTGTGGTTGCGAGTACCAAGATGGGAAAAGAGATGGCGCAATATGTTAAAGATCACAATATTGATGCGGTGATCTTGACATCGACATGAGGAACGTCTACGCGCTGCGGTGCAGTGATGACTAAGGAACTTGAGATAGCGGGTATTCCTGCGGTACAATATTGCAATATGACACCGGTTGCACAGGCGGTAGGTGTCAATAGGATTATGGAGTCGGCGAGTATAAAGTATCCGTTTGGGAATCCGGATGTCCCGGAAGATATTGAGCAAGAAGAGCGTGTGGGTCGTTTGCGTTGTGTGCTGGACCGGTTGACATCCCTGTAGGAGCTGGGGATACGGCGCAAATATGCCGGAAAAGATCCTTCGCTTTGCTCTGAGATGATATTTATAGTAATGATAAATCAAAAAGTAGAGAGGAACAGTAGCTTATGGAAATGATGAAAGAGCAAATCAAAGCATTTTCAGAATCTTTGGGCATGGCAGTATGCGGAGTGGCCGGGGTAGAAAGGTTTGCGACATCACCGGAAGGAAAGCATCCCTGTGATATATTACCGGGGTGTAAATCGGTTATTGTCATCGGTGTCAATCTGCTCGATGGTGTTGTTCAGGCGAATTTTAGAGCATTTGAAGATGGGCGTGCGGACTTAAAGGGTATCTATGGTACATATGGATACACCATGTTGCCCAACTTCGAACTGACTTATGCCTGTTATGCCGTTGCAAAATATATTGAGGCAAATAGTGAAGGTATAGCGACACCGTGCTCCACAGGCCCTATGACCAATGGGCTGCAAATCAGTATTCGTCATGCAGCAGTTGCAGCGGGTTTGGGGCAGTTTGGATACATGAGCATTGTACTGACGCCGAAATATGGTCCAAGGATCCGATTCGGGGTAATATTGACCACATTGGAGCTGCCGCAAGACCCAATGTATGATGGGCCGGAGTTGTGTAGCCCGGATTGTACAGTTTGTCAGCAGGTATGTCCGACAGAAGCCATCCGTGAAAAAGGGTCACATGAACTGGATCATGTACAAATGGGTGACAAGTCATATGATTATACCCATGTCAACTTGCCGAAATGCAGAAAAGCGCTTCAAGCGATGACGAAGGAGCTGGGCGGTACGGAGGATTATCTGCTTGAAGAAAATCCAACGCTTGCCGATCTGACCAATGCAGAAAACCGTATGCCGATCAATGTAAGAGGGCTGCAACATGTAGATTCATGGCACTGCGGTAAGTGCCAAGCGTATTGTCCGGCAGGGGACTGGGCAGAGCGTTATAAAAAAACCGGGCTCAGCAAAGGGTTTAAAGCGATCTTAAACTCGGCGGAATAAATAATATATAGGGAGAATAAAGTTATGTTGGATTTTGAATTTTATGCGCCAACACGGATACTGTTTGGAAGAGATGCACTGCAAACGCTGCCGGATCAAATTCAAAAAGCAAAGGTCAAAAAACTCATGCTGGCGCATGATGGCAGTACCGCAACACAGTTTATCGTTGATCAGGTTGAGGCAGTCCTCAAGAAGCATAACATCAGCTATGCCGAATTTAAGGGGATTGTACCCAACCCATTGTTATCTCGTGTACTTGAGGGTGTGGATTTTTGCAAGGAAGAAAATATTGATTTTATTCTTGCAGTCGGTGGTGGCAGCGTCATTGATACCGCTAAAGGTATCGCGGCAGGTGTGAAGCTAGAAGCGGGCAAAGATTTGTGGAGGGATTATCTGTATCCGAAAATGAGAGTGACGGATGCGATTCCGATCGGCGTTGTGCTGACGATTCCGGCCGCGGGGAGTGAAGCGTCTTTTGGTACAGTAATTACTCATGATGAGCTGAAGATGAAGAGATATACCGGAGGGGAATCGCTGCTTCCAAAATTTGCCATTTTGAACCCTGAGTTTACCATGACACTTCCGCCATATATGACCGCTTGCGGTGTTTTTGATATATTGTCGCACTTGATGGAGCGGTATTTTGTGAGTTTCCCCCATGTCGATCTTTCTGATCGGATGATTGAAGCCGTTGCGCGTTGTGTGCTCAATTGCGGACCAATACTGATTGATGATCCGATGAACTATGATGCCCGTGCTGAGATCATGTGGGCGGCGTGCATTGCCCACAATAAGATCCTTGAGATGGGACGTACCCATGGTGACTGGGCGAGTCATGATACTTCGCACGAAATTAGCGCAACATACGATCTGGCGCATGGTGCGGCGCTGGCCATCATCACACCGGCTTGGATGAAGTATGTATATAAGCATAATCCGGCGAAGTTCCATCAGTTTGCCGTCCGTGTTTTTGATGTGGATGTGGCTTTTGATCGAATGGATGATGCGATTTTGGAAATGATCCGGCGGCTTGAGAATTTTTGTGATACAATGGGGCTGGCGACTACATTATCGGGTGCCGGAATTGATGATCGTAAGTTTGAGCTTATGGCTGGTAATGCGCTAGATGGTCGTGAGCATGTGGGTACCGGACATGGTATTTATCTGCTCAATAAAGAAGACGTGCTCAATGTGCTTCGATTGGCATTATAAAATAATTACTGCTTTAGCGCCCTCGCGAGGGAGCTGTCAGCGAAGCTGACTGAGGGAGTACACACGAGCTGTAGCAGAGGAGACGAACATGAACATTTTTCAGTTGTTATGTTTTGTTACATTGGCAGGCACTGCAACATTTAGCGAAGCCTCGGATAAGCTATATATATCGCAATCATCATTTAGCAATAACATACAGACTATGGAAAAAGAACTGGAAGTCGATCTTGTCGTCCGGCAACGAGGCACGGTGACATTTACAGATGCAGGTCATGCATTTTTGTCCCATGCCAGAAAAATCGTAGATGAGTACAGCAATGTCAATAAACTCCTGCGGGAATACAAGCAATCATCGGGCGAGCGTGTACTTTTGTACACGGATCGCCTGAGCAGCTACGGATATAATGACCTGATCACACGCTTTAAAAACAAGCACCCTGAAATACAGATAGAGATCATTGAGCTGGTTGATGAAAATCTTGATGAAATGGTCAAAAAATCCAGTGACTTTGTGGGCATCACTTTTTCTTCGAAAAAGAAAGCCGGATTCGGAACAAAGTGCCACACACTGGTCACTGACAGACTTGCGGCATTTGTGACTAAAGCGCATTGTTTTTCGAAAAAGAGAAGCATTAAGCTCAGTGATCTGAGCAATGAGCCTTTTCAGATTATTTCCAATAGACAGTCGGATTTCTTAAATGAATTTACATTGGGGCAGTTCCATAAGGCCGGTGTTGCGCCGAATGTTGTATCGCTGGATTTGTGGTATAGCACATTGAGAGAGACCATTCGGGACTTGGGCGTCCCGGCGATTTTGCCGGAAAAAGTGGCGCGGATTTTCTGTCAAGAGGATATGAAAGTTACGCCAACCGATGCGGATAAGTTCTTCATCAATGTGGTGATACCGGAGGCATGTAAAAATAGCGCAGCTTTGCGATTTTTTGAATTTGCATCTGAGTCGTAAGGGTAAAAGAAAAATCAGACATCAGACAGTTTTTGTATCCAAATTTGATAGATTGTTTTAGGCGTTGAGGCTTCAAATTAAGCGGCAAGTATGTATAATTATGGAAACAGTAAAAAGTGCAAAAGCACTTAAAAAAGCAAATATGAATGGAGTGGAAGTATGCACGGTTTTGTAGGTAAGGTTCTGATTGCGGATTTGAGCAAGAAAACATATGTCATTGAGGACTTAAATGAAAAATGGGCCAGCGCATTTTTAGGAGGCCCATCACTGGGCGCAAGATACCTCTATGATCTGATGCCGGCCAAGACACCATGGGATGCACCGGAAAGTGTGTTGGGTTTTGTTACGGGGCCTGTCAATGATACCAAATCCTTTATGGGTGGAAGATACACCGTCGTGAGTAAATCTCCTGTGTACGATGGGTTTAACGACTCAAATTCCGGAGGCAACTTCGGGCCATTTATGAAAAGAGCCGGATTCGATGCCATATTTGTAAAAGGTATTTCAGAAACCCCTTGCTATCTGTACATAGATGATGGAAAAGTGGAGTTTCGTGATGCGTCGAACCTCTGGGGTAAGACCACATTGGATACGGAAGCTGCACTGAGGGAAGAGATTGGAAATAACAATTTTTGTGCCGCACTCATTGCACCGGCCGGGGAGCGTCTGTCGCATATGGCGGCAGTGATGAATGATGGTCATCGCGCCGCAGGTAGAGGTGGATCCGGAGCGGTGATGGGTTCGAAGAAGCTCAAGGCTGTGGTTTGTCGAGGCACTCATAAAGTAACTGTAGAAAAGCCGGAAGATATTTTAGAGGCCAACAAATCTTGGCAGAAGTTTGCCGACAGTCCTGAGGGAGTGCGGATCGGGCCGTGGAGTGCACATGGTACGGCATCGAATTATGAGTTCTGCGTGATGATATCTGATGCAGGCATTAAAAATTGGGGCGGACAACCTGCCGATATGCCTGAACATATGGTCAAGCCCTTGACCGGAGAGGCGATGGATGCCAAGTATAAGGTGAAAAAATATGCATGTCATTCCTGTCCAATTGCTTGCGGGGCGCAGTATCATATCAAAGAAGGGGTACATGATTTTAAAACCGAGCGTCCTGAATATGAGACATTGGGTGCCTTCGGCAGTATGCTGCTCAATGATGATCCCATCAGCGTAAATATCTGTAATTTACTGTGCAATGAATATGGATTTGATACGATTTCCATGGGTGGAACCATCGCATGGCTTATGGAATGTTATGATAACGGTCTGTTTACATTAGCGGAGCTTGATGGTATAGATCTTAAATGGGGAAATGCAGATGCCATCGTTGCAATGACGAAGCGCATTTGTGCATATGAAGGAATCGGAGTTGTGTTGCATGATGCGACAGTCAAAGCTGCCGATCATTTCAAACGCGGTCATGAATATCTGGGTGTGGCCAGCGGTATTGAAATTCCGCACCACTGCGGAAGATGTAACCCGGCAATGGCCAGAACATTTACATATGATCCCACTCCTGGAAGACATGTGAAGGGCGGCAGAGGCGCAGGCCTTGGATTTCAGCCTCCTGAGGTTAAGTATGTGTACGAAGAATGGGGTGCGCCTGATAAGGCCGGGGTCATCAATGCAGAATATGACAATCTATCCGGATTTTGCCACTTTGCATTTCTCATGGCTCCGGGTGCGAAATTTAAGTATCTCGATGCAGTGTTTGGCCGTGAGCACACAAAAGAGGAGCTGGACAAACTAGGGCTTCGCTCGTTTGCGATTCGTGCGGCATTTAATATTAGAGAAGGTATCACAAGAAAAGATTATACGATATCTGACCGCAACATTGGTAAGCCTCCGATTGTCGGTGGGCCGTTGGATCAGGTGACGATACCGCTTGAACATATTACCGATCAGTTTTTTGAGGCGATGGGATGGCATGTTGATACCGGTATTCCGACGAAGGACTTTTTGGAGGAAATCGGCGGGTTGGAATGTGTTATGAATGATCTTTATCCTGTGAAATAACCAGTAAGTTCAATACAAACAAAACATAGTGTTCTAAATAAAAATTCTTCGCTACTGCTCTGTCATTCTGAGCGATAGCGAAGAATCTTTTAAGCGTTATTTTGTGAACTCATGCGATAGCGACAACTTTTTACCGAATCACAGCATTTGCAAATGGGAACAGTATGAAGATAACCGGAACATACGCAATGACAAGATAAGTGAGGTTATACTTCCAGGTGTTTGCCACCGTAATATGGCCGGGGCCAAACATGAGCGGAGCCGCAACAGTTGAAGACGGCACGAGCGCACCCAAACTTGCAGCCAGACCTATAAGAATAACAACGCCGCCCAGGCTGATATCGGAGCCTGCAATGAGCGGGAGTGTCAGATGAACAAACAACAGCATAGTCACGGTGTTGGAAATAAATTTTGTCATAATGAGTGAGCAGACGAGTGCAATACCAACAAGGACATATGGGCTTAGTCCATATGTGATCGGCTCAAGTACCATGCGTAATTGTGCAATAATTCCTGCATCGGCGTGGTTGAGCGCATTGCCGAAAACAATAACCGCAGCAACAAAGCCAAGTACACCCAACGGAACTATTTTTGCAACTTCGGAGTAATTAGCAATAGGCTTGTTGTCAATGCGCAGGATACAAAGAATAGACACGCCGATAATCGGCGGTACTGCAAATCCCAGACTGCGTACCCATGCGGCAGCCTGCGGCGCAAAGGGTCGTGCATACTCAGGGAACAGCCAAGCTAAAATGACGCATATACCGACGACCGTAGCAATCTTACCTTGCTTAGAAAGCGGCGGTGAATTCTTTTTCGCTTGACTTACATCATAAGATGCATACTGCTTGGTATCCAGTTTTCTCCAGATTACACATACGACGAGCATCATGATTCCATACATAATAAAGGCCCAAGGCACACCAATGGTGATCCATTGTCCCCATGAAATATAAATGCCATGCGCATTATATACCGCATCCATCATGATCAGAGGAAGTGCATTGGAAAATGGGGTGGCGACTGCGGTGATGGAGTTTACCCACAAGATACACAGCATTATGGCGGTATAGAAGCTGTCACCTTTTTTGTAACCCATCTCTTTTAAGAAGGTTTCGGCGATCATGATATAGATGATCATCAAAGCCATACTTTCAAGGAACAGACCAAGAAACAAATTGGAGAAAACAAACATAGCAATAAATGCTTTGGGTTTACCTTCAACGAACTTTCTGGTGACAAACCAGCGAGCTACTTTTTCGATGACGCCGCTTTCCTTGAGGATGCCGTTGAGCACCAAGCAAACCATGATCAAAATGATGATCTGATTACCGAAGCTCTGCTGCCAAACCATGACAGGTGTCAATATACCTGTCACAATCAGACCTGCGCACATGAGCAGGCTAACCCAGTCTGTGTGGTTTGTGACCCAAAGGTAGAGGGTTGGGATAAGTACAGCCAACACGTGTATACCGGTGCGTGTCAGATGTTCGCCCGGACTAAATGCAATCAATACGATGATTGAGAGCGCCAAAGCGATGAGATAGTGCCTGTAGGATTTTACTGTTGACATTGCGAGATTCACCTTTCTATCTTTATTTTATTTGTTAATACATATTTTACAAAAATGATAAAAAAACATACACTGGTTTTGTTGAAGATTTTATCCAGTATATGGGTTATGATGCTTTGTTTGCAATCGCCTTTTGGCAACTTTATATAGCCATATTCGAAACGATTTTAGAGTTCACGAAAGTTGGTTTATATGAAATAATATAAGCCGTGTGATATTTTAAGAAGAAAGGTAGAAAACTAAAATGACAAGAGAGCATTTACAGACGATAATCAATGAATTCAGCGACAAATCGCCGCTCAACTACCTCAGTGAAAAAGGGGTGCATACAGATGCGCAAATAGACAATTATGCGAAAAACAACCTATATCAGCATACCGCACCGTTTAGTGAAGATATGCTCGGTGCGGAGAAAGACAGCGGGTTGGTAGGTATGCGTTTTTACATGCATCCGATTTTTTCCATCGCACGTGCGGATGATCCGATGTTTGATGTCATCAAGCGCCCGGAGGTGGTCGGGGCGCATCATCTCATGCCTACAGAGTGGCTGCCGGAGGCAAAGTCTGTGATTACATTCTTTCTGCCATTTAATCATGACACGGTCGAGGCCAATAAAAAAGATCCCCAAGTTCCTGCTGTAGAGTGGGTGTATACAAGGGTTGATGGTCAAAGATTTTTGCTGGCGCTGGGTACGGCGGTGTGTAATGCGCTGATTGCCGATGGGTACAAAGCGGTTGCGCCATATACGCAAGACAAATACATCATGCAGGTCAATCTTGAGCCGCCGCCCGGTACTGAGCATGTGCCGCCGTATTCAACGAATTGGTCGGAACGGCATGTGGGTGTGGTTTCAGGTCTGGGTACTTTTGGGCAATCAACGAATTTTATTTCTAAGATAGGATGCGCCGGGCGGCTCATCAGTGTGGTGACTGATTGGGAGGTTTCGCCTGATGAGCGTGATTACAGTGATTGGCTGGGGTATTGTAATGATTGTGGGTTGTGCATCAAAAAGTGCCATGGCAATTGTTATTTTCCGGACAGGCATGGTAAAGATCATGCGTTGTGCAGTCAGCAGATTCGCAAGGTGTGTGCGCCGTTTGCGCCACGGTATGGTTGCGGAAAGTGTCAGTCGGGTATTCCTTGTGAGTATCGGCCTATGAGGAAGAAAGGGTAACGTAAGTTAAAGCTGGAAGTAACTCCCTCAGTCAGCTACGCTGACAGCTCCCTCGCGAGGGAGCCAAAGCGGAAGTTGGAAATAACTCCCTCAGTCAGCTACGCTGACAGCTCCCTCGCGAGGGAGCCAAAGCGGAAGTTGATTATATGTAATGCCCTCGGTCAGTGTGTTGCTGACCGAGGGCATTTAAATCACATATATTAATTACTCGTAGAACTCCCTGCTATATGCATAGAGCTCATTGGCAACAGTCCACGTCTCTTTCGGATCGACATTGCGTAAAAACGGAACATAACCGCCGCCCGGTGCGTATTTTTCGACATTGTTCCTGACAATCTTGACGAGCTCATCATCGGTATATGTCTTGCCAATTTCCAGACCGTCCATTGGCGTGACAAACCCAATCTTATCGCCATACTTTGCCTTGAGCATTTGCATATCATTTGCCCTGGGCTGCATCCAAACTAAATCAATATCCAACGCTGAGATGTATGGGAAAAAGCGTTCAATCTTACCGCATGAATGCAGCTCAAACACTTTGCCTGCGCCCTTGATATGATCTACTATTTTTTTTGTTGGTTCATATACCAGTTCTTCCATCATTTTTTCAGAGAAGAATGTGTCGCGCTCGGTACCCCAATCGTCGTGGTATGTAACATAATCGACAGGGTAAAGCTCATTGAGCAGATCAAAATAATCTGTCATATACTGAGCAAAGCGCCAGAAGAAATCCCTACAGGCCTCCGGTTCTTCCGCAAGTGCCATCATGCCCTCGCCGTATCCACCGAGAAATGCCACAAGCATTTCGGTGAGACCTTGGTAAATGTTGACATGCATTGCCTTTTCAGGGTCGTACTCGTTTTTCATGAATTGCGCTGCTTTTTCGCGGAAGTTCCAGTCATCAAAATTGGGGAATTTTATTAGTTTTTCCCAATCGCAAATATCCTCGACGACCTTGGTTCCGGGTGTAAGCATGGCACCATGGGCATCTGCACACCATGTCCAAGAGTTTCCAAATGAATCTAAAAATGTATAGTCTACCGGCGAAGGGGCATGAAAGCGTGGTCCAAGTTGTTTGTCTCCTCTTTCGTCAGCCAGTTCGTTAGGGAGGCGATACTGTAAGTCCGAATATGAGATAGGTACCCACATTGGATTTTCGTGCCTTGCAGCACGCAAGAAATTTTCGCGGCGTGATATGGGCGCTTCAAACACAGGTGCAGTCGCAGGTGCAGCGCCGAAGAAGCCTGTGCCATTGGTGGTTGTTTTTAAAGCGGGGTCTTGATACGGATGCCTTGGATATTTCTTCATCATGATACTCCTCTTTACAAAATTGATTAGGTAGACTCCCGGCAGCTTATAGTCCCAGTTTTTGCGCATATTCATCATCGCAGATGACGATGTTCTTCAGTGCGCCGCGCTCAGAGTCATCCAGCGCTTCTTGTATGTCATCTAATTTGAATTTGTTCGATAGCAGCGCATCGATATCTATTTGTCCGGTACGGTACATTTCCATATATTTCGGAATGTCACGTCTGAGCGTTACCCCGCCCATAACGCAGCCGGTTAGTTTCTTGCTGAGCAGAAAATCAAAGAAGTTAAACTCATGCATTCCTTCATTGCGAAAATGCTCATGCCCAACGACTACCATTTGACCATAAAGTGCAGTGAGGTCCCAAGTCATACGCTTTACATCTCCGGCCACGGCAACCATGCTGTGGTCAACACCATAACCGCCGGTGATGTCTTTGACCGCTTGCACGACATCCTTTACCTCTTTTGGATTGATGCAATGTGTTGCGCCGAATTTTTTTGCAGCTTCTAATTTTACTGGATTTATATCAATTGCGATGATTGGAACGCAACCGCAATGCTTTGCACCCATGATGGCAGACAGGCCGACCCCGCCGCACCCTGTGACAGCATACGACTGTCCGGGGGTGGGTTTAGAGCGATTGAGCACCGCACCAAATCCCGACATGAAACCGCACGCAAGCGCCGAGCCGATTTCGAAAGGAATATCATCATCAAGCTTGCATAACATGGCCTCATGCGCATTAGTATATGTAGCAAACCCTGCGGTTCCGGAGCAGGTTTGTACAACACGCTCACCATTTAAGCGTGTGAAGCAGCCCGGTACTCTAAAGGACATCGGCGGGATATTTTCGCAGAACCAATGCCTGTCGTTATAACATTGTTCGCAGTTGCCGCATCCTTGGCGCACTTCGCTGCATAGTACTCGATCTCCCGGCTTGACATAGGTCACTTTGGAGCCAATCTCGGTGACGACTCCGGCAATTTCATGTCCGGCAGCGCCGGGGCCTTCATATTCACCATGCTCACCGGTGTTGGCATGTATATCGCTATGACAGATGGTGCAGGTCATTACCTTAAGCCGCACATCATGATCTCCAAGATCGTCAAGTATTACCTCTTCTACAACTACTTCACGCCCCATTCGCGGAGCTACTGCAAGTTTTACACGCATTTTTTGTACGCCCTTTCTTTAATAAACTAATCATTTAGGATACGGTGCACTATTAGTCTAAATTTGACAGTATTTTGCCACAAATTATACAGATTAATGAACAATATTATCAATCGTGGTTTGGCAAGTTTTTGTGTCCGTTTTCGGATGGATTTGTGTTAAAAAGTTTACAATGCTTTATCAGGACGTACACCGAAGCTGACCGAGGGAGTTAACTTGAGTGTTGCGTGAGGACACCCAATAGGAACATACCCTGATTTCTACAATGTGAATCATATCGTAGGGGCTCTCCTATATAAACACCCACGGATAAAGCTGTGGGTGTACGATATCTATGATCTAACAGCCATCAAGAAGATACTGTATGAGCGTGTCGTGCAATTGGTCAGGGTATTCAGCAAGACTGACTGCGCATGTCGTCAAAAGTGGATTTTCAGACAAATTTAAAGCAACAACACCGCTGATATTCTGGATATCTACAGTCTTCTCCGTCAGCAAAGTGACACCATTACCCGCCGCCACATTGATGAGTAACGTGCTCAAACGCAATGTACTGTATTCCACATCGGGTACAAAGCCTGCCGCAATGCATACATTGAGCAAATATCTATACATGAGGCTATCGCCCTTGTATAGAAGAAATTTTTCGCCTTGAAGTGCATTGGTAGATATGGTCTTACACTGAGCCAGCGGGTGATCTGTAGATACAACAGCACAAAGCTTGTCTTGGCTAATGGGGTGTGCGCGTGGATATTTTTTGCTTATTATTTGCTCATAAACTATACCAATATCTGCCCGCCCAGAATTCAGCATGGAGCAAATTTCATTTGAAGAGCACTCGGTGACGGCGACCTCAACTTTCGGGTGCGCCTTTATAAAGGCGGTGAGCTGTCTCATGACGTGAGATTGCTGATATCCTATGCCGATACTGATATGTGAGTCATATGGAGAAGTATGCGTGCGGAGTTCTCTGCGCATATCATCATATTGCTTGGCCATGTATTTGATGCTGGGATATATGAGTTCGCCCTCTCGTGTCAGGACTTTTCTTGAGCCTTTTCTGATAAAAAGCGTGACTGAAAACTCATCTTCGAGTCTGTCGATGTATTTTGAGAGTGTGGATAAACTGAGTCCGAGTGCGGAGGCAGTGATGGACATTTTTTGAGTTTCTGCAAGACTTATAAAGCATATCATCTGCAAATATGTCATTTTAGTTGTGTCCTCCTGCGCTCATTTTCGGTCAATTACGATAAAATCAGTATATATTTGGGCAAAATGATTGTCAATGAAATTTCGAAAAGGAATACGTTACACTATTGGCTTCCAAAATGGTTAGATGTCTGATATAATCTGGACGAGTTTTTAAACCCATATGCAAATCACATAGATGCTCAACGTTTACATGAAAACGCCGATAGGAGTAAATAACAATTGGAAATAAACAATACCGATGCAAAACAGTCAGGCAGCAAGGCGTTGATGTTGGTACTCTTGCTCATTGCCCTGATCCAAATGCCGCAGATCGCAGTTTTACCCGCCATTGAACAACTGACAACCGAGGTCTTTCCCGACAGAACCTTACAATCCATCCAGACGGTGATGGGGCTGATTAGCTTCATGAGCGTGGCCACGGGAATTATAGGTGCAATCATCATAAGATGGGGCGTGTCCTCTAAAAAAACAGTGACGATATTGGGTATCGTTTTGATTGCGTCAGCAGGTGTTGGTGCGTTTTTCCTCAATACTCGATTCTGGCATGTCATTGTGCTCAATGCTTTGATCGGTGCAGGTATGGGTTTTTGTATCCCCAATTCTCAGAGTATTGTGTTTGACAGTTTTGACGAGAAGAGACGTCAATTCATGGTGGGTATGACATCGGCGTTTCTCAGTGCCGGTGGCGTGATCATGGGTGTCGGCGGTGGACTGCTGATTGCCATCGTATGGTATGGCGGGTACTTAATGGCATTATTGGCGCTTCCGGTCATCGTGCTGAGCATCATTTATATACCATCGGCAAGGCAGAGCGTTCTCAATGATGCGAAAAGAAGTTCAAAATTACCCGGTGCGGTATTCTTTTACGGCGCACTGATTTTTCTTTTCTCTGTTGTGTTTAATGTGGCGGGTATGAATATTTCAACACATATAGCCAATGGGAATATTGGTGATGCGGCGTTTGCCGGGCTTGCTGCTGCAATGCCCATGTTGGGTGGTATTGTCATGGGACTTTTGTTTGTTAAGATGTCCAATGCGCTCGGTGATAAGATATTGCCGTTGGCCTTTTTCATGCTCTTTGTCGGGTTTACGATATTGAATGTGTTTCCGACTTCGCTTGTGATGACATTGCTTGCGATGTTTCTCAAGGGTCTGGGGTTAAGTATGTTCATGCCGCGCTGTTTGTTTAATGTTTCCAATATAACAGATCCGTCCAATTCGTCTACAGCGACAATGCTTGTGCTAAGCATTGCACCCGGTAGCGGCGGATTTTTATCGCCCATAATTATGACCAATCTGACATTTGCGTTGGGCGGAGATTCTACCCGATTCAGATATCAGTTTACAGGATTTGTATGTCTGGCAATTTCGATTGTGGTATTTTTGATGATCAGTCGGAAGAAAACAGATTAGGTGATATGTTAAAAAAGCCATCGTCTTTCGGCAAGTTTTTGTATCCTTATTTGAATCGAAAATGAACTGGAACAAGCGTGACAAACCAAACTATAGCTGATAAATTAGTAGTATTCATATCAGTGCGTTATAGGAGGGGATGTAAGTGGCGGATATCGTTGGCGCAAACGGACAAAGAGCAGACTTTCGCGTGATTGGCAAGCCAAATCTTCCGGGCAAGGCATCATACGCATTGGCATCCGGCATCGCAAAGTTTGGCATAGATTACACCATGCCCAATATGCTTCATGCCAAGTTTCTCAGAAGCCCTTATGCAAATGCGCGTGTCTTAAGCGTGGATATATCAAAAGCAAGTCAGCTTGAGGGTGTTGTTGAAATCATCACATGGGAAGATGAGGACATCAAGAACCTCACACAAGGTGTGCGCCCATGGCTGGATAACTATGCGGATAGGGAAGGCATAGAAGTGGCAGTCATTGTGGTTGCTGAGTCACTTGAAATATGCGATGAGGCGCTGCGGCTGATGGATATTCAGTGGGAGGTGCTGCCGCATGTGGTAGAGATACTGGAGGGGATCAAACCCGATGCGCCGATTGTCAGACCTCCGGGAGACATGTTCCACGGTCCGGAGTCGGTCATGCAACAGATGGCACAAACACCGAACGGAAAGCCCAAGCGCGGCAATGTTTCGTTTTGTGACTTTGCGCAAGGCGATGCCGATAAAGCTATGGAAGAAGCGGAAGATATTATAGCGTATTCGCTCATGTTGCCCGGTTTTGCGTCGCATATACCGAATCCACCCGCATCCATAGCATGGTGGGGTAATGATCCTTATCGCGGCAGTGGTTTGTCATTGTTTATAGAAGGGGCCGTTCAGCGTAGGGAACATATTGCCCGTATGTATGGTGTTGCGGAAGATCGAACCATCCAAGAGGGTATCTTCCAAGGCGGGAAATATTGCGATTGGGGTATGCGCCGTGCACAAGAAATCACGCCGTTATTGGCCAAACGGACCGGACGCCCGGTGCGATGTGCGGATACACGTGAAGATACTTTTGAATTTCAAATGAATCAGCGCTATATCCATATGAAAGTAGGACATACGCAAGCAGGGCTGATTACAGCGATAGATGATTATTCTATTGCCGATGGCGGGATATTTAAAAATGCCAGCTTCGGCACGACCGGAGATCAGCGATATGGGCCGTATTATACACTCAAGTGTAAAGACATCAAGCAATCCATGGAGGTTGTGGATTCCAATCGCGGCAAGATGTATCTCAGCGGGCAGCACTGCCCATTTAATTGGGATTCTGTAACGATGGCGATTTATCTCATCGCCGAGAAGCTCGGCAAAGATCCCATAGACATTGCCAAACTCAATCTCCATGGGCCGGACTCGCAAGATGATGATCGGCCGGTGCCGAGCTTTGAGGCTTGCCTTGAAGCAGGTAAGCAGCTCATGAACTGGCAGTGGCACGCTGCCGGCACGAAGAGATTACCGGACGGCAGATATCATGGACAGTCTTTTCGTTATCAGATTTGTCCGCGCCATGCGTTTTCCGGGTATAAATGTAAGATTGAATTGCGTGATGGTGTGATTCGCATGCCGTCACAAGGTCCACTCTATGGTGTGTACAGTGTGGAAGTCAATGCGATGGTTGTCGCAGAAGAGCTGGGACTTGAATATGATGATGTCGTTGTCGATTATGATTATCGTGAGGCATTTAGTCCTGTCGGCGGCGGTTCGGATGGTACTGCGGCTTCGGCATGGGCGATGAAAGAATGTGCGCACATTATGAAAAAACAGATACTTGAAGCGGCCTTGCAAGATGCGGAAAATCCGCCTCCGGGTACAATTTCGGGAGGTACAGTCGATCCACCGAAGGCCGGTTGGGTGGGTGTCAATCCGTTTAAAGGCAGAGGCTTGCGGCCTGAGGATTTGGATATGGTCGATGGGCGTGTGATTGTAAAAAGCGATCCATCTGTTGGGCTTCCTTTAAAAGAAGTGACCACCAGAAATCTCTTTGCTACCTACGTGGGTATGCCTCCGGTTTCTGCATGGACGCGCGGGTTTGGGAAGATCTTGGATACAATGAATACGGCTTTTTGTGAGGTGGCTGTGGATGCCGAGACCGGTGAGGTTGAGGTGCTCCGCTTCGGAGTAGCGGCAGATCCCGGGAAGATTCTGCGGCCGACTTCGCTGGAGAGTCAAGTCGATCAGGTCATGTATTTTAGTCAAGGTTGTCAGCTCTTAGAGGAGATGATCTACGATGACCGAACAGGAGTAAGGCTCAATAATAATATGCTCGATTATAAAAAGCCGACAATGTTGGATGTGCCGCTCGTGGATAAGACATTTCTTGAGACGCGTGCGGGTGATGCGGCATATGGTGCGGCAGGTATCAGCCATTCGCTGGCCAATACACATATGGTGATTATCGCAATACACAATGCAATTGGTGTGTGGGTTGATCCGCCTGCAACACCGGATAAAGTGCTCAAAGCTTTAAAACAGCTATAAATCATAAAAAATTGGAGGGTAATCTATGTCAATCAGAGTGGTCGCAAAGCATAATATTAAGCCGGAGAAGCGAGATGAGTTTATTGCGCTCATGAAACAACTTGTAGAGAATACGAAAAAAGAAGACAGAGGCGTCATTAACTACGGACTATATCAAGATGTCAAAGACCCGAATGTCATTGCAATGCTAGAAGAATGGGAGAGTGAGGAAGCTATTGATGAGCATTTGAAGAAGCAGCATTTCCTCGATCTATTGCCGGCACTGAGAGAGTGTATGGCAGGCACTTCAAGTTTCAATAATTTTAAAGCAGTTTAAATGAAAAGGAGTAATGCGTTGTGAGAATACTAAATATGGAATTTGGCGTACGTCAGCACATCTATCAAGGCGCAGGTTGCGCTGCGACCGTTAAGGATATATTAGAACGTGAAAACTGGAAGCGTGTGCTGCTCGTATGCGGACCCGGTTTGTACAAAAGCGGTGCGGCGGCGCACATTGAAGAGTATATCAAAGCAGCCGGTGCGCAAGTTGCAGTGTTTACCAATATCAGACCCAACCCGGAAGCTGAGACGATTGATAGCCAAGGTGTTCCGCTTGCGCTTGAGTTTAAGCCCGATGTCATCGTGGCTGTGGGTGGAGGCAGCACATTAGACACCGCCAAAGGTATTGCGATTGTCGGTGATTCAGGAAAGTCGGTGTTGGAATTTATCGTGATGAAATTTCCGCCCGGCACAAAGGCGGTGCACAACACACTGCCAATGATTGTGATTCCGTCAACAGCCGGAACCGGTAGTGAAGTGTGCAAAAATGCTGTAATCTCCGATGCCAATGGTCTGAAACTGGTCATCGCAAATGATGAGGTATTGCCCAAGTATGCACTGCTTGATCCGGATATGCTCAAGACCACACCGCCGTCTGTCGCTTCGGCCACTGCAATGGATACATTTGTTCAGGCGCTTGAGACGTTTACCAACCGCAATGCCAATGATTTTACTCGTACGCAGTCATTGCGTGCGCTTGAGCTGGTGGGCAAGCATATCAAAGCGTATGTGGCCAATCCAGCGGACAAAGAAGCGGCCAATGGGATGAGTCTGGCGTGTATGTATGCGGGCTTTTCATTGGGTTATGCAGGCATTGGGCAAGATCATATTATTTCACATCCGTTTAGCGAAGAGCCATTTTACATCGCCCATGGTGATGCGTGTGCGATGCTGCTTCCGGCAGTCATTGAGTTTAATGGGCTGGCGTGCAAAGAGCTTTACAGGCAGGCGTATAATGCGCTGACAGGAGAGCGGCTGTCGTGTGCGGAGTTCGAGGTGGATTACCTGATTGATTGGGTGGTAACACTCAATGCGGATATACATGTATGCGGTGATCAGTCTATGGCAGAGCATGGGTATGTAGAAGCGCAGCATTTGGATAAAATCATGCAGCATCCTGTGATCCAAGGGGCGCTTATGCGTAATGGTACAGCCGATACGACAGAGTTTCCGCGCCATACGAGCGAGGCGGAGTTCCGTTATATTATCAAGCGTACGGCTGTCTATAGTCAGGCGCAGTCCGACCATGCCAAGGATCGTCTGGAAGAGGTATAACATCTGATCGCTTGCTCCCTGTACAGTAACGATTGATTGAGTTGGGAATAAAAAATTGAGAGGCGGGTAGCCTCTCAATTTTTTAGTCGATTGCTAAGTGTTACCCTCCGGCAAAATGCGCCGGGGGATCAAGTCGTGCCGAGAACATATCAATTGTTGGCGTTACAGGGAAATTGCTGACATCGAGTCCGGTATATAAATCGACCCACTCCATGTAGTAATGCCAAGTATCACGCGTGATGATGATTGTCGGCAGCATAAGATATGCAAAGGTTTCGTTGTTAGAATGGTTGATCCATTCGGGAGCAAACAGCGTCTCTTCTGTGGCATAGCCCATAACGAGTGCATAGAGTCCGAAGAATATCGGCTCTGCAAAAATCACACCGATAGACACAAACGATGCTTTAAAATCATTTTCAATGCCGGCTTCCCATTGTGCCATCAGACCCGGACCGCCCATAGAAATGGCTACAGTTTGGCCTTCCAGACCTGCATCACGTGCTGCGGTTACAGCGCCGTCTGCAAAGTCATCAACTGTGCCGAGAATCAGCCAGTGTGTGATATCAGGATTTGCGGCAAATACAGGGCCCGCCACTTGATAAGCTGTAGATGAGTTAAGTGTACCTACAATGGTGTCCGGTCTGAAAAATCTATCTTCTATGCCCGGAATAGCAGGGAAAATGATGTCTTTTGCACCATCGATGCGGACGCTGATTTCATGAACATGTGACCAATCGACACCCATAAATCCTATGTTTTCAATCGGCACATCTTGCCAGTTGTCTTGCCAATACTGAACAAGCCATCTGCCCATTTCCTCACCAACGAAACGGAAATCAAATCCTACAAATGGATTGGTCAAGCGGCCTGTGTCTGCATCCAGAGGCAGTCCCATACCGGGCATAAACGGAACACCCAGATCACGCATTATGGCGACTACCGCAGGGTAGTTGACCATTTCCGGATCAAGCAGAAGTCCATCGTAACCTTGCAGGACGAGCATTTCAAGCATAGAGTTAAACAAATCATCATCATCGTTTGCATCAAATATGCTGACTTCAACGTTTGCAAGTTCGGCCCAGATTCTAAATGAGTTGGCCATGTCTTCATAGAGTGGACTGTTTCGGATGCGCAGGTATGCAAATCTCAGTCTGTCGTTTGCAAAATAATCATAGTCGGGATTAAAGAAGCCGATGTCTGTCTTCCCTGTGCGCAGTGGGGTAGCAGCACTGCCTCCATCATTTCCGCCGGCAGGTGTTGCGGGTGCATCGCCGCCATTATCTGCGGCACACGCTACGAGCGCAAATGTCATTGCCATTGCAAGCAGGATTGCCAATACTTTTTTCATTTCTCATTCTCCTTTTTTGATTTTATTAAGTCCTCATAATATACAAAACATGGTGCTCCATTTATTCTTGCTTGAAGCTTACAAACCATGGTCTGTCCTATGTTACGCAGTGGTTGTCGTCTTTTTGCTCTTGCGCTTGGCGCGCGGACTTCTGTATGTCGCCCTGCTGCGCATATAGTCAAATGCCAGCGATACCAGCAGCAGCATACCGAAGATCGCCTGATTCCAGAACGAATCGACCCGCAGCAGGAACATCCCATTGGCAAAAGCTGAGAAAATCAGCAAGCCGACAAAAGCACCACCCAGTCCACCTGTGCCTCCGCCAAAAGAAACGCCGCCCAGAATTGCCGCAATCAGTCCGAAAAACTGTCTGTCGGTAATGCCCAATGTGGTGGCAGCAGCCACACGTGAGTTAAACATGATGCCTGCAAAAGCGCCCAGCACGGAGCTATTGATAAACAGGATATATGAAATCCGCCGGGAATTGATACCCACCAACCTTGACGCTGTGGGGTTCGAACCCACGAGATAGATCTGGCGGCCGAATTTGGTTTTAGAAAGAATAATTCCATAAACAATGAAAAATACCAATAAAATGATTATGGAAAATGGGATGGTGTTATTCATAAACCGCCCGGTGGCTAAGTTGCGCATGAATGGATCGGACAAGGATACATTGGCACCCCCGGAGAACAAAAACGAAACACCCTCTGCAACGGAGGCCATGCCGAGTGTGGCTATAAATGCGGGGAATTTTGCAAAATTGACGAGTGTGGCATTGATGAGTCCGAATACCGCAGCGAGCGCCAAGCAAAGAATCAGCGCAACAGCCCAGTGGAAATGATGATATCTCAGAAGTACGGCAAACATCATACCTGCCATCGTACCGACAGTGCCAACGGAGAGATCCAGTGCTCCGGCAATCAAGAGTAGCGTTGCACCGATCGTCATCATTCCGGTAATGATCATCATGTCCAAAATGGTTCGGATATTGATCGGGTGTAAGAATATCCCATTAGAACCAATTTGTACAATGGTGGACAAGATTGCAAGCAGTACAATCAATGCGAACATCTTTGATTTTACGATTTTTATCATGCCGCCTAAAATATCTGCCATATCTGTACGCCCCCTTGTGTTTTCAGGTGTCCTGTGTGCAGCTTAATGGTGCATTGCGAGTTTGAGAACCTTTTCTTCGGTTGCCTCTTGCCTTGAAAGCGACCCGGTGATGCGTCCTTGCGCCATAACAATGATGCGGTCGGCAAGATTAATGACCTCTGTCAGTTCGGAAGAAATAAAGATCACCGCCAGACCGGCCTTGGCAAAATCGCAAATGGCCTGATAAATCTCAGCCTTAGCCCCTACATCGATACCCTTGGTAGGCTCATCGAGAATGAGTACCTTGGTGACCATGGCCTCAGATGTCCATCGACCCAATATGACCTTTTGCTGATTGCCTCCTGAAAGCTCGACAACCTTCTTTTCTATGGAAGGGGTCTTGATGGAGTATTTTTCAACTGCGGCATGAGATAATTTGCGTTCTTTTTTCTTGTCTAGGAAGAGCCCGGTCTTGACCTTTTCCAGTACGGCTGAGGTGATGTTATTATTGATGGTGCGATCAAGTACCAGTCCTTGCTCTTTTCTATCTTCGGGGCATAGCGCCATACCGGCAGCAATCGCATCTTTGGGAGATTTGAAATTTACCTTTTGGCCATTGAGAAAAATTTCTCCGGAACTGATCGGGTCGGCTGCGAATATAGCGCGTGCAAGCTCTGTTCTTCCTGCACCGATCAGTCCCGCAAATCCAACGATTTCGCCCGCACGTACTTCCAGATTGATATCGTGGACATCATCTGTTTCGAGATTTCTTACTTCAAGCATGACTTCGCCTATATTTTCGTTTCGGCACAGTTCGGCATAGGTATCTCCGATATCGCGCCCGACCATTGCAGTAATCAGCTCCTGCTCGGTGGTTTCATCTGCGTTTAACTCACATACAAGCTTGCCATCTTTGAGGACAACGATATCATCCGAAATCTGAAATATCTCAGACATGCGATGTGAGACATAGATAATCACTTTGCCGGCCTCTTTGAGCCGCCGGATGACTTTAAAAAGCGTGTTGATCTCGCTTTCTGACAGCGGGGCAGTCGGTTCATCAAATGCAATGATTTCAGAATCACGCCGATATGCTTTCATAATTTCAATCATTTGCTGATGTGCAACAGATAAACGCCCAACCGGCTCTGATGGATTGACATCCAGTTCAAACTCATCGAGAATATGCTGCGTCATTTTGCGCAGCGCCGCCTTATCGATACGAATACCCTTTTTAGGCAGATCCTCAATAAAAATATTTTCCATGACAGACAGACCCGGAACCAACTGACGTTCCTGATAAATAACACTGATGCTGGCTTTGAGCGCACCATGCGGAGAGTGATAACTTGCAGGCATACCATCAATGATGATTGTGCCCTCATCTGCCTGATAGTCGCCGCTTAAAATCTTTAACATGGTGCTCTTGCCTGCGCCATTTTCGCCCATGAGTGCGCAGATGCGGCCGCCTTGCACCCGAAAGCTTACATCATCCAGTGCCTGTACACCGGGGAAGCCCTTGCTGATTTTGTTAAACTCTACATAGTTCGGCAAATTATGACACCATCCTCTCACAGATTCTGACTCATATGAATGATCATTTTCCTAACTGTCTTACTGAGACTTAGCGGCGGCAATCTCCGCAGCTCCGGCTCGGAGTGCTTTAGCCCGCTGCCGCTCTCTGAAAAAGTCAAGCATCAAAGCGGCGATGAGGATCGCACCTCTTGCGATCGTCTGCCAATAAGGCCCGATGCCAATCATCATCAAACCATTATTAAAGAAATTGAGCAGCAGCAAGCCAACCAAGAAGCCCCCGGTACCGCCTGCGCCGCCGGAAAAAGAAATGCCGCCCAGAACAGCTGCGGTGACAGCATCCATGCCAAGCGTTATGGCCACAGGGTCACCCCTGCGGAAATTAGAAGCAAAAAGCACACCGCAAAACGCTGAAATAGCACCGCTGTTTATAAAAAGTATGCTTTGAATCTTCTTAGGATTGATGCCTGCAAGCCTTGCTGCTGTAGGGTTGCCGCCGACAATGTACACACTTCTGCCGAATCGGGTCTGTGAGAGTATGAAGCCGTACAGTGCGACAAAAAACAGCATGATAATAAACAAGAGCGGGATCGATTGAAAGAACCGTATGTCGGCAATAGCCCAGAATCCGGGATTGTTGATGGTTACGGGATTTCCGCGCGTGAGCACAAGCGCCAACCCACCCCAGACTGACATCATACCGATGGTTGCAATAAACGACATCATACCCAGCCCATTGACGAGTATTGCGGTAATACCGCCTGCGGCTGCACCAAATAAAATAGTAATCAGCGCAGCGATAGGCCAAGGGATACCGGAGCTGATGAGCATGGCGACAAGCACGGCGGCCATAACGGCTATTGCGCCGGTGGAAAGGTCGATCTGCCCTGAAATCAAAAGCAAGCCGACACCGAGACCCAATAATCCGACGAAACTGGTTATGGTCAGGAGTATGAGTACATTTTGCCATCCGAGATAGTTCGGATTCATCAGCCGGAAGAAAACGATGACAACAATGGTCACTACAATAAGCAAAGTGACTTTGTGGTTAAGAATGTACGAGCCGAGGCTCTGTGTGCCATGAACTTTTTTTTCTTTTGATGAATTTTCCATAAGCACCTCTTATCCGTAATAGATATATATGAGATAGATTCAAAAATGGACTATGCTTCTTTTTTGGTGATTTCTATATATCCTTCATCGGCATTGACAAAAACCATATCACCGGTTTCGATATACTGCATGGGGTCTTCTTCGAAATCAGTGACGCTGGGGACTCTGGCCTGTGCCATGCATAAGACAGTCAGCGGACTGGATTTGGTGTGAACAAAAGCTGCGGGTTTTGCGCCAAACCCATATTTCATAAATCCTCCGGAACCCCGCGGCGAATAGAAGACCAGAACCTTGTCGGTATATGGCACTCTGCACAGCGGATGATTGCGTTCTGTGGTAAAACCGCGTATAGAATCAACATTGGTAAAGCCTTGGAGATATTTCGGTGCAACCAGCGCCTCTGCAGTGACTTTACCCGGATATTGACAGCGTCCATAAATACGTTTCGTTGCCATGTGCTACCTCCATTCCCCGCGCCACTTACCTGTAATAGCGGCATCGATACACTCGTCTGTAGAGCCATAGCTGATATATAGCTGATCATGCTCATCAGGATAACAACCGGTGATATAAAATGCTTGCTTTGCCGTATCAACAGCGATGTTGCGGACACCATCCGGTACAGAACCGACAGCGGCAAGACATGTACCGGTAAGCAAGAGCGCTCCGGCTTTTTCGAATTTTTCAAGGAAGCCCAGCTCTTTTGCGGGACCGTAAAGCCAAGGTGCTGTAACGATCCAGAGCGGTACTTTACATTTTTTGCCTTCGAGCTTTTGCGCAAGCATCATCAGATCAACAATATTTAAGTGCGGACAGCCGAGATAGACCATGTCCACATTGTCGCTCTGACGGTAGTTGAGCACGTCATATGTCCGTCTCAATGCCGCCTCGTCAATACGGATCGTTTCTTTGATGGGCCTTCCACCTGATGCAAATTCAATAGTCGGTGCCTCAGGGGTGATGCCCGGCAGATGGTACATGCGCACTGCGCCGCCGGTCGCAACAGCTGAATTGAATTTTTGGTACTGCGTTGTGTTGGGAATGACCGTGCCTGTAACTATAGGCACTTCCACATCGCAAGCCTCACCGATGGCGAAGCCGTAGACATCCCACTCCAGATCGCTTTTGATGAGCCGATCACTTTCAATCAAAATAGTTCCGTAGCGATTTTCAGTGATATGCATGTCATAATAGGGGGCTTTGCCCAACAAGCATGTCGCCAGTGTGCCGTCAAAATTAGTCCTTGCGCCGAGGGTAGCGTTACAGTAAGTCTGTTGGCTGCTCTCAAACCACGAACAATGCTGACCAACACTCGGCAGATACGACATGACCAGATAATTGGCGCATGAATGCGTGGTGATAAGTCCCATCTTGTTGAGTACATCAAAGACATCGCGTTGCATGGCTCTTTCATGAAATACCGGATCACTCTGTAAAAAAGCGGGATTTTTGCCCGCACACAGGTTACAATGCTCCCAACCGTGGATGGGCGGCTGCTCCATAAAAGGTGATTTGTCGGCAAAAGTCGGAATCTTAAATCGCCCGCCTCTATCGGCAAAATCACGCAGCTCATCAATCGTAATCACATGATGCTGGCTGAGATTGAGACCGGGTGTGTGCATATCACCTGTGCCGTCAAGGTCTACCAGACGCTCTGCGCCCGATATTTGACACAGCTCAACAAGATAGGCCATGCACTTTTGCTTTACTATGCCCTCGCCGCCGTCCAGTATGCGCTTTTCCTCATCGGTGAGCGCTGGGTAAGCGAATAAACTCATATCAAAATGCTCTCCCTTCTAAAGTACATTCATATTGGTGTCATATCGTGTGTTGCGAAAAATGATCATGTGCAACAATACCTGTTGTTCACATTATCTAAAATAAATAGCATATGATTTTTGGTTATTTAAAGTATTATATAAATTTTTGCCTTTTGTTTTCAATCGTCATTTGGAAAGTTTTTGTATCCGTGTTTGTGGTTGTCGCCAAAACCTATGTTAATTCAAAAACGGAAAATGAATATTGCGGAATTCGCAAGGTATCGGCATTTACAAAATTCAGTGCTAAAGATATAATTTTAGACGCTCAAATAAGACGCTAAATGCACAGTAAATATCGTAGGAGGACTTCATGAAATATGCTCGCCCGAAGTATCGTGATCCATCGGTGGAAACACAGACCGTAAGAATGGCATATGGCCCAAACACCGTAACCGCACCCAAATTTAATACGCCGATTACCCCACGAGAGAATTTCCGCCGCAGCATTGAAAGGAAAGACCCCCTATGGATGCCTAACGCGCTAACCGATAAATTTACACTAGGCTCTAATGACGTAGCGCTCCACGAAGTGCGCGGCATGCAGATCCATTCAGACTTTTTGCGCAAGCCGACTGAGGACTATGCGTACAAAGACTGGTTTAACACGGATTGGACTTGGGTATGCTCTGCCGGAGGCGGTATGCTGACACCCGGAACGAAGCTCTTAGATGATATCACTCAGTGGGAAAAAAGAATAGTTTTTCCGGATTTTAGCGAATGGGGATTTGAGGAAAAAGCGGCGCAATACATGAAAGAAGTGCATGATCCGAACAAGGCACTATCTTATGATATGGGACGCGGACTCACTGAGCGGCTGGTTTCCATATTGGGCGGCTATGAGGACTCTATGGAAGCGCTCGTTGTTGAACCTGAGGCTGTGCTGGATTTCTTCAATGCATATGCTGACTTTATGATTAAGTTTTTCGATAAAGTAAACGCGCTGTATCCGCTGGATATTGTAACAATACACGATGATTGGGGTACCGAAAGAGATACATTCTTCTCAGAAAAGGTGATGGAAGACCTCGTATTTGAGCCGACCAAACGTGTATTGGATCACATAAAGTCCAAAGATGTATTCATTGAATGGCATACATGCGGCAACGTCACACGCTTTTTCCCATATATGTATGCGCTAAATTGTGATATTGCTCAAGTGCAGCGCAGGGCTGTGGATATGCCGAAAATGAAAGAAAAATATGGTGATCGCATCGGATTTTGCTGTGCTCCTGAGGGTTTGGATATCACAAAGCCCATAGTTCCGGAAGAATATATAGAAGCAATCAAAAAGACTGTAGATATTTATGCTCCGGGTGGAGGCAGCTATATACTGATGTTTAACCCGGACGAGGAGCTTGTGTGGAATGCCTGTGCCGAAGCGTATTACCGCAGTATGGAACTATATGATAACGTGCGTTAAATATCAGGCCGCATGTTTGGAGGGAATGAATTGAACAATTTTATCATCGAACCGGAACGCAAGATCAGCGTCAGCTCGTCATGTGATGTCTTGGTAGCAGGCGGGGGCATTGCTGGAATTGCGGCAGCGCTTGCAGCAGCCAGAGGAGGCAAAAAAGTCACGCTGGTTGAGCGTGAATACGGACTGGGCGGCATGGCAACGCTGGGGCTGATCACCATATACTTGCCGCTTTGCGATGGCGAAGGTAATCAGCTTATTTACGGCATTGGCGAGGAGCTTTTGAAGCTGTCCATTGAACATGGCGCTGAGGCAGGACTCTATCCGGAGGCATGGCTAAACGGCGGGAGCAAAGAAGCGCGCCAAAAGAACCGCTATGTCACGCAATATAATCCACATCTGTTTGCCCTCAGAGTGGAAGCACTTTTGACAAAGCTCGGCGTAACGATACTCTATGGTTCGGTTGTTTGTGCGGTACAGAAAAGTGGCAATGCGATATCTCATGTGATCGTTGAAAATAAATCCGGACGTACTGCGATAGAGGTACAATCTGTTATTGATTGTACCGGAGATGCGGATGTATGTCATCTTGCCGGAGCAAAGACAGCGCTTCATGCCAAGGGCAATGGACTGGCCAGTTGGTACTACTACATACAAAGTGGTGAAGTTAAGCTTAAGATGTTTGGTCTTGCGGATGTGATTCCGGGGCGTGAGCCGGACGGAATGAACGCGGCAGGTGCGGAAGAATATAAGAATGTCAAAGTAGAAAGTCTTGACCGAAGTCATCGCTTTTCGGGAATAGACGGCGATGAACTCAGTCAGGCGGTCATTGCTGCGCATGAAAAAATGTTTGACGATATCAAAAAACATCATGCCGGAGATCAGTCATATCTGCCGGTGACGATTTCTTCAATTCCACTGGTGCGGATGTCCCGCCGTCTTGTCGGTGCATATACTATGGATGATATCGAAGAAAGTATCTTTATGAAAGACAGCATCGGTATGACAGGGGATTGGCGCAAGCGAGGGCCTGCATACGAACTGCCCTTTGGCACACTCTATGGAAAAGAAGTGACCAATCTGCTCGCTGCGGGACGCGATATTTCCGTAACGGACAATATGTGGGATATTACAAGAGTGATTCCCCCATGTGCGGTGACTGGGGAGGCCGCCGGAACAGCGGCAGCAATGTGTACTGATTTTACATGCATCAATATCTCAGAACTTCAAGAAAGGCTGACCTCCGCCGGAGTGAAGCTACACTTGGACAAATAAATGACACTGTGCAGTGTTATGACAAATAACGCCAAGGTCAAATTAAAGAGGTTGGTGTTCACAGTGAGCCTCAACCTCTTTGGACAAAGTGATCAAAAAACATATCACATATCAGCTTATTGTATAACTTCCACGAACCAAGACCCTGACGGTGTCAGCGGTGGCTCTGATACCATTACCCTCAATCGTAACGAGGTTCATATGATTTACCGTAAGCGCAGTACCGGCAACAAGCGTATTGCCCGTGGTATAATTAACCAGCGCCGGAGGTGATGCGCCGAGCGCTGTAGCCGTGCCGACTCTGAGCATAATCTCCGCACCGACCGAAGCGGTAAGCGTCTGATCTCTGCTGAGCGTCACCACGTGGAATCGGTCAGCCGTGCCGACTGCACCTTGCCCTGCACCGCCGGACTGGAGCTGACGCTCAAGCTCTGCGATGCGCGACTCAAATCGCTGAACCATCTCTTGCTCGGTCGCACGCACTTCGTTCATCACCTGTGGTCTAAAGATATTTGTCAGGTAACTGAGCGTGATAAACGGATCGCCCTGACTGCCCGGTAAATTGGGCGAAGCAACGGCGAGGATGCTTGCCCCGGATATAAATACCACAGCTGCGATAATGACGAGTCCTATTGCCAATTTATTTCTCAATACTCTAAATCCTCCATGCATCAGTATCAATAATTTGCGATTCTAATTGACATTTTATCAATAAATGACCATTTTCGCAATGGTGAATTTATGAGACGCCTTAACTACTTAACTGAAACTTCGCACATGAAAATATTCATTGCACCTTGAAAAATCAATATAATCTAGCCATAAAGAATGGCGAAAACCTTGTGAAAATGGTATAATGTTGGTGTTACAAGCCTACAAAAA
>WQVH01000021.1 GCA_009781695.1 Oscillospiraceae bacterium
AATATTTGAGCCATTACATTTTTCTCTTTTGCGAGGTTGCGGATTTGTGCCTTTAAGCTCATTGCTTCCTTACTCATGATAAGACCTCCAAATACTGGCGTAAAAGTTTTGTTACCCTAAATAATTCTGCATACTCTATCAACAGTTTCCAGTCTTGACCTTTTCCAGAGGTGTAGTTGTTTATCGCCGCCGCAAATATCTGACTGTCTATTCTGCTTCGGCTTCGCAGAATATCGCATATCGTTCGCTCCATGTTGTAGGTTATAACCTCATTCCCCATCTTTGACGGAAGATAACACGTTCCCACGCTATGCAGTTCCGGCTTCACATAATAAACCTTGCAGCCATCGGCTAAAGTTGGTGACAGCTTGCAATTGCTTGGAATGGTTAAAGAGTGCTTCATCGGTGTTCTTTCTGCCATGTCATGGAGAAAAAGTGCTGTTTCATGGGAAAAAATAATCTTCTCGGACTGTTGCTGTAACAGGTACAGCTCATCAGCAAAAGTTTCAGGCCGAGTATAGCGACCATGAGCCACTCGTTCAAGTTTGCCGTCTTTTACAAATTGGCTGATAGTCATGCGAGAAAGTCCGGCACGAACAGCATCTGCGGTAGTTATAACACTGCCACGCTCATTAAAAATTTTTTCGATAACAACATCTGCTTTCATGCAATCACTTCCCAACTTTACATTGATACCGATATTGTGCATCATTTCGGCATGAATGTAAAGTTTTATTTTTCAAAATTTCAAGCCAACATAACGTAGATGCACATTTAATCTTATACGAACAGGCGGCAAACGAGGCACTGATCGCAATGCTGAGCCGTGAGGTGGCATCTAAGAAGAGTACAGCGGGTTCTGCTCGTGATTTTCTCGCCACCGTCAAGCGGTATACCCGCATGAAAAAACTCACGCCAGAGATTCTGCGTGAGTTCGTAGATAAAATTGTGGTGCATCATCGTGAGCGGATAAGTATTGCGGGCAAAGACAGTCCTGCTGCCGAAGTGCAGAAAGTTGAAATCTTCTACAACTGCGTTGGTGCAATAAATGTGCCGGACTTGAAGAAGATTCCGCAAACGGAAATTCATATTCCAACAAGAAAGGGCGTGGCGGTAAGCTATGCCACTGCGTAAAAAGAAAGTGGGTGTTGTCAAGTGACTCGAGATTGTACTACAATCTCAAATCCCCTAACAACACCCTCACTGGTGCGCGAGGCGGGACTTGAACCCGCACGTCCATATTGGACACTAGAACCTGAATCTAGCGAGTCTGCCAATTCCACCACCCGCGCAAATTATTTGTTTCTCACAATAAAAGACCTGAAAACCTGAAAAGCATAATACACAGCCCTGAATGACACCACAACCGACAAGCTTCTGATCAACTCTTGTAAGTGGCATTAAATATAGCAAAAAAGATTATGTTTGTCAAACAGAATTTCTTAATCACTTACCTTGACAATGCACGAGCCTTAATTTAGAATGAATCGGGGCTAAAACCATATGATGAACAGGAGTGGTGATGTGTACAAAGTCGGATTTGACAATGACACGTATTTAAAACTGCAATCCGAGAAGATTCTTGAACGGATTGACATGTTTGAAAACAAATTATATCTCGAATTCGGCGGAAAGCTCTTTGATGATCACCACGCCGCAAGAGTTTTACCGGGATACCGACCGGATGCGAAAGTGGAATTATTAAAGACCCTTGCTGACAAAGCAGAAATAGTCATTGCGATCAATGCGTCTGATATCGATTCTAACAAAGCGATCGGCGATACAGGCATTGCCTATGACGATGATGTACTTAGGCTCATTGACGAATTTAGGCTCAGCGGACTTTATGTAGGCAGCGTGGTCATCAGTCAATATCTTGGACAACCTGCAGCTGATAAATTTAAGTCCTATCTCGAAAGCCTCGGTGTCAAAGTTTATCTGATCCACTACATTGCAGGAGCTGATTATCCATCCAATATACAACTGATTCTCAGTGATCAAGGCTATGGTTATAATGACTTTATCGAAACAACGCGCCCACTCGTGGTGATCACAGCGCCCGGACCGGGCAGTGGAAAGATGGCGACCTGTCTTTCACAGCTCTATCATGAATACAAACGCGGCGTGAAAGCCGGATATGCAAAGTTTGAGACATTTCCTGTCTGGAATCGCCCACTTAAGCATATGATCAACCTTGCATATGAGGCAGCGACCGCAGATTTAAAAGATGTAAATATGATCGACCCATTTCACTTGGAAGCATATGGAGAGTCCGCTGTGAACTACAACAGGGACATAGAGGTTTTTCCGATACTCAATGCGATGTTTACAAGGATATGGGGCAATAGCCCATATCGCTCGCCGACGGATATGGGCGTAAATATGCTTGGTTATTGTATAGACGATGAGATATGTACCGAGGCAGCAAAACAAGAGATCATTCGCAGGTACTTTTTTACTCAGATGGAATATGCACGGGGTAATATTCAAAAAGCAACAGTGACTAAACTTGAGCTGCTTATGAACAACTCAGGACTTACACCGGGAGATCGTGCGCCGGTGATACCGGCACTTAAAAAGGCGGAGATGACAGGCGGACCGTGTCTTGCCATTGTTCTGCCCGATGGTAAGTTGATTACTGGGAGAACATCAGAATTACTGGGTGCATCGTCAGCGGCGCTGCTCAATGCGCTCAAGCATCTGGCGGGTATTGATGATAGGGTTCCGCTCATTTCACCTGTAGTCATTGAGCCGATTCAGAGACTCAAGGTTGGATATCTTGGAAATGAAAATCCTCGATTGCATACGGATGAGGTGCTGCTGGCGCTTGCCATAAGCACGGCAACCAATCCTATGGCTGAGCTTGTCCTTGAGCAGCTTCCTTTGCTGACATACTCAGAGGCGCATTCAAGTGTTATCTTATCCCATGTCGATATCGCCATGTTTCGCCAGTTGGGCGTCAATATAACATGTGAACCGGTGTTTCAAAATAAGCGGCTGTTTCATCGGTAGTGTAGGAAATCTTAAAGTATTTTTATTGAAAATTCCTAACATCCTTGATATGACGTAATCAAGGATGTTAGGAATTTCGCTTTGAAGGGTAGGAAAATGTTATGTATGGCACAGAAAATATAGCTATGGATCGAAAAATAATAACCATAACTGGTAAGCGACAAGTGACGATACCTTTAAAATTTTATGAGCGCCTTAATTTTGGCAAAGAGGTTGAATGCTTTCTCACTGAGGATGCCATCGTGCTTCGCCCGCTTTCGTATTCGGACGATAGTTTTTCAGTGGAGATATTAAAAGACTTAATTGCTCAAGGCTTGCAAGGTGAAGAGTTGTTGATTGCATTTGAAGAACGACGTCAAAATATTAAAAAGGCTGTAAGTTTATTGGTTGATGAGGCAGGCAAAACAGTGTGACTACAAGGGATATTTTTGGGGAGGATTAGCCGATGTATGAAATCAGTTATCCCAGAGCTGCCGAAAAGTATCTGAAAAAGATTAAAGATCATGGACTTAAAAAAGCGTTCAAATCGGCGATCGACAAACTAAGTACAAGTAATCTCAAACAATGAGGGAACTTCATAAATCTACGTCATTAGTGAAGCCACGGTCTTTCCGTGGCAGCCTGAAGTTGAACAGATTTTCATTTAACACCACTATGATATTCCTTTTATTGTTTTCATATGTTTTATCGTCCCAGTCAGCACAAGACTTAAATGCGTTATAAAACGTATCCATATATTCTTTCTGCAACTTTTGCACTCGGCGTTTTTCTCTAGTAATCGGTGAGTGATTCTCTATATTTTTGTAATTAAATATAATAAGAAGTCTGTCATCATTATTGTTCAACCAGTCCGCGAGCATTTTCCACCATGTTTTGTCTGTTTCGCCAATTGAAGCGCCGAAAACACATACTATTGCGCTTTCATTTATAATTCGAATTGCGTTATCTGTAGGTATGTCAACGTTAGGATTTTGGTCTCTAATATCTTGTAACTGGGTAGGTTTTACCATTTCGGAAATGATGTCTTGATTTTCGCAAAAATTCGTGTTTGTGATTTGATTTATATTATCAACTCCAAGGATAATTTGCCCTTTTAAATTTCCGTGAACGTGATGTACAGTGCCAAACTTGCTAACGCCATAGTAACTTCCTAAAGTGCTACTAGTACCATTTTTCCCAGTGTTGAACATATTATCTGACTTTCCACCCAGCAAGTTATGTACCGTGTTGGTGTAGTTAAAGAGCAAGAAATTAATAACCCCGGAGGGCTTCTTCTGGAGCTTGGGAATGATAACGTCATTATGATTTATGTGCATAATTTCAGGCATCCAATCAATAGCTGATTCGTAGAATATATTCTTATCCATCCCATTTAAATTTGGCCAGTCGATACTCTCTTGTATATCATTTAAATATTTGTGGAGTTGAGTTTCAACATCGGCTTTAATGCGAGAGTATTTTTCAGCATCCTTGCATTCATCTGAGTATTTGCCATATGCAAGTTCGAAATCTGCCCAAGTTTCACTGTTTTTATTCTTTTTAAGATCTTTTTTGAACTGCTGTATAAAGTCTTCATCTTCCTTCCCTATTTTGCAATACGTATCGTAGAACTGCTTATATCCTGTCTCTAAGCCCAGTTGTATATCAAAACCATTCCCCATAATCCATGTTATATTAGGCATAGTACGCCTCCCTTCATCATCTTGAACAATTTGCTTAAGCATCTATCGTACACCACTTCATATCAACGACTTTAATTGTAGGACTCCCACCTATGCCCCGGAGGCATAAGCATAAGCACGAACAAAGCGAACTGCCTCATTTACAACCGAAGCATCCTTTAATTTCAGCGCAATCACAGGATCGGCACCGGCGACAACCTTAATGCGCCCATCGTACTCCGGCAGCGCATAAAGCTTAGAAACGCTATCCATATTAAAGTCGGTGAGCTTTAGCCTTATTGCGCCATCTTTCTGAGAAATCTCCCTGATCCCTGCAAGCGAAGCCTCACTTCTGAGCATCGCAATAGAGGTCAGCGCGATAACCTGTGCCGGAGGATCACCATAACGATCAATCAGCTCAGCAATCATCTCATCGCAATCCTCTTCGGTTCTAATCAGCGCAATGCGCCTGTAAATATCCATTCTCTGCTTTTCGGATGGAACATATTTTTCCGGAATACCTGCTGAAACATTAAGATCGGCAGGGCATTCCGCTTTTTTAGGCTGCTTTTCACCTTTTTCTTCAAGTACCGCCTCTTCCAGAAGCTTTAAGTACATATCATAACCCACACTGATCATATGACCGGATTGCTCAGCGCCGAGCAGACTGCCGGCTCCCCTGATTTCCAAGTCACGCATAGCAATCTTAAAACCGGAATTAAACTCTGCAAACTCACGTATTGCGCTGAGTCTCTTCTCGGCCACATCTGATAAAGCTTTTCCGCGTCTGAAAGTCAGATAAGCATATGCACGACGCGGCGAGCGGCCGACCCGCCCTCTGATTTGGTGCAGTTGTGCAAGACCCAGTTTATCAGCATCTTCTACAATAAGCGTATTGACATTGGGGATATCTATGCCCGACTCTATAATGGTCGTACACACAAGCACTTGCAGTTCTCCCGTAGTCATGCGCTCCATGACATCACTTAAACCATCCTCATCCATTCTGCCATGCGCTACAGAAATACTGACACCCGGAAGCATTTCGGATAACCTTGATGTCACGCGTTCAATATTCTCAATACGATTATGTAAATAATAAACCTGTCCGCCGCGAGAGATTTCTCTCCTTATGGCATCGACCAAAATGCTCCAATCATGTTCTATTACGTAAGTCTGAACCGGTCTGCGGCTCTGCGGCGGCTCTTCAATTGTGGACATATCCCGAATTCCTGATAGTGCCATGTTCAGTGTGCGCGGTATGGGCGTAGCAGAAAGTGTCAGTACGTCAACTTGTTTAGCAATGTCCTTTAGCTTCTCTTTATGCGATACGCCAAAACGCTGCTCCTCGTCAACGACCAGAAGACCGAGTTTTTTAAATTGTATATCCTTTTGGAGCAGTCTATGCGTGCCTATAACCAAGTCAACACTGCCATTTTCCAAGCCCTTGAGCGCCTTTTTCATTTGCGCGGGCGTTCTAAAGCGACTCAGCACTTCGATATTGACCGGATATCCGGCAAATCTTCTCATAGAGGTGACATAATGCTGCTGCGCAAGCACAGTTGTAGGCACGAGAATTGCGGCCTGATGACCACCAAGCACACATTTCATAACGGCACGCAGTGCGACTTCGGTTTTGCCATATCCTACATCACCGCAAAGCAGACGATCCATAGGTATCGTCTTTTCCATATCTTCTTTGATTTCCTGAACGCACTTGAGTTGATCTTCTGTTTCCTGATAGCCGAACTTATCTTCAAACTCGGCCTGCCAAACCGTATCTTTTGCAAAAGCATGTCCTTTGACGCGCTGGCGGGCGGCATATAATTTTATAAGCTCCCTAGCCATTTCCTTGGCGGCTTTTTTTGCTTTTGTCTTCGCTTTTGTCCAATCAGCACCGCCCAGTTTAGAGAGTTTTATAGTTTTTCTACCGGGTTCATCCTCGCTGATATCCGTTGCACCGCCTATGTACTTTGCGACCATATCCAATTGAGTCGCAGGAACATACAGACTGTCTGTACCGGCATAGGATATTTTAATATACTCTTTTTGAATTCCGTCTACAGGCAGCTTAGCAAATCCAACAAAACGACCGATTCCGTGCTGATCATGGACAACGAGGTCTCCGGGAGAAAGGTCTGTAAAGCTCTGCAATTGTTCTCTATTCGACTTATATTTCGTTTTTCTGGTACGCCGGGGTATCGCTTGAGCTATAATTTGACCCTCTGTAATAATCGCAAGCCTTATTCCCGGATACTCCATACCCGCAGAGAGATCACCGACAGTGACAATGCATTTCCCATATTCCGGAAGAAACTGCAAAGAATAATCCAGCGTTGTGCTGATTTCTCGTTCTTCAAGATATTCGCGCAATCTACCCGCACGGCGTTCATCGTGGCACAAAATCACAGTGCGAAAATCTGATTTCATATAGTGTGCAACATCAGTTGCCGCAGTTTCGAGACTCCCTCCGTACGATGGGAGGCGCTTGGCATCTATGCTAAATGAGGATTTCACTCTAAATGGATATGATGAGCCGGAAAAATTATCTGCCATGATTACAGGATGGTTTTCACAATAGTATAAAAAACCTTGCCAATCATCTGAGAATCTAATCAAGCTGCTCTCCAGAATACCGGATTCAATTAGAGACAAACATTCCTCTGCAAGTAGCTTTGCAAAACCCTCTGCCCTTTCCTCTACCCGTCCGGGTTCACAGATGATGATGATCGTGTCATCGGACAGATAATTAAGCGCAGTAGCCATCGGAGCAATCAGCTCCATATATCTGTCAGAAGCAGGAAAACTACGCCCGGTTCTGAGCCTTTCGATATCCGAAGTGAGATTGGTGATCAGTGTAGCGCTTGTGTTGCGGCGTTTTTCAAGCCTCTTGACATGAGCTTCGAGTTCACTTGCGAGCCCTGTAGCACCGCTGCCGTGCGTACCCTTATATAGAGATGGCAAAATTTCTGCAACCGGGGTTATTTGCGCTTCACTCAATTGCTCTGTCCTGCGTTGGGTCGAAATATCAAAATGCCCCATAGAGTCCACTTCATCGCCGAAGAATTCACAGCGAACCGGTTCTTCGTGTGCGGGCGAGAAAAAGTCTAAAATTCCGCCTCTCAGGGCAAATTGGCCGGGGCCTTCGACTTGTTCACTCTTGCTATAACCGCATAAAACGAGCGTTTCAGCAAGTTCGCTCAAGTTGTATGATCCGCTATTTCTTACCTTGGTGGAAATATCGGAGAGCTGAGCCGATGTCAGTGTGCGTTGAAGCGCTCCACTGATGGACATTGTGACCACAGGCGCTTTTCCGGAAGCCAGAGCGGTCAGTGTAGCGATGCGCTTTTGCTCAATTTGGCGTGAGACAACTTCTGCACTATGGAAGGTGAACTCTCTGACATTCAGCGTGTAGGCCTGTTCCATGGTGAGCGCTGAAATGTCTTGTGCTAAACGGCCTGCTTCATCTTCGGCGGCACATATGACCGCAATTGGCCTCATGGTTGAGGCGCGTATGGCGGCAATAATGTGGGCGCGATGGATTTCAGAAAGACCTGAAATGACCGCAGGGCAAGTTCCCGCCTCAATTCCAGCGATCAGCTGTTTGATTTCGGGCTCGTCTAAAAGTGATTTTGTTAGTGAAAGCATGTAAGCTACCCCTTGATGGTGATGATTATTCTATGGACAACACAAATTGTTTCACGTGAAACAATTTAGCATTCGATGTACGAGTATAGCGTATACGCTATACTCGATATGTACCCATGCCGTTAAATTAGTCTTATTGTCATCCTGAGTGCAGCGAAGGATCTGTTTTTGTAGGTCGGGTACACTATAAGATTCTTCGATCGCAAGTGCTCTCAGAATAACAGAACTGTAAGTTTTCCACTAACTTAACAAGATTGAATGTGTATAATTCTTAAAAATGGAGCGCAGATATACGCTAGTGTAGCGTGTTATTAAATAACTGGACTTTAATTGTGGTAGATTTTTTCGTCTGGCGAGGAAAAATATTGCAGGAATACCACTGGTCTTTCAAGATATTTTGACGAAGTCAGGCAGAAAAAGATGCCGCAAGAAAAGGCTAGTTATTTAGAACACGTTACACTAGACTAAAGCGGTGACTTTTGAATTCGGGCAAATCGTCGTGGGTACTTGTCCGGCGTTTCAGCGATTTTAGTGACAATAACGGCTCTATGCGTGATGTCCGTGCCGGGAATCACGTAATCCACACAGTCGTTGAGCTTTGCGCCCAAAATCTGAAACGCATTTTCCGCTTCAAAAAGTTCACTTTCGGAATCTGCGCCTTTCATGGCAATAAATGTGCCGCCTACACGAACATAGGGTAGACACAATTCTGCCAACATATTGAGTTTTGCCACAGCGCGAGATGCTGCAACGTCGAAAGATGCTCTTAGCGCAGCATCTCGCGCAGCTTCTTCAGCTCTGGCATAAATACAATGGGCATCGATGTTGAGCACATCACACAACTCGGACATAAATGCGATGCGCTTGCCGGATGAGTCAAGCAGCGTTAAGTCAATTGTTGGCTCAACGATTTTAAGCGGTATGCCCGGAAATCCGGCGCCGCTTCCGATATCTATCATGCGCGCGCCTTGAAAAGCAATGATGTTCAGTAGCGCTATGGAATCAAGAAAATGCAGACGCGCAATATCCTCCGCTCCGGATAAGGCCGTGAGATTCACGTCTTTGCCTCTTTCGGAGAGCAGGTCGTAGTAGGTATGGAAAGCAGACATAGCACCTGATGGCGGCGTCAATCCTGTAATATCCGCACCTTTTTTAATAATTTCGGTTAATTGATTGTGTTTATCGCTCAATTTTCATTTCCTTCAAAATATCGCGTATTTCTGCCAGTAGCAGCTCTTCCTGTGTGGGGGTCGGAGGGGCTTCCGGCACACTGTCTTCTTGCTTCTTGCGGAATCGATTGATACCTTTGACAAACAGGAAGACTACCAAAGCGATGATGATAAAGCTAATCAGACTATCGAGGAACACACCGAGTGTCAAAATATTCGGCTCGCTTATATTGCCCCAAAGACGCGGCAGCACGATCTCGATATTCTTTAGGTCGATGCCAAAGAAGATACCTATAAGCGGGGTTGCGATGTTGGTGACAATTGAGTTTACGAGTGCAGTAAAAGCTCCGCCAACGATCATACCGATGGCCATGTCCAGCATGTTGCCTCTGACTGCGAATTCTTTAAATTCAGCGATGAATTTACTCACATTTTTCAAATCCTTTCTTATGGTTTGGGTATAAATTAATTTTTAAAGTAATAACAATCTTCGGGTCAACGTTGCAGATTTTCGTCTATATACTGCCCAATTCGCTGATAGTCAGCATTATTGCGGATGATGTGGTCGTGGAATGAGCGTTGCCATGGTGAAAAGCCTGCCTCTTTTGACACCACTGTTTTGAAAGATCGTACAATATTTGGAATTGCTGCGTTTGTAGGGTGCGATGTCCTCATCGCACCGCTTTTGCAACATGCGACAACTATTATCAAATGTATGTGGTTGGGCATTATTGTGTACTTATCAACGCTTAAACCATTTTGCAGCGTGTTAATTCTTTTTATGTGTTTGTCTGCTATCTGCCGAGCTTTGTGAGTTGAACATGCGGTGCGATGTGGACATCACACCCTACGACCGTGCCTAACATCTCTAACGAATGACTTCAAGCCCGCCCAAATACTTTTGAAGCACCTCGGGCACAATCACACTGCCATCTTTTTGCTGGTTTTGCTCAACCAAGGCCGGAAGAATACGGCTTGTTGCAAGACCTGAGCCATTGAGCGTATGCATAAATTCAGGCTTACCTGTATCGGCACGTCTAAACCTCATCGCGCCGCGCCGCGCCTGATAACAACGTGCGTTTGAAACAGAAGAAACCTCCTTATACCCATTCATGGACGGAATTTGGATTTCAATATCATAAGTCCGAGCCATTGCAGCAGAACAATCACCGGCAGCCAGCTTGACTGTCCTGAAATGGAAACCAAGCCCGGAAACCAACGTCTCGGCCTTTGTAACAAGCTCATCAAACGCAGCATCTGACCCTTCGGGCGTTGTGTATTGCACCATCTCAACCTTATTAAACTGATGTCCGCGAACCATTCCGCGCTCATCTGCGCCGTATGTCCCCGCTTCTCTTCTGAAACAAGGCGTGTAAGAAATATACTTTTTAGGCAGATCCGCTTCGGTCAAAATTTCATCTCTATGTACTGAAACGAGTGCAGCCTCAGCGGTCGGAAGCAAATAATGCACCCGATCATCGGTGGGATTGGCAATCTTATAAACCTCATCGGCAAACTTCGGAAACTGACCTGCCGTAAGCCCGCATTGGTACTCCAATATATGCGGCACGAGTAACAACTCATATCCGTCAGCTAAATGCGTATCTAAAAAATAATTAAGCAATGCCCATTCTAAACGTGCGCCAATCCCTTGATAAATCCAAAATCCGCTTCCTGCAAGCTTAACGCCGCGCGGATAGTCAATAAGCTTAAGATCGGTACATAAATCAACATGGTTTTTCGGCTCAAAATCGAAAGTATGCGGGTTGCCATGATATCTTATCGGCTCATTATTTTCTTTACCGCCGGGCGCAAGATCCTCGTCAGGCGTATTGGGCAGACCGAGCATCAGCTCATCAAGCTCATATTCGGTAGCTCTCAGTGTCGATTCAGCCTCTTTTATCTTGGCTTTAAGCACATTCATTTGAGCGAAAATCTCAGATGTATCGCCGCCCTCTTTTTTGAGTTGAGGAATAAGCTTGGACACCTTGTTCTGCTCCGCCTTGTTTGACTCGCTTTCAGCGAGGATCTCGCGGCGCACTGCATCAAGCGCAATGATCCTGTCTATATCTGATGCACAGTCAGCGCCTTTATTGCTCAGGAGTTTCTTTATCTTGTCAGGGGTTTCGCGAATCAATTTAATATCAATCATAGTGGTATGGTTATTCCTTTCGCCTTAGTCACGATTCTGTGTTAATCACGAGATAGTAGAGTCTCAAATAATGCATTAAAATCATCAAGATCGTAATACTCTATCTCAATCTTACCCTTTTTTTTGCCCTGCTTAATATTGACCCGGCGTCCAAGCGCCTTTGTAAGCTGGTCTTTGACATCCAACAAATAGTCAACTTCCGGAACGCTACTTTTACCGGGCTCGGAAGCTAAATCCTTATTGCGATTGAGCTTTTTTACCAGCGCTTCTACTTCACGAGTGCTCATCTCGCCATCTATGGCAAGCGTTGCGGCGCTGAGCATTGTTTCCTCATTCCTTAGAGCCAAAAGCGCTCTGGCGCTTCCGGCCGAGAGCTTGCCCATGAGCACAAAGTTTGCAAGCTCCTCCGGGAGTGAAAGCAAACGCAACGCATTGGCAACAGCCGGACGAGACTTGCTGACACGCTGAGCGATACGCTCTTGAGTCATACCGAACTCATCCATAAGCGCCTTGTAGCCTCGCGCCTCCTCTATAGGACTCAAGTCCTCCCTTTGTAAATTTTCGATCATAGCCAATTCCAACGCAAGCTTGTCATCAGCGACAACGATGCGTGCCGGCACTTCAACGAGACCTGCTGCACGTGCGGCACGCCATCTGCGCTCTCCGGCAATAATTTGATAGTAGCTATCATCTACACTGCGGACTGTAAGCGGGGACAAAACACCGTGCTCACGGATAGAATCCGCAAGCTCATCTATTTGCTCTTGCTCAAAGATAGTTCTGGGCTGTTCTTGGCTTGGCTCTATTCGATGTAGCGGTAAATATTCAAAATCATTAGGATTGGGTTCTATTGCAGCATTTCCTAAAATTGCACCCAATTCCTTTCCTAAACCTTTTTTTTTCAAAGTTTTATTTCCTTTCCGAACCCACCCGGCAGGTGAGCAGTACTTGACTGTCGTTAGTCTATGCGTTTCTCTTGAGAAATTCTTTTGCAAGGTCGAGATATGCCTGTGACCCGCGAGAAGAACGGTCATAATTCATCACCGGCGTGCCGTGACTGGGCGCTTCAGCGATCCTTATGTTGCGCGGGATCGATATCGTGTATATCTTATGCTTGAAAAATTTCTTGATCTCAGCTGCGACCTGTGCCGAAAAATTAGTTCTGGAATCGTACATCGTCAACAACACACCCTCAATGTCCAATGCAGCATTCAAAGCTTTTTTAATCGTCCTGATCGTCGACATCAGGTCGGAAAGACCCTCCAGCGCATAGTATTCGCATTGCACCGGGATCAAAACAGTGTCTGCTGCGCATAGCGAATTGAGCGTGAGCATTTCTAACGATGGCGGGCAATCAATCAAAATATAATCATAACTACTACGCACATCGTCGAGTGCGTTTTTTAGAATATATTCGCGTCCGGGCATGGCCACAAGCTCGACACCTGCACCGGATAGGATTTTATTTGATGGCAGAATATCGCCGAACTTCGTCTGCACGATCACATCAGAGGTACTTGCGCCATCAATTAAAACATGATATATACTTGAAATATTTTTGCTTTTACTTATGCCCATGCCCGAAGTCGCATTTCCCTGTGGATCCATGTCACACAAGAGTACCCGTGCTCCGGCTTCCTTTAATGCGGCGCAAAGATTGACACAGGTCGTTGTCTTGCCGACGCCGCCCTTTTGATTTGCAACTGCTATTATTTTACCCATAAAAATGATCATTCCTTTCGCATTGCGTCAAGCACAAAACAACCATGAAAAAGGAATGATCATTTCGTGCATCATTCGCCGTTCCCATTAGGGGCGCGAATCGCACATGCCCTTGGTTTAGTTTGAACTCTTTCAAACTAAATCCTTGTTGCGTTTTCATGTAATAACATCCATGTACATTGGCGCACACAGATACGGCCAACAAGCGCGGTTTTTACCCGCTACTATTGTATATTTCGCTGTCAGCATCGTTATTATAGCATATGAGAATCATTTTTCAAGATGTTTCACGTGAAACATTGTAATTGTTTTTCTTGATATTATTTGCGATTTCATGGATAATGTCTATGAAAATTATTTAAACTAAGAAGGATACGCCATATGAAAATAGGAATTATAGGTACAGGCATTATCGCCTCAGCGGTTGTTATAGGACTTTGCAAAGCGAAAACAGGGCACGACTTATTCTTGTCACCGAGAAATGCCGCCAAAGCGGCAGCGCTTGCAAATGAATTCGAAAATGTACGCGTTTGTACATCCAATCAGCAAGTGGTGGACAAAGCAGACTGGATATTTATATGTCTGCACAAAAAGGATTTTGGCGTACTCCGTGAGCTTAAATACAGGCCTGAGCAGAGTGTTATCAATATGTCGGCGGAAATGAGACTACCTGAACTGAAAGAAATTGTAGGGGAAACCACAAACTTAGCACATGTCATACCGCTTCCCTTTATCGCCTCCGGATTTGGCCCACTACTGATATATCCGGAAAATAAAGCCGTTGGCGCATTGTTTGAACCTGTGAGCGATGTGTATTATGCACATAAACAAGAAGATGTGCACACTTTACAAATTGTCACCGGTATGATGAGTGCTTACTATATGTTGCTCAATGAGGTGGTTAAGTTTTCAGATGAGCGGGGAATTGTTCATGACACCTCTGTCGGATTTGCAAGTTCGCTTTTCAGCTCGTTATGCAAAAGAGCCGCAGAGACTAAGCATTGCGACTTGATCGAACTTGCTCATGAGATGACACCGGGCGGATACAATGAACAAGCGATGAATGAGCTTATGGACAATGGTGCTATAGGTGCTTGGCGTACTGCACTGGATCGATTGCTTTTTAGGCTTGAAAACAGTGGGAGTGGTAAATAGTTTATATTTAGAATGCGCCCCTCACTCCTAAACCTTCCTCTTATTAAACGCAGAAGGAACAAGCCGATACGCCTCTTTCTTATCCATCTTCGTAACATATCTCGTGGCAATCCGCTCGTTGCAATTAGGGCAAAATATTGCTCCATGATATTTCGAAAAGTCCATTGCCCCCTCAATGATGCGATCATTATACATCTTCACAAAATTGCTCTCGCCAACTTTTTGATAATGTGCAATAAAAGTCTTGCAATGTGCGCAACTGACAGCCAAAATGTGGCTGCCGCGCACCTTTTTGCAATTAGGATTAGTATAAATCGTCATGGCGGTCAATATTCCTTAACTTATTGCAATAAATTTTTCACTGGCAGAGCCAAATATTCACACACAGTTATTCTGCAACGTCAGGGCCAAGCGTGAGATGATTCGGAATGTTTTTTAACACATCTTGTAATGATTCTGCGCGCTCAAGCACTTTCATGGTTTCAAAATGCAATATACAGAAATTCTTTCAGAATTTCAACTTATTTTAGCAGATATAAGCATCTCAATTTTCACTCGCATTTTAATCGCCGGTATGATAATATGCCCACATTACCAAATGCGTTCCAAACACCTCTAAAAACTGCACCAAAAATGGAGGACACACCATAATGGCTAAACTCATAGTAATCGGCGAAGCCCTGATCGACTTTCTGCCCTGCTCCAAAGGCAATCTGGCACAAACCAACTCATTTAAAAAATGCCCCGGAGGCGCACCGGCAAACGTAGCCGCTGCCGCTTCAAAATTCGGCATAGAAAGTATGCTCGTCACGAAACTCGGGATGGATGGATTCGGAGATTTCCTTACGTCCAAAATTGAAAAAGCAGGCATCAATAGTTGCGCAATATTGCGTACGGACGAAGCAAACACAGGGCTTGCATTTGTATCTGACTCAGACCATTCAGATGTAGAGTATCTATTCTACCGCGCCCCGGCAGCGGATATGCTGCTCTGTGCCGAGGACATCTGCGAAGATTGGTTTAAACCCGGAGACATATTGCATTTTTGCTCCATTGCACTTGTAGATGCCCCATGCCGCGGTGCACATGACAGAGCGATTGAAATCGCACGTGCCAAAGGCTGTGTGATCAGCTTTGATGTAAACTTACGTCCGCCGCTCTGGAAAGACCTAAATGGCTTAAAAGAAGTAGTGCTGCGCTACATTCCCAAAGCGGATATCGTAAAAGCAAACGAAGAAGAACTGGCCTTTCTCGGAGACATTAAGGCGCAGCACCTACTAATAACATTAGGCAAGGAAGGCGCACAATATCTGGGTAACGGATTGGATGTGCGTGTAAACGGCTTTGATGTTCCGGTAGTAAACACCACAGGCGCGGGAGATACTTTTATCGGCACATTTCTGGCATACTGTGCACAACAAGGATTAGACTTTTTAAAAAGCGAAGCACAATGTGCGCAAGTGCTCAGATTCTGCAATGCCGCCGCTGCAATTGTAGTCGGACGACCTGGCGCACTTGAAGTGATGCCCACGCAACATGAGGTGCAGGAGTTTTTAAAGATACACGGCGCATCAAGTAAAACAGTGGAAATATAAAACAACAAAAGGAGACTTTAACAATGAAACGCTCACAAATCAATGCAGCAATCAAAAAAATGGAAGCGTTGGCGAAAAAACATGGGTTTTTATTGCCGCCATTTTGCCATTGGTCTCCGGAAACATGGCAAAACAAAGACAATACATACAATGAAATCCGTGAAACTAAACTGGGTTGGGATGTAACAGACTACGGCAAGGGGCGCTTTGAAACAACAGGATTTACCCTCATCACAATACGCAATGGCATATTAAACCACACACAATATAACAAACCCTATGCCGAAAAACTACTAATGTTGGCAGAGGGTCAATATGCGCCGATGCATTTCCACTGGTACAAAATGGAGGACATCATAAATCGCGGAGGCGGCACAGTGTTGATCACAGTCTATAATTCCACCCCGGAAGAAACATTTGCGGACACCCCTGTCACGGTACTCATGGATGGACACAGCCGTACGGTATCGCCCGGTACAGAAGTGCGGCTTGCTCCGGGTACAAGCATCACGATTCCCCCTTATCTCTATCATGACTTTAGAGTCATGCCGGGAACCGGAGATGTACTTTTGGGCGAGGTGTCGATGTGCAATGACGATGAAAATGACAATCGATTTTATGAACAAATAGGGCGCTTTCCAAAAATTGAAGAAGACGAAGCCCCTTACCGCCTATTGTGCACAGAATATCCATCGGCGGGGACATAAATTTTTCCAACGCAGTATGGCGGAAATTACGCCAAAATGCAAGTGTTTTGGACTCGTGTCCACACTAGCACTCCTGCTGTATTCTCAGATGATAAATGCTTTTTGTATTGGCATCAGGCTTATCACTTATTCGTGTGATCAAAAGCTCTTCAATATATGCTCCGCTTTGCAAAATCGCCAAAATGAGAACAAGCAAATTTTCATCTAAAAACAAAATCCAAAACGGGAATGTAAATATAACTAATGCCAGACCTTTGATCAGGTATGTGTGGTAAGAAACTATTGTCTTAAACTTAATATATGCATACAGTAACGAAATCGCCTTAAGCAAGAAAACTGTCCCAATTAAAACATATGACTGCACCGTGATGCTCAGTATAGGAAACACACACACCATAATGCATATCAAAAAAAAGATATCTGCACTCGTATCCAGTGTTGGCCCAAAGTTATTATTTACTTTTAATTTTCTCGCAATTGGTCCATCAATCAAATCTGTAGTTGCAGCTAAACCATAAAACAACCAAAACCTCATTGAAAGCGGCACCGAAAATACCAATAATATCGCAAAAACAAACCTTGTGGACGTTATAATATTGGGCAAATGTTTCATCTTGTTTCCTTCTTTTGTTCAAAAACTTTTCGCACATCTAAAACCCCATGGAGCACATTCATTTTTGATTTTTTTGCAAAACTATTTTGAAAAATCGGGTGTATGTTTTTTATTTTACCATCACATCTTAATCTTGATCCGGAATTTTTAAACCAAAAAGTCGCACTATGCCAAATACATTGACCCCTTATATTAAGAAGCCAATCATAATCAAAAACTCTTGCACCTTTACCAATCTCACCACCAACAGCAACAAACTTTATTCTATCCAAATACATTGATAAATCAACATTTTCTAATAAAGGAACGCATGAAATAAACTTATATTTTATTGGAAGCGCCACAAAAATCGGCAATCTCTGATCGGCGCGCTTTTGATTTTCTATAGTACAGCCCAAAATGACATTATCGTATCCATTTCCCCAATCATCCGGTAAGCATTGCTCCACTCTTTCGACTCTCTTTGTAAGCATAATAAAAATCAGATCATCTCTATTTTTGATCATTTGCCATATTTCATTTCTAAATCCATCAGCATCTTCAATAAAAAAATCTGTCATAAAACAAGTTGCTACAAGCTTTCCGGATGAAATCTGAGACATTGGCTTGTAGAAATCTTTTGTTTTTTGAACACACCCTTTTTTAAACTTTGATGCATGCCGACCATAATAATAACAATTTTCACACGCTTCACTAATCTGCTTACAGCCTAACCACGGCTCCCAATTCGCTAAATCCTTTTGATTTAGCGAATGCATTGCAACTGCACGACGAATTAAAAACTCTGCTATTTTATTTTTTATCATTACTTACCTCTTTTAATAAAAAAAGACATTAACGATTAAATCACGCATTATGCTTCACTCACAAAAACCGTACCGGTATCACGGCAGAGATATTGCACTGCCCTTCGTCCGCTTTGTACTGCAATGGGCAAGCCTCCCGGCGGCATCATACGATGCCCGGCGAAGTACACACCACCGAGCTCATCTATAACGGCAGGGTATGACTTCATGTTCATACCGGACTTCATTTCGGTCATCCACGAGCCTTTCCAGTTGGCACAGTACCGCTCATAAGTAAGCGGCGTTGCCACATCAACAACTTCGACTTTCCCATCGATTTCAGGCAATTGCGCCGTAATTGCCGCGGTGACAGCATCTGCAATTTTTTGCTTCTCTTCAGCATAGACACCGCTTTCTTTAGCACGTTTCCAAAAATCATAAGTATCACCGGACAACATGATGGTGAGCGCAGTTTTGCCTTCGGGAGAATACACCGGATCGCCCGCATAATTGTTCATAACCATATCCTCATAGGTCTGTGTGTCCAGCTTAATCGGCTCTTTTAACTTCCAAACATAGCGGTGCGGATACGCACTCAAATCCGCATTAATACCAAACGAGAGCAATACATTCATCGTCGGCAACGTCTCCGCACGCATTTTATCAAGCCACGGCGCTTTGGGTGGTGTGGCAAATAGATGATCTATCTGCATTGTATCCGCAGTGATAATTACCGCATCGGAATCTAAGCGTGCGTCTCCTATCATAACACCCACGGCTCTGCCATTTTCGACAATCACTTTATCGGCGCGTGTTTTGTAGCGTATTTCGCCGCCAAGCGATGTCAGTGTGTCTGCCATACGCTTTGCAAATGGAAGCGAACCGCCCTCCGGAAAACCACCGTCTCCACCTGCCAATATCCCCATGGTAAACACAAGCGGCATGATACCGGACTCTTCGGCTGTAAAAGAACAGATCATTGCGCGCAACCCCTCGTTTGAAAACCGGCGCACATACTCATCTCGCGAGACTTTGGACGTCTTTCGCATAACACCAAACGCCGATATGCCTTTAAACAAGAGCGACAACGGAGGACGGCTTTTCTTTGTGACTCTTACGCCGCGCAGATCAGTGACAGGCATGGAAAGCCCCTTGAGCTTGCGCATATAGCCGCACAAACGGCGGATCTCCTTTTCATCTTGTGGTGCAATGTCAATCCAATGCCGCTCGGTTTTATCAACATCACGGAATACTTTGATCTGCGTTCCCTCATGATTGTACTCATAAAAAGGCTCATCATAGCGAATTTCGACGCTGTCATCCAGTGCACCGGTGTACCGCCACAATTTATGAATCGGACTGTTCGGCGCGGAGCCGGTCAACCAATGCATTCCACCTTCGAACAGATAACCCTTACGCTTCCATGATGTGCAGTTTCCTCCAGCAATGCTATGGCTCTCTAAAATGGTGACATCAAACCCGCATTTTTGTGCATAGATCCCCGCACTCAATCCAGCGATTCCTCCGCCGATGACGATTACTTTTCTATTCATGTGCTTACTCTCCCTTAAGATCCAATCGTACTAAAATCAATTAACCCCAATGCCATTGCAATCGCAGCCAACATCGCAAAATGCAACGGATATATGACATAGAAATTCCATTTCATATTCTTGCCACATTCCCCATTATATCCTTAATTGTAATTATTTCTACATAATATAAGCAGAAATATTGTGCTTTGCATGATTTAACTATATAATGGACTTAAAGTTTACGATCCATTTCAGGAGGATTTCACTGCATGATAAACGGAAAAGTCTATGAATATGAGGCTCAGATTCATTTTGCCGGTTCCGGCGGCGGCGGTGCATATGTACCTTTTCCATATGACATCCACAAAGAATTCGGCAAAGGCCGAGTAAAAGTCCATGCAACCTTTGACGGCGAACCCTATCAAGGCAACATCGTCAACATGGGCGTGAAAAATCCTGACGGCTCAATTTGCTACATCATAGGCATCTTAAAAGAAATTCGGGCAAAAATCGGCAAGCAACCCGGCGACATGGTCAAAGTCACCATACGCGAAAGAGCTTAGTACATGTCCATCATAACATAAATTTACGCAAAGAACTGTATAAGTTTGGAGGGCTGATCTTATGATGAAGGATAGACATAAATGGAGTGAAGAAGTTAGCGGCATTGAGTTCACCTTTACTGACAATGACAGTTATGGCAAGGTATTCTGGAGGCATAGAAAGGAACTGCTGCTCAAAGCCGGTGCAAAGTTAACACCAAATCCACAGCTAAACAAAGACGGCTCTTTAAATTTCTCTGCAAAGTTTGCCAAAGCATTGCGTGCTGACCATGAAGACAAAATTGTAAATCACACGACCACAGAAGACATCATCTTCCCTTCGCCAAATGAACTGGGCATCTTCTTGCGCTTTGGCGGTGACAACACTTGGGTCAATTTAAAGGACAACGAAGGCAGATCCTTGCATGATTGGAGTAAGTATTAGGCTTTTTACAGACAATGATTTAAGCCGTATTTGTTTCTATCATATCTCCCTATAGATTTCCTCAAGCATATCAATAAATTCACGTAGAGCTGTTTTAGACCTGACCGGGTCTTCACTGTTCGGAATATTTCTGAGCTTAACCTTAAAACCATCAGTCACTTGATCAAGAAATCCCTCAAATGACAGTTGCTCAAAATACCCGGAGTCACTGCCCACTACCATTCCGCCCTGAGCTGTGCCCAAATTATGATCTTGCACGCTTTCATCTTGCGCCGATACACGTGACTGCCGCCGCTCATGCGTACCATCAATAATCCGCTCGGCAGTCTCTTTAATTTCATCCTCAGTTCCTAAAGCAAGCTCCTGCAAGCGGTGTCTGCTGATATTTCCTCTGCCTGAGAGGATTTTTCTTTTGGCTTCAGGTGAAATTTCACCGATTGCCATGATTGCATCTGAGACTTGAGCATCACGTCGTATTGTCATTGACGACACATTATATTGCTCAGCTAAAATTTGTGCAGTTGTTCTATTTTGCTGATGTTCATTTTGAACATCAGCAAAATTTCTTGAATACTGGTTGCTGCCAGTTCCAAGTGCTCTCTTCTTCGTATTATAGTGAAGACCCCGAAAGTGACTAAGCTGCAACGCACTCAGATTCCTGCGTGCGATCTGAGTGGAGATAATCCATATGATCACATCATCACGCGTATCAAACTCCATGCTGATTGTCTGGAACGGCAAATCATGCTTCTGAATGATCTCATATCTATTATGCCCATCAATAAGTATACCATTCCACAAAATAAGCGGATTCATACAGCCATATTCAAGCAAGCTTTCTTCAAGCCAAGCAAAGGTCTCCGGGTCAAGCTCCGGCAACAGGTTTTTAAATTCGCTGTCGATCATGATCTCCATCATTTACATCCCCTTGATAATTTTTTCTGCTTCCGCAGTTATTTAAAACACCATGCGATGGACTAAAATTTGAAGAGTTTAAGTTTTTCTTGTTCGACACTCACCGACTTACTATATTGGCAATATTCGCAATCTGGACTTATTAATATCTATAGACAATACTGCTCCTTTTTTCAAATCCTCTTCATGTTGTAAAATTGCACTTTTAAGCAATTCAACGGCACGCTCCGCATGTACAACCGATGCTCTGATCTGTATGACACTAGGTTTCAGCTCGTGTGTAACTGACAATATTGTGCTAAAATCTAAGTCATACGTTAAAACAATTAGATCATTCTCGCGAGCGTACAACATGATTTCTGAATCTAAAGCATTTGGTGCACCGACATCTGACCAAAGCAACACATCAAACCCGCTCTGAGTAAGTAATTTAGCAAACCTAAGCGGAATATTCATATCAAGCAAGATTTTCATGCCGGTAAAATCAATTCCTCTCTTGTTCCAATTGCCCACGCCGCATACCGAAGCGCCTGCATAATATCAATCTCTGTTAAATTTGGATATTCAACCAGCAGTTCAGTAATAGTTACACCCTCACTAATTTGCAAGAGAATCATACCCACAGTTATACGCGTTCCAGCAATACATGCTTTGCCTCCCATAACTCCGGCATCATGACTTATACGTTCAAATTGTTCCATGATAAACACGCTCCTTACATCATTTCATAAGCTATCATCATGCTATTTAAAATCTTTTATAAAAATATTATACATAGCCATAAGCTCTAAGTCTACCCCTCACGATACTTCCGTGCCTGCGCCACAGCCAACTCATCACAACGATTATTATACTCATTATCCGCATGACCCTTCACCCAGTGAAAAGCCACCTTATGCTTATCCAAAAGCGGCAATAACTTTATCCACAAATCCGGATTCTTCACCTCACCGCCCTTTCGCTTCCACCCCATCCGCTGCCATGAACTCAGCCAACCAAGATTTATGGCATTGGCCACATACTGTGAATCAGTAAATAACTCCACCTCACACGGCATTTTCAACGCCTCAAGCGCTGAAATCACAGAAACAAGCTCCATACGGTTGTTCGTTGTACTCACCTCACCACCGCTAAGCTCCTTCACTGCCTCACCATGCATCAGCACCGCACCCCAACCACCCGGCCCGGGATTCCCACTACACGCACCATCGGTATAAATTGTAACTTTTTTCATATACAAATCCCAAACGGGCGACCGAGGGCGGTCGCCCCTACAACAAAATTTTTAAACACCTGATAAAGCTTAGCTCCCTCGCGAGGGAGCTGTCAGTGTAGCTGACTGAGGGAGTTGCACATTTTGCAACAACCCCAAAACTCTATTTAACCCTATTTCTTAATTCTCAATCTCTACATCTATCTCAATCTCAACCTCCGTCTCCGGCTCAGCATCAATTTTGACATCAATATCGACCTCCACAACATCCCCATCGACTACTTCCAACGCCACCTCAAGATCAACCTCAAAATCTTCATCCTGCTCATCCTCTTTCTCAGTACGCGCAATCGAAATAACAGAAGACTCACCCTGAGTACGCATGAGCCGGACACCCTGTGTCGCACGACTAATCAGACTGATATCAGAAGCCGCCATACGGATGATCGTACCATCATCAGATATAATCAATACATCATCCTGATCATCAACCACCTTGACATCGACAACCTTACCGGTCTTATCGGTGATCAAATAGTTTTTCTTACCATAACCGCCGCGGTTTTGTACCCCACCTTCTTCACCACGCAAATACTCACTGATCTCAGTCCGCTTACCATAACCATTCTGAGTCACCGTAAGCAATGCGCCACCTTCTCTTGCGCGCGCAGCACCGACACAAAAATCATCTTTCCTCAAACGAATACCGCGCACACCCGCAGCGACACGACCTGTAGGCCGAACATCAGTCTCATTGAAGAAAATCGCCATACCATTGTGCGTCGCAATAAGAATCTTCTGCTTACCATCCGTATCACGGACAGAAATCAGCTCATCATCCTCAGCGAGGGTCAGCGCACGGATACCCACATTCTTGATATTACGCAGCTCAGTCGTCCGCATACGCTTGACGGTACCCTTACGCGTCACCATGACAAGATAAGCCTCTTCTTCAAACTCACGCATACGAATCATCGCAGACACCTTCTCACCCGGCGACATCGGCAAAATATTCACGATATTTGTCCCACGCGCCTGACGACCGGCCTCCGGTATCAGATAACCTTTTTTACGATACACCCTGCCATGATTTGTAAAAAACAAGATATAATCATGCGTTGAAGCCGTAAACAGCGTCTCGACATAATCCTCTTCCTTTGTCGTCATCGCCATAATTCCTCGGCCACCGCGCTTTTGAGATCTATAAGTACTCGCAGGCTGACGCTTTATATACCCGGCATGTGTCAGTGTATACACACACTCTTCCTCATCTATAAGATCCTCAATATCAATCTCATCTTCGACGATTGCAATCTCAGTACGACGCTTATCACCATACTTGTCACGAATCTCAGTCAGCTCCTCAATCAAAACCGCATCCATAAGCGCCTGATCAGCCAACAACTTCAAGAAATACTCAATCTTTTCCATCAGCTCAGCATACTCTTTTTCAATCTTCTCAATCTCAAGACCCTGCAAGCTTCTGAGCCGCATTTCGAGTATGGCTCCCGCCTGAATTTCAGAAAGGCCAAAACGCTCCATAAGCCGCTCTCTTGCATCATTATAGCTTGAGCGGATGATTCTGATTACTTCATCAATATTATCGCAGGCAATCCTAAGCCCCTCAAGAATATGCGCACGTTCACGCGCCTTCTTTAAATCATACTCAGTACGCCGACGGATAATCTCACGCTGAAAAGTAATATACTCATCAAGTATCTGCCGCAAAGATAAAATACGCGGCTGCGACTGATCATCAACAAGCGCCAACAATACAATTGCAAAAGTCGTCTGCAACTGAGTCTGAGTATACAAACGATTGAGCACCACTTGAGCATTCGCATCACGCTTTAACTCAATGACAATGCGCATACCATCCCTGTCAGACTCATCACGCATTGCAGATATGCCCTCTATGCGCTTATTCTTTACAGTCTCGGCAATCGACTCTAAAAGTCTCGATTTATTGACCTGATACGGAAGCTCATACACAATGATCCGTGTACGCCCATTACCAAACTCCTCAAGCTCCGTCCTGGCACGAAGTCTGATGCGCCCGCGTCCCGTAGCATATGCCGCCCTTATTCCGGCTCTGCCCATAATGATTCCCTTTGTAGGAAAATCAGGCCCCTCAATATGCTCCATGATATCATCCAAATCAGCATCAGGATTGTTCATAACACAAATAACCGCATTAATTACCTCAGTCAAATTATGCGGTGGAATATTGGTCGTCATTCCGACCGCAATACCACTGGAACCATTGACAAGCAAATTCGGAAAACGGCTCGGAAGCACCTGAGGCTGTTTTCTGGTCTCATCGTAATTGGGCTTCCAATCCACAGTATCCTTATCGATATCCCGAAGCATCTCATCGGAAATCTTTGACAAGCGAGCCTCTGTATAACGCATCGCCGCAGGCGGATCACCATCAACAGAACCAAAGTTTCCATGCCCCTGGATAAGCATATTGCGCATGGAAAAATCCTGCGCCATACGCACAAGCGCATCATAGATAGATTGGTCACCATGCGGATGATATCGACCCATAATATCACCGACCGCAGTCGCCGCTTTACGAAATGGTCTATCACTCGTCAGATTACTTTCATACATGGTATACAAAATCCGACGGTGGATCGGCTTTAGACCATCTCTTACATCCGGTAACGCCCTATCAATAATGACAGACATGGCGTAAGTCAGAAATGAAGTCTCCATCTCCTTCTCAAGCGGTGCATATATTATTTTTTGTTCGGGAAACGAAATATCTCCCGTTTTTTCTTTTTTAGGCATAAATCTCCCTCTTATCACTCCATTAGGATTCCCTGCTTAAGGGTTGGTACTGTAAGTAATGCACTTTCACACTATGACGTTTTGCTACTACAAATCCAAATCTACCGCATACTTCGCATTTTTCTCAATATACTCCTTGCGCGGCTCGACCTTTTCACCCATAAGCACTGTAAAGACCTCATCAGCCTCAATCGCATCGGTAAGCTTTATCTGCTTAAGCACACGTGTCTCAGGATTCATTGTCGTATCCCAAAGCTCATGCGCATCCATCTCACCAAGCCCTTTATTTCGGGTCATATCCACCTTACCCTTGCCATCCTCACCGCGCATCTCCTCAAGCGCAATTTCTAACTCATTATCATCCAAAACATATCTGGTGGTCTTACCACGAGTCAGCTTGTATAGCGGCGGCTGCGCAGCATAAACATAACCACCCTCAACCAAAGGACGCATAAAGCGGAAGAAAAAAGTAAGCAGCAATGTGCGAATATGACTGCCATCAACATCGGCATCGGCCATGATAATGACCTTATGATACCTCAGCTTCTCCGCATCAAAATCCTCGCCGATTCCGGCACCCAGCGCTGTGATGACCGGTGTGAGCTTATCATTTCCATAAACCTTATCCGCACGTGCTTTTTCAACATTGAGCATCTTGCCCCACAGCGGCAAAATAGCTTGAAACCGACTATCTCTGCCACCTTTAGCACTACCGCCCGCTGAGTCACCCTCTACGATATATATCTCTGTAAGCTCCGGATTCGTCTCATTACAATCAGCGAGCTTACCTGGCAGAGACATACCCTCCAGCGCATTTTTGCGCCTGATATTCTCACGCGCCTTGCGCGCCGCCTCCCTTGCCCTTGAAGCCGTGATCGCCTTTTCTAAAATTGTACGGGCAACCGCAGGATTTTCTTCAAGAAATATAGTCAGCTTCTCAGTCAAAAGATTATCGACAAATGTACGCATATCACTGTTGCCCAACTTAGACTTCGTTTGCCCCTCAAACTGAGCATCCATCAATCTGACAGAAATAACAGCAGTAACACCCTCTCTGCAATCTTCACCGGAAAGCTTATCTTCACCCTTTAAGAGATTATTCTTTTTACCATAATCATTAAGCACCCTTGTCAAAGCAGCCTTAAACCCGGTCTCATGCATACCGCCATCGGGTGTATGAATATTATTTGCAAAACTGATCAAAAACTCATTATACACATCACCGCAGTATTGCAGCGCCACTTCCGCCGTTGATGTACTGCGATCTTCCGAAAGATAAATCACCTCATCGTGCAGCGGAGTCTTATTTCTATTGAGATACTGAACAAACTCACGGATACCACCTTCATAACACATCGTATCCGAAACTTCCCGCCCCTCACGCTCATCAGTGGTCACAATTTTCAGACCACCATTGAGAAAAGCCTGCTCACGCATACGTGTTTTGATGATATCATAACTGAACTCACAATCATCAAAAATCTCATGATCCGGCATAAAAGTCACTTCCGTACCGGACTTATCCGTCTGACCAACAATAGTTGACTCCTGCACAATATCTCCACGAGCAAACTTCATTTCATAAATCTGTCCGTTTTTATATACACGAACCTCAAGCCACTCCGACAAAGCATTAACCACAGAAGCGCCAACACCATGCAAGCCGCCTGAAACCTTATATCCGCCGCCGCCGAACTTTCCGCCCGCATGAAGTACCGTAAATACCACCTCAAGCGCACTTTTACCGGTCTGCTCCTGTATATCTATAGGGATACCGCGACCATTATCACGAACTGTTATCGTCCCTGTCTTACCTATTGTGACCGAAATCTCATCACAAGCACCCGCCAGCGCTTCGTCTATTGAGTTATCCACAATTTCATATATCAGATGATGAAGCCCCGAAGACGAAGTTGAGCCAATATACATGCCCGGACGCTTCCTGACCGCTTCCAAACCTTCTAATACCTGAATCTGCGATGCATCATATTCACCATTATCAACGGTAAAACCATTAGTTAATTCATCAGTCATTTACTGTTCCCCTTGCTTTTTCTCATTTAATATCCCATATACTCTCGGATCGCTTCATCAGTGTCTGCGATGACAGTTGGGACAGATATATACGAATCAAACCATCCGTACCGCACACCACAAAAGATCGCGGCAACTCCTCTGAAACACTGACCACACGCCCATCTTTTTGCGCATCACTGAGAAATTTACGTGTGATATGTGATCCAGTTGTATTATCCAAATCAAAAATACCAATCACATCCGACTCAGAAACAACAACATTTTGCCCAAGATGCAAATACATTATGAAACCTCCGGCTTCAACTTTCCATGTTCAATCCTCATCACTGTACCTCCGGTAACCATAGAAGCAACTTCCTCATCACAACATGTAATCATGATCTGCCCACTGGTTATTTTACCCAAAATATACGCTTGTCGCTTCGCATCAAGCTCAGAGAGCACATCATCAAGTAATAATATCGGATAAGCACCTTTATCATCAAAGTGTATATCCCGCTCAGCAAGTTTTATCGACACAGCAGCCGTCCGAGCCTGACCTTGTGAAGCAAACTTTCGTGCCGGCGCACCACTTATTTCAATTTCCAAATCATCTTTATGCGCACCTGAAAGACAATGACCTGAACTCAGCTCGGCTTGGTAATGCTGACACTGATGCTCAAGGAGTGAGGGCAATATCTGCTCCGGCTTCATCCCTGAAAAATCAGCCCTGCCAACTGTTTTGTATCTAATACTCAGCGTTTCAATCCCATCGGAAAACTCCTCATGAATGATCGCAGCTCTGCGGGACAAACCCGCTGAAAACGCCGTTCTATAATAAATAAGCCTTGCGCTTTGCTGAGCGATCCTTAAATTATAGTCATCTAATAATTCAAGCAAGGCAGGCTTCTGTCTATAATCTTTGAGAATTTTAGTTTTATGGTCATAGAGCTTATGAAACTCTGCAAGCGCCTGCATATATCCCGGACGCAACTGTGACAGACACTGATCCATGAGTTTACGTCTGACCGAAGCACCATCTTTGATCATATTCAGATCATCCGGACCAAATATCACAGATGTGAGTCTGCCGGTCAGCTCACCGGTCCTCTTGAGCTTGACACCATTGGCAAAAAGCTCCTTGCCTCGTCCTCGAAAGAGACGCGCTTCCAATACCTGTTTGCGCTCGAAAGCATATATATCAGCCCTTATCTTCGCCGACTCACTGTCAAATGAGATCAAATCCTTATCACCGGCATGTCTGAAAGAACGCCCGACAGTCAGATAATAAACAGCCTCAATCAAATTGGTTTTACCCTGAGCATTTTTTCCGGAGATGACATTGATGCCATCCCCGAATTGTATCGTCTGTGATTTGTAATTGCGAAAATTTTCAAGGCTTATCTCATGTACAATCATTGACTACGAATCACCAAAGTCTCGCCTCCATACCGCACAGTATCCCCATCTCTGATCTTCTTGCCTCTTTGTGTACACGGCTCACCGGAAACAAACACCGCTCCGCTTTGAATGAGCACCTTTGCCTCTCCACCGGTTGAAACAATCGAAGCCAGCTTAAGCAGCGAATCCAGTTTGATAAAATCACTGTGAATCCTAACGAGCCTTACTCCACGCACCGGAACCTTAACTTTACCATTACCTGAACTTACTTTATCCATCATATGCCTTTAACCTTACAGGAAGAATCATATACAAGAAATTGCTCTCATCTCCTGCCGGAGATATAATACATGGAGTCACACCGGTATTAAGCTCTATATTGACCTTATCCGATGGAGCAGCTTTGAGCGCTTCAATGAGATACTTATCATTAAAGCCAATTTCAAGCTCCTCTCCATTACCCTCTATACCACACTCATCACTGGCTTTACCGAGCGAAGATGCGGAAAACAAATTAACAACACCATCCCCGAACACACAACGCACAGGACTCTTGAGCTTATCGCTGATAATTAAAGAAACACGCTCAACAGCAGAAATAAGCTCTTCTTTTTCCACCTTAATCTGGAAATTTGCCGACTGCGGTATAGAATTCTTATAATTTAAAAACTCTCCTTCAAGCCTGCGTGAAATGAGTAATGTATCTCCGATTGAGAACATAATATGCTTAGAACCCAACGTGATTTTGACCGTCTCTTCTCCATCAGATGTTATCTTTTCAACTTCGGACAACGCAGTTCCCGGCACAACGAAGCTTAGTTCTGAGCCATCAGCACGCTCTAAAGGCTCTTTGCGTAGCGCCAGTCTATATCCATCCACAGCCACAATAGTAAGTTCACCATCACTGGCCTCAAAAAGTGCGCCGGTATGTATGGGGCGAGACTCATTTTCACTGACTGCAAAATTAGTCTGATAAATCATCTTTTTAAGCACAGATTCATTAATTTCCAAAGCATTTTGCCCATCTACAGAAGGCAACTCAGGATAATCAGAAATCGGGGAGCCAAGAATCTCAAACTCGCTCATTTCGCTGCTTATTTCGGCAACATAGCTAGAATTGACATTGATCGTTACATACTGTCCCGGCATTTTCCTGATGATTTCACCAAAAAGCCGGGCATTTAAAACAATGCCGCCGGATGCCTCTACCTCTGCCGGTACAGTGGTCACAATTCCTGTCTTTAAATCATAACCTGAAATTCTAACACTTTCCCCACCGGCTTCTAACAGCAAGCCCTCTAAGAGTGGTACAGGGCTCTTGGTTGCCGCTGCACGTGAGGCGGTAAGTATCGCTGTAACCAGCAAAAGTTTTTCACACGTAAATTTCATAAAAATTTCCTTTCAGAGTGACTACCCGACGTTAATAAGTAGTGCAGATATGAGCTTAAAATATTTGCGTATGGGTTTATATTTTATCCGGATGGTCTTTATAATCACTTTCCACTTAATTGGATTTAAAAAATAATATTATTTATTATTAATTTTATAGTCGCAGTATCAGTAGTAGCAAACTTTGTGGATAACTGCCGTAAATCGTTGTGTATGCTGTATTTTTTAAAAAACAAACTTTGTGGATAACCATGATTCTTTTATGAGACAACATGTGCACAAAACTTATCCACAGCATTTAAACAATACCAGTGTGGATATTTTAATATCACGCCTTTATCAAGCTTTGGTATTATTGATATTGGAAGTAATATCTCTGATGACATTGGAAAACTCAGTGGCATCATTGGGATCTTTCAGACGTGACTCAACCCGATCAATAGAATTAATCACAGTGGTATGATCGCGCTCAAATGCAGCGCCTGTTTCCTTAAGGGACAGATTGGTGAGCTTACGAATGAGATACATCGCAATCTGCCTTGCAAGTGCTGTATTACGAATCCTGCTCTGACTTCTCAAATCGTCCGGTGTTAAGGCGTAATATCGCGCAGTTTCTTCAATGATCGTATCCGTGGTCGGCAATGTATCTTTAGAGCCTTTAAACATATCTTTCAGACGCTGTTTTACGGACTCCACTGTGATATTTTCATCCATGATATCGCGGTAAGCGATAATCATCTTCACTGCGCCCTCCAGTTGACGTACATTGGAGTTTAGATTTTCGGCAATATAATTAATTACATCCTCAGGGATGATGACGCCGAGCTGTTCAGCCTTATTTCGGATGATCGCCACGCGCAGCGCATCATCCGGAGGCTGAATATCAGCCAAAAGGCCGGACTCAAACCTTGTTCTGAGCCTGTCTTCTAAACGATGAATTTCACTGGGCGGTCTATCCGAAGTGAATACAATTTGCTTACCGTGCTCATACAGTGAGTTAAAAGTATTAAAAAACTCTTCCTGAGTTTCGATTTTTCCTGCGATAAACTGAATATCATCAATTAAAAATAAATCGGCGACTCTGTACTTATCTCTGAATTCATCCATCCGCTTTTTTTGGAGCGCAATGATAAACTCATTTAAAAATTCCTCGCCCTTGACATAGACGATCTTATAATGCGGAAATTTCCTAGAGATCGAATGGCGAATCGCATGTAAGAGATGGGTCTTGCCCAAGCCGGATTCACCATAGATAAATAGGGGATTATAGCCATGCTTCTCGCGCCCCTCACCGACAGCAACAGCCGCAGCGTGGGCAAATTTATTAGAATTGCCTACGACAAAATTATCGAAAGTATAATCATCGACATATAGGTATTCAGAGTCATCGGCAGCCTCAGTCATGGCCTTTAACTCCTCATCGTCGAGAATAACTACTTCGATATCACTTGAAAAAAGTTCGCCCAATGCACTTTTGATCGTGCCTATAAAGCGGCTTTCAATGGTTTGCTTTTTAAATTCTGAGGGCTGATGAATGAAAAAACGGTTGTTTTGAAGCTCAATAGCACAACAATCTTCAAACCATGTTGAGATTGCAGTTTCAGTCAAGTCGTTTCTCATCATTTTGAGCACTTCATTCCATATATCGGCAGCGGAATTCATAAATTCAATCCCTTCGAAATAGCGCAGTTATTTCAGTTTTGATATACCGGGAAGTATATCAAAAAAATGCGGAAAAATCAAGTAAAATCGTGGATTTTCACACCTCTTTGGGCATAAAATACGAAATATGATGCCCTGCAGAGTACACAGGCAATACAAAAACACGCCTTACACCATTTTGACCGGCGCAAGGCGGAATTTAATGAGCTGTTACTGAGGGTATTTTACTGACCTACTGCATTGAGCTGTTTGGCAAGCGCACTTTTCCTGCGTGCAGCTTTGTTCTTATGTATCAGACCGTTTGTTGCTGCACGATCGACAGTCTTCACTGCAAGTCTATGTGCACTTTCTGCTGCTGCTTGATCACCGCTTTGTGCTGCAGCGTCAAACTTTTTGATGTTTGTTTTCATGAGAGACCTAGCCGCCTTGTTCCTTGCGGCAGCTTTACGAGAAAGTATAATTCTCTTCTCTGAGGACTTTATATTAGCCATGGCTGAGCCACCTCCTCTCACCTAAAATACTGTAAACAACCGAATGAATCGGGTTTGTTACTCATATGCGGAAAGTCATTTTACCACCATGTATCAACAAATGCAAGTGTTTTTTTCAGTTTTCGCTACAGTTTCGCACATAATGTTACTGTTCAGTGGGTATCTGAAAACTCGCAATGGTTACAGTCACTGAGCACACAATCTTTGGATATGATACAAGTTTAGTATACGTAGACGTGCCTTGGCTGTAACCAACCTGTGTTTTCAGATACC
>WQVH01000022.1 GCA_009781695.1 Oscillospiraceae bacterium
GTCCTGTAGTCCTGTAGTCCTGTAGTCCTGTAGTCCTGTAGTCCTGTAGTCCTGTAGTCCTGTAGTCCTGTAGTCCTGTAGTCCTGTAGTCCTGTAGTCCTGTAGTCCTGTAGTCCTGTAGTCAGAGATAATTATCCTGCTTTTTCGCATCTTGTGTCAATACCTTTTTTGATTATTTTCGCATTTTTTGTATTTTTTATTTGCTGTTTTTTTGCTTTATATAACGTGTCAAAGTCTTTCACGAACTCCCTCAGTCAGCTTCGAGTGGAGCTGACTGAGGACAATAATATATACTTCATCACGTTAAATCAACAATTTTACTCGTTTTTAAGCGATATTTACCAAAAAATAATCATTTTGCCTATTTAAAATTTCCATTGCGTACAGTGAAGGGATTATTTTTTGTCCGCATAGCGATTGGGTTACATTCGATCTGCAATATTACAAACTAATTCCACTCGGGAGTAAGCAAAAATCTCGGGTGGCTTGTATTGCTCATGATTTCATGCAAGAATCTAAACTCCTTGCAACTCAATCACTTTCGGGGGTTTTGCTATAATACGAAGAAGCATTTGATCACCAATCAAAGTGGTGTCAATCACCATGTGGAGGTTGTGGCTCAAAATGAGCCACAACCTCCACATGAAAGAACTGCACAAATTTTGGTCAAGCATTTTCTACTTCTTAAGCTTCGGATCAAACGCATCGCGCAGACCATCACCGAGCAGATTAAAGCCCATAACCGTAAACATGATAAACAAACCGGGGAATGTGGTCAGCCACGGCGCATGGCGAATAACGGCTCTACCGTCAGAAACGAGTGAGCCCCACTCCGGATTTGGAATCGGCACACCGAAACCAAGGAACGACAAACCGGCCGAAATAAGGATCGCCATGCCCAAGCTCGCTGTGAACGAAACAATAATCGGCGCAAGCCCGTTAGGCAGGACTTGTGCAAACAAAATCCTAAAGTGACCCAACCCTACTGCTCTTGCCGCCTCAACGAACTCGTTGCCTTTGATCGTCAGCACCGATGCGCGCGCCATACGCACAAAGAACGGTATGGCGGACACCCCAATTGCAATGATTAGGTTCGGCACGGATTGACCAAGCGTTGTGATGATGACCATACCCAAGAGCAATCCGGGAATAGATGCCAATGAATCGGATAATCTCATAATGATTTCATCAGCTGCTGAACCTTCGTAGTACGCCGCAATTGCGCCGAGGAACACCCCAAACAGCGTAGCGACTGATGTTGCACCAACGCCGATTGGCAATGAGAACCTGACCGCATAAATCGTGCGCATGAACAAGTCTCGACCCATGAAATCTGTCCCGAATGGGAATTGCCAACTCGGCGACGAGAACCTATATTGAACATTAGGGGCAGTGACTGCGCTCCACGGAATAAACTGCGAAGCAATGAACATCAGCACCAAAATAGCGATAATAATCATTCCCACCATTGCACCCGGATTACGAACCAAATGACGGAATATCTCACCACCACGACTGCGCTTACGATGCTTACGAGTGACTGACACACCATCCTTGCTCGCAATAGCAGCTAAGGTCTGTTCTTTCATATCGGCCTCTGTCCTTGTCGCAAACGAGACAAAATTCGGATCCGGCGCTTTCACCGGCGTTTTTCCCGTAATTTTCTCCGGTGCTTTCACCACCACCGGCGCAGGTGCAGATACTTCTGCCGATACGACAGTCTGTGTGCTAACACCCATGACCGAAATTGCAGTTGCCGTAGTCTTCGCTCCGACCGCTGCTGATTTTTTCCGTTTCTTGGACTTGGAAGCATATTGTGCACGGATTCTCGGATCAATAAACGCATAGGCAAGATCAACGAGCAACAGAATAATAACATACATTACAGCCGTCAATACAACAGCACCTGTGGTTGATGTCACATCACGTGCCGCAACAGACGTTACTATAAATCGCCCAACGCCCGGCCATGCGAACACCCATTCAATAACCGCAGTGCCTGCAACCGAGATCGCAATGCTCACACCAACAGTCGTGACGATAGGAATCAATGCATTACTCAGGGCGTGTTTGTTAATCACGGTATTCTCCGGCACACCTTTAGCCCGAGCTGTGCGGAGATAATCGGCTTTTAAAACCTCAAGCATACTTGAACGGGTCTGCCTGGCCGCTGCCGCTAAAAGCGTACTTGCAGCAACTGTAGCAGGCAAGATAAGGCTCAAAATTCCATCGTTGAACCCTCCGGCCGGAAGCCATCCCAGAACATATGAGAACAAGAGCATCATCAAAATACCCTGCCAGAATCCCGGCATGGACATGCCCACCATTGCAAAAGCGGTCACACCGGCATCCGCCACGCTACCCGCACGTTTGGCCGCAAAGATACCCATCGGAATTCCAAAAACCACACCGATGAGGATCGTCGCACCCGCAAGTGCCAGTGTCGCAGGGAGTCTGGTGATGAAATTATACCAAACACTGATCCCGCTAAAATCACCCACCCCGAGATCGCCTTGAATCAATCTGAACATATAGCGCCCATAGCGGTAAATCAGCGGATGGTCAAGCAAATGTTCGTCTCTGATCGCCTGAACTTGCTCCGGAGTCATGCCGTCCAAATCCATCATCGCTGTGATGTCGCCGGGCGCAAGATCCATGAGTGCGAATACCACGAACGAGACGACAATAATAACCGGGATCAACATTAAAAGTCGTTTTAAAATGTATCTAATCAAAGGGTTTTTCCTCCTAGGTTACCGGATACTGTGGTATATGCGATACCTTACACACAGCAGCCGGGGCGGTAGTATATGCCCCGGCCGCTATGCTATACGGTTTATTTAAATCTTTTGAAAAATTGTGCGCTAAAATCTATGGACGAAGGTTATCGGCAGCTTGGTCAAGATCCCAATAGATGCCTCTGAGGCTATAGGTAAACATGTTGCCCCATAAGTGCATACCACCAATTCCATTAACCGCCGGGATTCCATTAATGAGATACCAAAGCGGAATGATGATTAAGTCATCATACAACCATCTTTGCATAGCATGAGCAAGCTCACGTGCTGCGGCCTCGTCAGTTTCAGCGAGGAAGCGCTCAATAAGATCTGTGAAATAAGGATCGTTGATGTTTGATCTGTTGGTGCCGATGCCCGGAGCAAGAATACCGGATACGTAGCCAATAGCGGACGGACCGGCTGCCACGGAGAAGAGCCATGTCTCAAGTTCATGACCCCACGCATGAGCCTCGACCCAACTCGGAACATCCATGACGATAACATTAATATCAACACCGATTGTAGCCAATTGCATCTGGACGAGCTCTGCGGCTCTGACCGCTGCATCACCGGCAACCCTCATATCAACGGTTCTTCCGTCATAAACACTGCGCTCTAAGTAGTCCACAGCCAACGCAATATCATGCTCTCTTCTGGGCAGTCCTTCAAGGCGATAAGGAGTAATCAGACCCCATATATTTCCGTCCGGAGTAGGCATAGCCCATTGCCCATTGGCAACCATAGCAATATCATCGACATTTAATGCATGTGCTACAGCGCGCCTAAAGTATGGGCATTGCTGAATTTCGTCACCCATGAAGTTGAAGCTGATTGTAAACAACCATCCCTCGTGACGGAAGACTGTAAAGTTCGGGTCGGCTTCCAAAAGATCCAAATCCGACGGATCCATTGTAAAGCTGACTTGCGCTTGACCGTTCTGCATCATTACGGTACGTGTCGCCATCTCGGGAATTGTCCAGAATGTCAGACTACGTGTGGGAGGCAGTGGCCCCCAATAATCTTCATTACGCTCAAGATTTACAAAATTAGCGGTTGAAAATCCTGTGACACGGTACGGCCCGGTGCCGACAGAACCCCAAGCGACCGGGTCGTTCGGATTGTCAAGATATGCTTGACGGCTCAGAATCGGCGTTGCCCAGTGTGAAAGTATATAGCGCCAATCCAAATTGGGTGCGACCAATACGATATCAACCGTGTAATCATCAATGACATCTACTCTTTCGACTTCGCGCCATCTTGCAAAGGCGGTTCCGCCGGGATTAGCATGTGATATCTCGACTGTAAATGCCACATCGTCAGCCGTGAATGGAGCACCATTATGGAAGTATACGCCTTGACGCAGATTGACTCTGATCGTCTGGGCATCCTCACTGCTCCAATCCAGTGCAAGCAGCGGTTCCGGCCAATTGTCTCCGCCTCGGTTTGCCATCAAACGGTCTTGAATCAGATCGTATATCTGGGAAGTAGAAGCCGTAGCTCCTGCGGGAATGTTTATGTTGAGCACCGTAATGTCTGTCGCATCATTTATGATGTTGATGTGATCAGCAAGGTTCGCACCTTCTTCCGGTGCTGCCATCTCCATAGGCGCATCTTGACCGGCATCTACGGTGGGCGGCGTAGTGGGGGTGGTCGGTGTGTCTGTACCTGTTTCCGTTCCGGTGGTAGCGTTGTTTCCACAGGCCGCTACGAAACTCATACACAATGCGAGTGTAATGACTATTGCAATGAGTCTCAGTGTTTTGTTCTTTTTCATTTTCTTCCTCCTCGATAATTTCTGTCTTCAACATATTGTGCATTTTTGCTTATCGATACACTCCATGTCGAATAAGTTGTGGATATTTTACACAATGTGATAATATTTGTCAACAAAAACAATAGAATCGAGGAGATAATATTTGTTAATTCTAACAATGTGTTACAGTGCGCAATACTATATTACGAGGAACTGCTATATGCCACGCTAAGCTTTATCTACTATATTCTTATAGCCCTTGAGCAACTTTTCAGGCGCTTCTTTTATAATGTCCTTAACAGTCCAAGGTTCAGACTGCTCCATAACCTCTACAATTGCCGGATTGGAATAACGCATAATTTTGCCTCCGAATGTAAAGAACACCGCACCATTTATGTGCTTTGCCTCGTCTGATGCAAGGTATGCGATAAATGCCGAGAACATATCCGGCGGCAATGTGCCATCATAAGGGAGCAAGGGTTCTCCACTCTTTGTTGACGTCTCATCACTTTCAACCACTTGGTCAAACAGTTCCATATCCACCGAGGCTCTGGTCTTTGCCGCCGGGGCAAAGACATTGGCTGTGATCCCATCTTCAAACAACTCACATGCCAGTCCCCAAGTGAGACCGTGCACACCCGCATTAGCAGCGCAATACTCAGCTTGGCGAATATCGCCACCCATAAATGCCGGCGATGAGCAGTTGATGATACGCCCCCAACCTTTTTGCTTCATGTATGGAACTGCATGGCGGATAATATTAAAGTAGCCTTTGGGCTTAACGCCTGTGACTTTATCCCATAGCTGCTCAGATATCTTTTCAATCGGAGCAAATCCAAATGCACCGGCTACATTTACGACAATATCAACAGCGCCATATGTCTGTGCAGTGAAGTCAACAATCTTTTTTGCTTCATTAAAATCAACTATATCTCCAAAACAGGCTGTCGCTTCACCACCTAAAGTCCTGATTGTGGCGGCGGTCGTCTCGGCATCTCCTATGTATTTTTCAATTTCAGAATGATACCATTTCAGTTGCTCCGGTGTCAGCTTAGCAAGCCGGACTTCATCAAGTTGGTTGGCAACATTCTTCGTGAGTGGGCTTCTGTTGTTTGTGACAACCATTGCGCCCTGCTCAGCTAAAGATAGTGCAATAGCTCTGCCTATCCCCTGTCCCGAACCGGTTACAAGTGCTACTTTACCTTTTAAAAATTGACTCATTTGCGTCTCCTTTTTTTGTTCTTTTTTATTGCTGTACATTAAATCAGCTTTAGCATAATGTGTCAACCGACACCATAAAGTTGTATTTTCAGATACCCTGTGAACTGCAACAAGGAACTGCTATTAAGATTGTGCGCACCCTGAACATCAAAAGGATTTTATTATTTGACATGGATGTTTGGCACTGATATATTAAACAATAGACACATATAGCATCTGAAACATGCAACCTATAAATAGTGCGAAGGAGGAGCAGTTTATGCCTGATTTAGTCGGCGCAAACGGCCAAAGAGAAGATTTTAGAGTTGTTGGCAAACCCAACCTACCGGGCAAGGTTTCATACGCCCTTGCGACCGGAATTGCAAAGTTCGGCATTGATTATGTCGTTCCTAATATGCTGCACGCCAAATTCCTGCGCAGCCCATACGCCAATGCCAAAGTGCTCAGCGTGGACACCTCAAAATCACTAGCCCTGCCGGGCGTAGTGGACATCGTCACATGGGAGGACGAAGATTTTCAAACTTTCCAAAAACAAAGCTTCTACGCAGCCCCTCCCGGCCCGCGCCGTCAGTGGCTTGATAACTATGCGGATCAAGAAGGCGTCGAAGTCGCTGTGATCGTAGTTGCCGAAGACGAAGACATCTGCGAAGAGGCGCTACGCTTGCTTGATGTTCAGTGGGAAGTATTCCCACCAGTCGTAAATACGCTCAAAGGTCTCGACCCGGACAGCCCCCACGCCAGACCACGAGATGAGATTTATCATGGAAAAGATCCTTTTGCAAGACTTGTTGACGAACCCAAAAAGGGCAATGTCACTAAAGCACTAACTGTTCAGGGCGATGTAGACAAAGCCCTCAAAGAAGCTGAAAACATCATAGAATACAAACTCATGCTGCCCGCCTTTGCATCTCAAATCCCCAATCCTCCGGCCTCCGTCGCGTGGTGGTTTAATGACCCCTACGCAACAGAGCCGGGACCGAGTCTGCACATTGAGGGCGCAGTACAGCGCAGAGAGCTTATTAGCGCCCTGTACAAAGTTCCGGTCGAAAATACGGTTCAAGAGGGCATCTTCCAAGGCGGAAAATATTGTGACTGGGGCATGCGCCGCTCACAAGAAATCACACCGCTCCTGGCTCGGCGTACCGGACGCCCTGTGCGTTGTGCAAACACACGTGAAGACACATTTGACTTCCTCATGAACGAGCGCTTTATGTACATGAAAGTGGGCTTTACCAATGAAGGCCTTATCACCGCCATTGATGACTACTCTATCGCCGATGGCGGCATTGATGGCAATGCCAGTTTCGGCACGGCAAATGATCATGGTTATGGCCCATATTACACCATGAAATGTCTCAACATCAGACAGTACATGGAAATCGTTGACACCAACCGAGGCAAGATGTATCTGAGCGGTCAGCATTGTCCTTTTAACTGGGATTCCGGCACCATGGCAATCTATCTCATCGCCGAAAAACTCGGCAAAGACCCGATTGATATTGCCAAGCTGAATCTGCATGGCCCGGACTCACAAGAAGATGACAGATCTGTACCCAGCTTTGATGTTTGCCTTGAAGAAGGTAAAAAACTGATGAATTGGAACTGGCATGCCTCAGGCATGAAAAAGCTGCCTGATGGCCGCTATCACGGCGCTTCGTTCCGCTATCAGATTTGCCCCCGCCACGCTTTTACCAGCTACTATACCAAACTCGAATACCGCTTCGGCAAGATCGTAATGCCTACGCAAGGCCCGGTCACCGGTATCTATGCCGTTGAGTGTAATGCAATGGTTGTTGCAGAAGAACTCGGCATTGAATATGATGATGTCATCGTAGAATACAATTACAAAGAAGTATTCACCCCCGTAGGCGGCGGCTCGGACGGCACCACCGCATCTGCGTGGGTAATGAAAGAGTGTGCAGCCAAACTCAAGCAGCAAATTCTCGAAGCCGCAGCTTATGAAGCGGAAAATCCACCGCCTCCGGCCATGAAAGGACCGCAACTACCTCCGGGACCCAATCCGCTCAAGGGCTACAAAGCCGAAGAGCTTGATCTCGTAGGCGGTTATGTCGTGGTTAAGAAGGATCCATCGATCAGGAGACTACTCGAACATGCGGCATTGCAGATCATCGTAGCCACCTATGCCGGCAGACCTCCGGACGCACTCTGGAGTCTGGGCAGGGGCAAGATGCTTGACACGATGAATACGGCCTATTGCGAAGTCGCCGTAGATACAGAGACCGGTGAGGTGGAAATACTCCGTCTGGGCGCAGTTGCAGATCCGGGCAAGGTTTTAAGACCCACATCGCTGGAGAGCCAAATTGATCAAGTGATGTTCTTCAGTCAAGGCTGTCAGTTGCTTGAAGAGATGGTCTGGGATGAAAGAAGCGGGGTCAGGCTCAACAACAATATGATCGACTACAAAAAGCCCACCACACTCGATGTTCCGCATATTGACAGAAAATTCTTAGAAACACGTGCGGGCAATGCCGCCTACGGCGCATCGGGCATCAGCCACTCACTGGCAAACACCCATATGGTCATCATCGCTATCCACAATGCCATCGGTGTGTGGGTAGACCCTCCGGCGACTCCGGACAAGGTTTTAAAGGCTCTAGGCAAGATATAAAACTATAATCATTCATTCGGGAGGATCATATGTATACACTCCGTCCGATTACCCCGCGCGTCAGCAAAATGCGTGAGAAATACCGCGAGACGCAACCGGAAATATGCACTGCACGATATAAGCTCATCACTGAATTTTACATGGCCAATCCGGATATCACCGGCAGTTTAAAGCGCGCAAGGAATCTACACAATATTCTTTCCAACATGCCCATCCGCATTGATGAAGGCGAGGTCATCGTAGGTGCACAATCGGGCAAGTACCGCGCTTGTGCACTCTATCCTGAAAATTCAGTGCATTGGCTTAAAGATGAAGTAGAGAGCCGACTCATATCCACACGCAATATTGACCCATATATCCTTGCCGAAGATGATCGGGATTATATTCTGGCCACTGTCGATTTTTGGTTGAAGGAGTGCATGAGCGCAAAAGCCGATGCGCAAATTCTCGACGAATATAAACCTCTTGCAGGCAATACTGTGACCTCATTCGGCACAAAAAACACATGCGGCTCCCCTGTCGGACATTTTTGTACAGGCTACAATACTTCCATCCGCAAGGGCTTTTCGGCAATTAAAGCCGAGGCTGAGGCTAAAATGAAAGCGCTCACAGAAAGCGGTCTGCCCGGCCAAACGATTGATCAATATAACTTCTACCGCTCTGTCTCTATTGTGTGCGATGGCATCATCATATTGACAAAGCGCTATGCAAAGCTTGCAGGTGAATTGGCCATGCGGGAAAAAGACCCTGCACGAAAAGCGGAGCTTTCGTCCATGGAAGCATGTCTCAATTGGACTGTAGAAAATCCCGCCCGCAATTTTCACGAAGCGCTGCAATGTCTATTTATGTACCAGACGGCTCTATGTCTTGATGCGAACATGCATGGCATGAGTTTTGGCAGAGTCGATCAGTATCTGGGTGATTTCTATGCGGCCGATCTCAAAGCAGGGACCATTACACCTGAATATGCGCAAGAACTTCTGGATTTGTTTTATTTAAAGATAGCCGAGATGAACAAACCATGGAGCTATGGCGCTACGATGTCTGCTCCGGGTTACACTTCCGGACAATTGATGACATTGGGCGGCGTTGACCATGATGGCAATGACGCAACCAATGCAGTCACATACATGATGCTTCAATCCTCCGGCAGACTGCTGCTACACGACCCGCCGCAGGCGTTACGCATCAATCAGCACACACCGCCCGAACTTTGGGAGGCGGCCATTGAGACGACGAAACTTGCAGGCGGTGTTCCATCATTTGAAAATGACGAAATGATCATCCCTGCGCTCGTCAGCCGCGGTCTCTCGCTCGAAGATGCTCGTGATTACTGCCTTATTGGCTGTGTCGAACCTGCCGGCACGGGCACAGAATGGCCGGCGTGCGGCGGAGTCGGCTCAGATAGCTTTATTAACTTCGCAGCAGCGCTCACCTTGGCCATCAATGACGGCTTTACCCTCAGACCCATGCTCAATGGCTTCGTTCCGGCGCCGGAAGGTACGCCGAACCCAAGAGTCGGACTGTCTACAGGATATCTCTATGAAATGGACAATATAGAGCAGGTGCGCAATGCATTTAAAGCCCAGCTTGAGCACTTTGTAAAATGGCATCATATGAACATCAATTCATTTGAATATATTGCACGTCAGGTCTTGCCGCAACCTTTGGTATCTTGCACCATGGAAGGCTGCATGGAAAAGGGCATGGATGTCATGTGGGGTGGCGCAAAGTATAACTCTACCGGAAATGCAGGTGTAGGTATAGGCAATGTTGCCGATAGCCTAAACATCATTGACCACTGCTGTTTTAAACATAACATCTGCACCACACGAGAGATGTATGATGCCATCATGAGCAATTGGGAAGGTTATGAAGACTTACGCACCTATATTCTCAATGAAGCACCGCATTATGGCAATGGAATCCCGGAGTGTGATGCCTTTGCAACATTTGTTGCAAAGAGCTTTGCCGATGCCACCAAGCCGCTTTCAGGCCCCAGAGGCAACTGCGCCGCAGGACTTTACCCTGTCACTATCAATGTCGTTTATGGCTCGGTGACCGGGGCGCTGCCTGATGGCCGTAAGGCTGGTGAGCCGCTTTCTGACGGCATTGCCGCCCCACAGGGCTATGACAAGAACGGCCCTACTGCCGTCATTTGCTCTGTCGCCGCCATTGATCAGTCCGATTTTTCTAACGGCACGCTCATGAATCTAAAATTTCACCCCTCAGCACTTAAAGGTGAGGATGGTTGGCTCAAGCTTTCTAAGCTCATGCAAGCGTATTTCGAAATGGGCGGCATGGAGCTGCAACTGAATATTATCAGCACGGATGTACTGCGTGCGGCGCAGAAAAATCCCGAAAAATATAAGGATTTGGTTGTGCGCGTAGCCGGTTTTTCTTCATATTTCGTAGAACTTCATCCATCCGGTCAGGCTGACCTTATTCGCCGGACAGAACTTGCGATGTAGTCTCTTAGAGATGCTTTGGGCTTTAAATCCTCAGTGTGACAAGATTATATAGTATACAATATAGCAACATACCATATGCACATGTTTTTCATAATATTAAAGGAGGACTCTTATGTATACCCAAGAATCCACAAGCGCTGCTGCATCAAGCCTTATTGATGCACTGCCTGATAAAATCGATGTTTTTAGATGTCCGATTTGCTCAGCAGTCACCGCAAATTACGACAGCTTGCGGCGGCATTACGACGAATGCCACGTCGCAGAAATCCCCCCGATTATGGTCACACTCCGCCTCAATGGCAGACAAACCGAAGTGCTCGCACCACCCAATTGGACTCTCCAACGCACACTGCAATTCAAGCTGGGACTCACCGGCGCAAAGCATATGTGTGACAAAGGTGTTTGCGGCTCATGTACCGTCATCATGGACGGACGCGCCGTGCTTGCCTGCACAACACTCGTCGTCGAATGTCAGGGCAAAGATATCCAAACCGTTGAAGGCATTGCAGCTGATGCCAAATGGAAGCCGCTGGTTGACGCTTATTGCCGCTGGGATGCAATGCAATGCGGTTACTGCACCCCGGGCTTTCTCGTATCTGCCAAAGCGCTGCTGGACAAAAATCCCAATCCAACCGAGGAGGATTGCCGCGAGGCGCTTTCAGGAAATATCTGTATTTGCGGAACATACCCAAGACACTCCACCGCTATTTTAGAAGCCGCATTAAAAATTGCCGAAGATAATCAAGCGAAAGGAGCACAGAGATGAGACCATTTAAACACATAAATGCCAAGACTACATCTGAGGCCTCCATAGCGCTTTCCGATGCCAAATCAAAACTCATCGCGGGCGGCACTGATCTGTTAGGCACTTTAAAAGATGATATACTTCCGGTGTACCCGGAGCGCATTGTCAATCTCAAGACCACCGATGGACTGGAGTATATCAAAGAGCGCAACGGCGGCTTAAAAATCGGCGCACTGACCAAACTCTCCAGTATAGCCGAAAGTCCGGTTGTCATAGAAAAATTTAAAGCATTATCCCAAGCAGCGGGTCATGTTGCCACACCGCACATCAGAGACATGGCCACCATTGGCGGAAACCTTGCTCAGCTGCCCCGCTGCTGGTACTTTAGAAAAGCCGGCAATCGCTTTCACTGCGTACGTAAGGGCGGTGACGAATGTTATGCCATTTTAGGCGACAATCGTTTCCACTCCATGTTTGGCGGAAAGCAAAGCAAGCGCCCCCCCTGCGCATCTGAGTGTCCGGCAGGTACAGATATCCCCGGTTATCTCGAAGCGATCCGAAATGACGATTGGGATCAAGCTGCTGAGATTTTCATGGCTGTACACCCCTTCCCCATGATCACAGGGCGTGTCTGCGCACATTTTTGCCAATCTGCTTGTAACCGGCATCAAACTGACGAAGGTGTACTTACCGGCGGTGTAGAGCGTGCGCTGGGAGACTATATACTGAAAAACAGTGCCAAATTTTATGCACCACCCCAAAAAGAAAATGGAAAATCAGTCGCTGTCGTAGGCTCCGGCCCGGCGGGCTTAACCGCTGCTTATTTTCTGCGCCGTGCAGGTAACAAAGTCACGGTCTTTGATCGCATGACAGATGCCGGTGGTATGCTTATGTATGCCATCCCGGCATACAGGTTGCCAAAAGATATCGTCAAAAAACTCATCAGCGCCCTTAAATCTATGGGCATTGAATTTAAGCTCGGCGCAGACTTTGCCGATCATCTTCCACCGGAAAAGCTTGAAAAAGCATTCGATGGTGTCGTCTATGCAACCGGCGCATGGAAGCGCCCTGTCGTCGGAATCAGCGGTGAGGAACTGACCATCTTCGGACTGGACTTTCTCGTTGAAGTACGCCAGTGGATGGGTGGTCATGTCGGAGAGGAAGTGCTGGTTGTAGGCGGCGGCAATGTCGCCATGGACGTAGCGATCACCGCTAAGCGTCTGGGGGCAAAAAAAGTTACGCTGGCTTGCATTGAGCCAAGAGACCGTATGCCTGCGAGTTCCGAAGAGATCGAACGCGCCGAAGCAGAGGGTATCGTGATCATGCCATCATGGGGTCCATCCGGTGTCAAAGAAGAAAATGGCATCGTCAGCGGCATGGAACTCAAGCGCTGCACATCTGTTTTTGATGAAAGCGGAGTCTTTGACCCGCAGTATGATGACAGCGAAAAACTCGTTGTCAAAGCACAGAACATTTTACTCGCCATTGGTCAGCGTGTCGAATTATCATTTTTGAGTGAAAAATATCATATTCAGCTCAACAAGCGCGGACTTATTGATGTGGATATGGATTCTCAAATGACCTCGCGTAAAGGTGTATTTGCTGCCGGTGATGCCACAACAGGACCTGCAACAGTGGTGCAAGCCGTGAGCAATGGCAAAAAAGCCGCTGACGGACTCAATGCTTATTTAAAGATTGAACTGCAAGAACCCAGCACGTGCAACTCATGCAGGAATATCACATCTGATCTCAATGGTTTACAAAACAAAACAGCCTTGAAGCTGAAAGAACTTGAGCCTGAAAAGAGATGCATGGAACTGGAAGATGCGCAGACGCCCACAAAAAAAGATGCCATCGGTGAAGCTTGCCGCTGTCTCAATTGCGGATGTTACGCAGTCAGTCCATCTGATGTCGCACCTGCGCTGGTCGCCCTAAACGCCGAAATCATCACAAACAATCGTACCATCAGCGCTGATGAGTTCTTTGATGCAGGTACTCTGAGCAGCACCGTACTTGAGCATGATGAAGTCATCACTGAGATCGTTATCCCCCCACTTCCGGATGGTGCAAGAAGTATATTTAAGAAGATGGCAACGCGCAAATCAATTGACTTTCCTATTATCAACTTCGCAATAGTTACAGGTGAGAATCCACGTATCTGCATGGGTGCGGTAGCTCCCATACCAAAGCGTGCAAAATATGCCGAAGATATATTGCGCGGCAAGAAAAAAATCAATGAAAAAGTTGCCACCGCTGTCGGTGAAGCGGCTATCGAGGATGCCGCTCCATTTGAGGCAACAAAATACAAGACTCAGATCACAAAGACTTTAATCAAACGTGCTTTGCTGGAACTGGAGTCGTAGAAAGAAGCACTGATGATGCAAGGGCATATTGTTTTTCTCACAATTCATCGAGGAGGGTTTATCGCATGATACCATTTATCAACAACATGAAAGATGCATTTGATCTCAAAGGAAAGTCTGCTATAGTCACAGGCGGCAATGGTGGAATCGGGCTCGGCATTGCCAAGGCACTTGCACAGTGCGGTGTCGACGTCGCCATTTTGTGCCGCAATATGGACAAGGGCAGAGCCGCTTTGGATGAACTTAAAGTTTACGGCGGCACCTACAAGGCTTATCCTTGCGATATATGCAACTTACAATCCGTAATGGCCGCAGCACAATCTGCATTCGAAGATTTTGGGGGCATAGAGATACTGGTCAACAACTCCGGCGTAGCCGGAGGCGGCAAGTTCCTTGATATGGATCCTGATTTTTCAGCATGGAATGTGGTCATCGATACCGATTTGACCGGCATGGCTCATGTGACATATGCTGTGGGACGACTCATGCGTGATGCCGGTAAAGGCGGCTCAATAATCAATATCACATCAAATGCCGGAGCCATAGTCAACAAGGGTGTTGAGATATCTCCCTATGCTGTTGCCAAGGCAGGAGCCAATCACTTCACCCGCTGTATGGCTGTTGAGCTCGGCGAATACAATATCCGCGTCAATGCGATCGCTCCCGGATTTACACGTGCAGGGTTCGGTGCCGATCCTCATCCGCTGATGCTCAAGCTCGTTGAAGATCAGCAGCCGCTAAAGCGTATGGGCGAGGCGATTGAAATTGGTGCATTGACTGTATTTCTGGCATCACCCGCAGCTGCTCATATCACAGGTGAAGTGATGACTATAGATGGTGGGTATACATTGTCTTGTTGATGAAATAGTTATTATTACGCTCAACTTTATGGCAGCTATTTCCAAACATAATCTTAAATGCCCACCGGCAAAATCCGGTGGGCATAAGCTGGCGAGGTTGGTGTCCATTTTGGGCAGCAACCTCATTGTCATCGTATCGCTATCTACTTTACTTCTTTAATTTTGGATCAAATGCATCGCGCAGACCGTCTCCAAGCAAGTTAAATGCCATTACAGTGAGCATAATGAACAGACCCGGGAAGATGGTAAGCCACGGTGCGGTGCGTATCTGATCCCTACCTGCCGAAACCAGTGATCCCCACTCCGGATTCGGTACAGGAATACCAAAACCAAGGAAAGACAGACCAGCAGAAATGAGGATCGCCATACCCAAACTGGCTGTAAATGTGATCATTATCGGTGCCAGACCATTGGGCAGTACCTGTGTATACAAAATTCTAAGATTTGACAGACCTATGGCCTTTGCCGCTTCAACAAATTCACTACCCTTGAGCGTGAGTATCGATGCCCTCGATATGCGTATGAACACCGGTATGGCCGAGACACCTATCGCAATGATGATATTCGGAACTGAACGTCCCAGTGTGGTGATGATGACCATGCCCAAGAGAATTCCGGGGATGGACGCAAGAGAGTCTGAAAATCTCATGATGACTTCATCCGCAGTCGTTCCTTCAAAAAACGCAGACAACGAGCCGAGCAAAACGCCCCCAAGCGCTGCAACTGCCGTAGCTCCGATACCGATTGGCAGCGAGAATCTGGTCGCATAGACCACTCTGGCAAACAAGTCACGACCCATATGGTCTGTTCCGAAAAAGAACATGTTGCTGGGTGGACTGTTGCGATATGCAACATTTGCTCTGGTGGCCGCCTCAAAGGGCATAAACATAGCGACTACAAACAATATCACCATTGCTGCCAATATGACCATACCGGCTACTGCGCCCGGATTTCTCATCAAATGGTGAAGAATCTCAGCACCTCTGCTGCGCTTCTTATGCTTCTTCATCCGAGATGAAACGTCAACAGTTGAGACTTTAACATCCTGCCTAAAGTCCGCATCCGTTCTGGTTGCACAAGAAACGAAATCTTTCCTTTGCACTACCGGTGTCACAGAGACAACTTTCGGCGCATCGACTGCTTGAACAGATTCCGGAGCACCTTCAACCTGTGCCGCTACGACACCTGACTTGACTGCATCTTGAGCAACAGTGTCACTCGCCGGAGTTGCAACCGAAGTCGCACTTGCGGTAGATGACGCTTTTTTCTTTCTTTTTGAATTGGTATATTGAGCTCTGATTCGAGGATCGATAAAGGCATAAGCCAAATCAACCAAGAGCAGAATAAGCACATATAATACTGTGGTCAAAATGACCGCTCCTGTTGTGGTCGTTACATCACGAGCCGCCACAGACTCTACGATCAGACGTCCTACGCCCGGCCATGCAAAAACCGCTTCAATAACAGCAGTTCCCGAAACAGCGATGGCCACACTGACACCTACCGTTGTGACGATCGGTATGAGCGCATTACCCAGCGCATGTTTTCTGATTACCACTTTTTCCGGTACGCCTTTTGCCCGCGCTGTGCGTAGATAATCAGCTTTTAATACTTCAAGCATACTTGAGCGCGTCTGTCTGGTACACGCCGCCAAAAGGGTCATTGAAGCCACTACAGCAGGCAAAATCACGCTGCGCAGCCCATGATTAAATCCACCGGCAGGAAACCAGCCCAGCACATCCGAGAACAAGAGCATCATCAATACACCCAGCCAAAATCCCGGCATGGACATACCGATCATGGTAAACCCGGTGGTCAAGTTATCAGAAATTTTACCCGAACGTCTGGCGGCAAAGATACCCAAGGGTATGGCTATGGAAACACCAATAATAACTGTAAATAGTGCCAAAATCAGCGTGTTGGGAAGTCTTGTGATGAAGTTCTCCCAGACACTTATACCACTAAAGTCTCCCACTCCCAAATCGCCTTGAACCAGGCGAAGCATATATCTACCGTATCTGACAATCAGCGGATCATCCAACCCCATATCTGCTCTGAGGGCAGCAATCTCCTCCATGGACATATCGCCCAAATCCCATCCTGACATCGCATCGCCCGGAGCCAAATCCATCAAAGTGAATACGATCAGTGAGACGAGAATAATTACGGGAATAAGCAGTAGGAGTCTTTTTAAAATATAGCGAATCAAGGTTTATCCTCCTAGGTAGACCGATCGGGACACCACAATAAATAGCTTGCTTTATCCCTATGCACAGCGACGAAGGCAAGATGCCTCAGCCGCTGTGCAGTTCGGTTGTTTATTATCTCTTTTAAATCATTTGTCTGTAGCACACCGTGCTTACAAACTATGGGCGCAGTGATTCCGGAGTGTCGTTGAGATCCCAGAATATACCTCTGAGATGGTAACGGAAAGTGTCACCCCACAGGTGCAATCCACCGATGCCGTTTACTGTAGTGATACCCAGTGTACCATGCCACAGCGAAAGGGCTGTCAGATCTTCCCAGAAGAACTCTTGAATCGCATATGCAATTTGTCTTTGCGCATCAACATCCGGTTCTGAGGCCAGTTGACGGATGAGATCACTGAGATAATCGTTGTTTACGTTGAGTCTGTTATTGCCTACGCCCGGATAGAATACGCCGGTCATAGAGCCTACAGCCGAAGGACCAAAGCCGAGTGCGAACAGGAGCATTTGACGTTCTGAATCAGGGTTGTACAAAAATGCGCTGACCAGTGATGGGATATCCATAATTTCAATCTCTACAATGATGCCCACTTCTGCCAGTTGCAGTTGAATCATTTCAGCAGCTCTAATTTGTGTCGGACCTGCTGTTGCGATTTCGAGCACTTCACCATTGTATACTGATTGTGCCAGATATTCTCTTGCTAATTCTTGGTTGAATTCCCATGCAGGGATGTCATTTCTGCGGTACGGTGTGCGCAAGCCCCAAAGTGTGCCGTCCCACAGCGGTACTGCCCAGTTTCCGTTTGCAACCATGGCTATGTCAGGTAGATAAAGCGCATGTGCAACAGCTCTTCTGAAGTTATGATCTCTCATGATTTCATCGCCTTGAGAGTTAAAGCCGAGAGGAACCGGGAATGCGAGCAAATCTTCAATGACGGTAAAGTCATCCATAGCTGCCAGTCTGTCCAGATCATCAACTGACATTTCGAAGCTCACTTGCATTTCGCCGGATTGAAGCATTACTGCACGTGCAGCCATTTCAGGAATTGCCCACATGGTTATGCTGCGTGTCGGTGCAGGATCGCCCCAGAAACCGTCGAAACGTTCCATGGTAATGAAGTCCGAAGATGAGAAATCTACGATTTGGAAAGGCCCGGTGCCGACAGACGCCCACATGGGGTTGTCAGGGTCTGCTTCAAATTCGCTTTGGTTGAGTATGGGTGTCGCCCAGTGAGAGACAAGGAACAAGAAGTCTACATCGGGGCTGTCCAGTACAATTTCGATGGTGTATCTGTCGATAACTGTGACTTCTTCTACTACGCGCCATCTTGCAAATGCCGTGCCTGCCGGATGGTCTTTTGCAACATTGATTGTAAAGGCTACGCACTCTGCGGTAAACTCATCGCCATTATGCCATACTACGCCTTCACGCAGGTAGAATCTAATGGTTTGGAAATCTTCTGTTTCCCAACGTATTGCAAGACCCGGTACATATTCACCCGGTCCCATAACTTCGACCAGTCTGTCGTGAACCAGATTGTATACCCATGCAGTAGGTACTGTACCGCCTGCGGGCAGATTCGGGTTCACTACGGTGACTGTTGAAGTATCTTTTATGATATTTATATGATCTGCAAGCAGTGCACCGTCTTGCGGACCTTCAGCTTCTACAGTGATTCCTGCGTCCGGTCCACCTTCTTGACCCGGAACAGGTCTAGTTGCTTCTTGACCACCGGTGGTATCACCCGGGTCAGTCGTTGTCGGAGATGTGCAAGCTGCTACAAATGATGCAATCATCAGTAAGCTAAGCAGCAAGGCGATTGACTTTTTGATTTTCCTCATTTTTTTCTTTTCCTCTTTCATGATTAGTTTTTCCGTCTTACGCTGACTTATAAAGTTTGTCTTGAATGCACCTCCATTTTTTAAGATCAAAATAATCTTAAGCTCTTTTTATAACTCCTTCAGCACAATTGTGACCGAAGTTATTATCTACAGCCAAGCGAGGGCATTTTAGCCCCACAAGATGGTACGTGATATTGATACATTAGTCAACGTTTTTCTGATTATATACACTATATAGTGTCATGTTTAGCAAAAATGCTAATTTGCAACAAAACTTGCTGTTATTTTTTACAATTACAAACCTCCATAACGGTACATAATCGACCGCATCAAAAAAATAACAATTGCAATTGCGCTTTCGCTCCGTTTATAATGGGTGGTAATCTGGGAAAGTTTTTGAGAGAGAGAATATATATTGGAAACAAATAAAAGTTTGTACGAACCTACAACCATATGGAACAAAAACTTCATATGCGTCATGCTGGCTAATTTTATGTTGTGTCTGGCTCATTTCTCAGTAAATCCACTGGTTGCTACATACGCAGAGTTTCTGGGTGCAACGCCCAGAACAATCGGCCTGCTTGCAGGAATGTTCTTCGGCGTGGCCTTGGCCATGCGCCCATTTGCAGGACCGGTGACAACCAAGGTGGACAAACGCAAGCTACTTGTATTTACATTCATACTCGGCGCCGTTGCCAATCTGGGGTATGCAGTATTTCATTATATACCTATGTTTATCATTTTCAGAGTCATACATGGTATGCAATTTAGCCTTATAGGGCTGATACTCATGACTCTGGCCGGAGATCATTTGCCGAAGGCCAGAATGGTTGCGGGTATGGGCATATTTAGCATCGGCGGCGCTGTTGCCAGCGCCATCGCACCCTTTATAGGCAATGAGCTGATCAGATTCGGCACTGCGCTACGCACAGAGTCTTTTGGATTTACACTGATGTTCCTTTTCGGAGCGCTTGTGTTCGTCATTGCCATGATCCCTTCGGTAATACTTGCACCTGATAACAGAACCAAGCAAGAAATTGCAAGCACCGGTGCATGGTATAAGAATATATTGACCGTCCATGCCCTGCCCCCTACAATTATGATGTTCTTGTTGCTCATGCCGCATGCTATGATTCATACATACATGTTTGACTTTGGCAGAGAGCAGGGCATTGCAGGTATTTCTACTTTTTATTTGGTGTTGGCTATAGTGCTTGCGGTATCCAGACCGCTGAGCGGACTATTGACAGATAAGTTCGGACTGGGTCAAATCATGTTCCCCGGTCTTGCGCTTTTTGCTATTGCGCTTTTCCTGATCGGCTCAAGCAGTGCATTATGGATGATCATCATTGCAGCAGTAATCGCTGCGCTTGGTTTTGGCGCAGCGCAGCCGCCGCTTCAAGCGATGGCGATGCAAATGGAAACTCCGCTCAAGCGCAGTGTGGCGAGTAATACGCTATATATCGGCATGGATCTGGGTCTATTTTTGGGCCCTGTTGCCGGGGGTTTGGTGCGTAATCAGTATGATTTTTCGGTGATGTTTCGGATGGCTGCTATACCGGTCGTATTGTCCATTGTCGCACTGATTATCGTTTTGCCCATATACAGGCGGCGCATCCGGGTTATGGAGAGTTAAGACTCACCCCCCTTTCGCCCGGCTCTTACACGAATAAGCTCCGCTGCAATGCTTATCGCTATTTCCTCCGGCGTATCCGCCTCGATAGGTATGCCTATCGGGCTATTTACGCTGTCTATATCCGCCTGAGTATACCCATCAGCCAAGAGCCTTCTGTATATATTATTTCGCTTGGTCTTGCTTCCAATCATGCCGACATAACAGGCCGGAGTTTTCAGCGCCCCGCGCAAGACCAATTCGTCTTGCGCATGTCCTCTGGTAACGATTATGATGTAGCTGTCTTCACTCCATTCAATTTGACCAAATGATAAATCCATGGTCTTCGGAACTAAAATCTCATCAGCATCCGGAAAGCGCACTGCATTTGCAAACTCTGCCCTATCATCAATGACAACCGTTCGAAATCCAATAGTGTTGAGCACCTGCACAAGCTGCACGCCGCAATGACCGGCACCAAAAACGTAAGCTGTCCCATCTGCGCCCAGACGGTGCATATATATTTTAGGGCGATCCATTTGAGGTACACGCTCAGTCTCACCACTGAGGTATATCAGCACATCTTGCGCCATACCCTGTGTGACTTGTGGTGTCCCATTATGCGGCAGCAGACATTGAAAACGTTCAGCATACGCATCTTTCGTTGGCGGTGCAATGATCATACTTGTGCGGATGCCCTTTTTAAGTGCCGTCAGCATTGTTGCAAAAAATTCAAGATTTGCGGGATTTTTCGCATCAATAAAGTCAACGAAGACCGTTGCACTACCTCCGCAAATCATGCCTGTTGCCACAGCATCTTTTCCATCAAGTTTCATATCCACAACAGTTGCTGTCCGGTTATTAAAGACACTCCGGGCTATTTTTATTATTCCTGCTTCAATCGCACCGCCACCGATGGTTCCCAGAATACGTCCATCTTTCAGGCAAAGCATACACGCCCCTTTGCCTCTGGGTACCGAACCGGAGCTTTCCAATATGGTTGCTTGTACAAAGCACTCCCCTGCTTCGAGCAGCTTGATTGCAGATTCACAAAGTTGTTTCATGAAATTCTCTCCTCTATTTCGATGCAGTTAGTATAACATAGTTTTGCACTTAAAAACATTTGATTTTAAGGTGCTGCTGTGATATTCTTCGTAGTGTCATTACAGGTCACAATAGACAGATGTAGGGCGCAGCATCCTTAATGCGCCGCAAGAAAAAATCACACATCAACAAACGGCGCGCCAGAGATGCCGCGCCCTACGAGAAACGGTGATTACACAGTATTTCAGATACATTTGACCAAGTACCCGTGAGTGACGAAATACGAAAGGAATGGTCATTATTATGAAAAACAAATTGATCGGAGCTGCCATATTCGGCCAATCCGGTGGCCCAACATCGGTGATAAACGCCAGTGCATACGGTGTCATCAGAACCGCACTCGATGCACCTGAAATTACGCATGTTTACGGTGCTGCGCACGGAATTGTCGGCGTTTTAAACGATAATCTCTATGACATGGGCAAAGAAGATGCCGATGAGCTTAAACTACTCATGAACACCCCATCTTCAGAATTGGGTTCATGCAGATACAAGATCAAAGAAGAACACGAACTCAAGCGTATTCATGAAATTTTTGAAAAATACAATATTCGCTACTTCTTTTACAATGGCGGCAATGACTCTATGGACACCTGCTCTAAAGTAAACGATTATATGCAGCGTATCGGTTATGAATGCCGCGTCATTGGCGTTCCTAAGACCATTGATAACGATCTGGTCGGAACAGACCATTGCCCGGGCTTCGGCAGCGCCGCCAAATATATTGCAACTACTATATCGGAAGTATACAAAGATTGCCATGTCTATGACACCGGAGCCATCACCGTCATCGAGATCATGGGCCGCCACGCAGGCTGGCTCACCGGAGCTTCTGCGCTTGCAAGCATTCATGGTTTGGGTCCTGATTATATATATATGCCGGAAATTCCATTTGAAATGGACGACTTTTTGCGCAATGTGCAAAGGACATTCGAAGAAAAAAACAATTGCCTCGTTGCCGTCTCTGAGGGCGTAAGACATCGTGATGGTACATTTGTCGCCAAAGCGCAAATTTCAGAAACCGATGGCTTCGGGCATGCACAGCTCGGAGGACTCGCAGCCAGACTTGCACACGCCGCCGGACAGAAAACCGGTGCCAAAGTGCGCGGCATTGAGCTGAGCTTACTGCAACGTTGCGCTGCGCATCTCGCTTCTCAAACAGATATTGAAGAGGCGTTTCTCGCAGGTAAATCAGCGGTTGAACATGCTATTGACGGTCACACCGGAAAAATGGTCTGCTTTACCAGAGAAAATGACCATGGTAAGTACAGATGCGGCATTACCTATGAACCGCTTTCTGTTTGCGCAAATATGGAAAAAAATGTACCGAGAGAGTGGATCAGCACTTGCGGTACAAATGTAACTCAAGAGTTTATTGACTATGTCCTCCCGCTCATTCAGGGCGAAAATGAACGGCTCTTGCAAAATGGCCTGCCGCGCTTTGCACAGCTCAAAAAAATCAAAGCTGAGGTTTAGTTTAAACCCCTCGCAAAACCGATCAGGAGATTATCCGTCAAAATGACGGATAACCTCCCTTGTGTATATCGCTGAGTCACCCACCCATTACAATGCGGCATAAATGCAGCGTTCCATCCTCGATTAGCGGACTATCTAGCCTAATCGCTTTGCCATTGAACATGGGGTACATATACTGATAATTCTGATCGGGAATACTTGCTCCGCTTTGTCTTTCACATTGCTTGATCAGATCAGTGACAGACGAGCCATCCGCTATACAATACGTCCCATTTTCAAGTCCCGGAGTCAGCTCATTGGCTACAAATTTTGCATTAATAGTCAGCATATTTCATTACTTTCCGTAGAGATCCGCAACCACATTTTCAAGCCCGCCAAGATCTTCAAGCGCAGCTTTTGATGGAACCATTGTTTTCAAATCCCAGTCCATGGCCTCGAAGAACATATCTGCCAATTTTTCGCCTTCAATTGTAATGCCCTTGTGCGGTCCATCGGTCATCGGAGGCTTTCCGATCAAACGGTCTGCTATTGAAGCATCTTCACGCGTGATGCCCTCGCGCAGATTAAACGCATGGCGCAGAGTTTGTGAACGTAATGCTAACTTGCGCTCATTTTCGCCCTCGTAGTTCACGCCGGTCACCGCTGTCAAGATCTTGCCCTTATGCCCTTCCGGGAATGGTACATCAAAGAGGCAGAATCCGCCCAGATTGGTGAGTTCTGTGTCAATAACACCGGCGACATCGCGCATTGCATTATCGGGAGAGTCAAAATTATATTTTACTTCCGGAGGCAGATGTGAGGCCGCGAGGAAGCCCTGACCGCCCTTAACATGACGGCCCGGTGTCGGGTCATATTTGAATGTGCGCGCAAGTCCCGGTGATAGACGCGGATCATGCTGCGGCGCTTCAATGCCCCCGGCATGCATCACATATTCCATGCCGCGGCCATAATGTTTCGCTGCCGCATAAGCACCCAGATTGAGCACTTTACCCATCTCGGTAGTCCCTTTGCACATGGCTTCGGCCATTTGGACGATGGCCTCGTCATTACCCCATTTCAGATCAATGCCGCCCATTTCTTCAAGAGTGAACAGGCCATTGACGTAACATTCCATAGCCCATGCAATTGTGCCGCCGAAAGAAATGGTATCGAAACCATACTCATTACACAGGAAATTACACCAGTTGACCACTTCCGGATCACCGGAGCCAAGTCCTGAGCCGAACATCGTATTCGTCTCATACTCAGGACGGCCTGTTTCCTTTATAGGATACTTGCCATCTTTGATTTCGTATATCGCACCGCAACCTAATGAACAATTGTTACAGTTGTACTTGCTTACTTTATACTTCTTGTCCATCTCCTGCGATGTCACCGCATTGATTTGCTCCTCTGTGAGTTCGGATGGAACACCGCCCCAGTTTTTGACACTGGCATCACCGCTGTGTATAGAACCTGCTGTGATACCACCGGTACCCCAGTTGTCAAACAAATGCACCGCAGTATCAGCCAGTGGGCCTGATTTACACCACTCAGCCATTTCTTTGTTTAGGCTCACGATCGTTTCTTTGTCCGCAACTTCTGTTTTTGCATTGCCGCGGCATACGATGGCTTTGAGATTTTTACTACCCATAACTGCGCCGCTTCCGCCGCGTCCCGCTGCACGGTGCGTATCGTTCATGACCGCAGCCATGAATGACTTGCGTTCACCGGCCGGTCCGATCAGTGAAATGCCTACGGTCTTGTCGCCGAGCTCTTCATAAATTGCATGTTCGGCTGCTTCGATTGTTTTTCCCCACACAGCAGATGCGTCATGGAATGAAATATTGCCGTTGTCAACAAAGATGTATACCGGCTTTTCTGATATGCCTTTTACAAATACGGCATCTAACCCCGCTTTACGTAATTTGGGGCCGAAATGTCCGCCGCTGTTTGCATCATTCCACATATTGGTCACCGGTGATTTGCTCACGACTGTGTAGCGTCCGCCAATGAGCGGTCCGTTGCCGTTGGTTGGGCCTGTTACAAAACCAACAATGCTCTCCGGTGCATCCCAGGGGGTATTTGCGGGCATTTCATCGTATAGTATTTTTGCGCCAAGCGCCGGGCCTCCGAGGAAATTCTTGAGTGTTTCCTCATCGAAATCACGCACCTCGTATTTTCGTGTGGTGAGATCGATCATTGCATATTTCCCATTAAATCCACGAATGTTCATCGTTCCCATAGTATTCCTCCTCCAAATTTTATACTTTTTGGTAATTGCGCATTTACCTTGGTAGGCACTATCCAGTATATTATCATATAAATCTCAGTGCGCAAAGTGTTTTTAAGCATTTTTAACACATTTTTAGACATTTACAATGTATTCGCTGTAAAAAGTATCAACATGACGGGCAAAACATATTGGGCGCTCTGACTTCGCCCATCGGCACATTGGCATATTGTCACAAAAAATTCGTTCAAAATATATGCTTTTTTGAGCGTTTAGTTCATTTCCTCTTGACATATAAACTGGTTTTAGATATGCTACCTCTCGTGAACGTTTAGACGCTATATGAAATCAAAAGAATGAAAGCGAGGTGGAATCAGCAGTTTTGCCGCACTAGTGCATCGTATTGAACATACGATACACAAAACGCAACATCCCTAGTAAGAATATTCACGCTATGTTAAACCAGATACTCAAGTAGCTGCCTTAGGCAGAAAACATGAAAACGAATCTGCGCACACAGCAACAACACCAGTTGAATAAGTGAAATTTAGTACAGTCCTAGTTTCAAAAGATTCCAAAGAAGCAATACATCTTCAAATATCTTTAGTAATAGGAGGGATAAAATGTCGTTAAACGATAAACCGGCATTTCCAAGGGCGCGATATATAAATTATCTAATTGCTCTGGTTATAGGCATACTGCTGTGGTTCATTCCACAACCGAACGAATATCTCAGAATTGAAGGCATTAGACTGATCGCAGTCGTCATTCCAACCTTATATTTGTGGCTCATGAACGAAACACTCTGGGGCTCTCTGCTGTGCATGGCTGTTTTAGGCATGACCGGCATCATCCAATCGGTGGATGCCGCAGGTGAAGTCACCAGAGTTTGGTCTCACAATGCATTATGGATGGAAGCTCTGGGTAATTTCGCAGTCATACTATTGATTGTCTTCCTGATTTTGGATGGTTGTCTTAATGAGACCGGTGCAATCAAAAAGGTTGCTAACTGGTTTCTCACCAGAAAATCTATCGAAGGCAAGCCCTATGTAATCATCGGAATGTTCCTGCTGAGTAACATTGTGGTGGGTATGTTCATGCAAAATCTTGCTTTGGCGGTCATGTATCTGGCCCTCACTAAGCGGTTTTGCGAAAACCTTGGCTTGGAAAAGTCTCACTCTTTGTACAAGGCACTCATGTTAGGTACATTGTGGGGCAATGGTGTGTTGAGCATTGCATCACCGATAGCAAAGTTTTTCCCCAATCTGCTCATCGGTCTCATCTACAGTCAATTGGGTGTACAAATTTCTTATGCCCAATGGTTTGCGGTGGGCATTCCTTTTGCCATCATCATGTATGTACTCATCATGGTGGTCATACGCATTTACAATCCGGATGTAAAGCCATTGCTCAACTTCAAAGTTGATGAATATCGGAAAAATGAAGATCCGCCGCTGGGTAAGCGTGGCAAAATTGCGCTCATCACCACATTGGCTCTTTTAGTTTTCATCTTAGTGCCCGATATTGCATTGGCTATTTTAGGCGGACCTGCTGTAGCCACAGGCGCAGCAGCTGATATGTTCAGGACTATTGTCAGTTGGGGGGCTACGGTTCCCGCAATTTTGGCGATCGTCTTCTTGTGCCTTGTTCGTGCGGAGGGTAAGCCGGTCATGAATATCATGGAAAGCGCCAAGAATGTATCTTTGCCTTTTATTATTTTCTTGGCCGTCGTCATTTTCCTCGGCTCTCCTATGAGTTCAGGATTTGCCAGCAATATTGTGCCGTGGATGAATAGCATCTTTGGTCCATTGGTCGAGGGCATGACTCCATTTTTACTCGCTGCACTGATGGTCATCGTGGGAATCATCATTACCAACTTCATTTCCAGCGTGATCATTGTCCAGGTCTTCTTTGCATTGAGCGTGGCACTATTTACTGCTACGGGAATGCCGGGGCCTGTATACGCTGCTGCGATGGGCATCATCGTCGGCTTCTTCACTTGCATGTCGGCGCTCACGCCCGCATCGGTCGTCACTGCGGCCATGTACTATGGTGATGAAAAGGGCATTGTGGTCAAGGAGGTATTAAAGCCCAATCTCTTGTTCATGCTCTTTGCGGCGATTGGCATCATTTTAACTATACCTATCGTCACCGGAATACTCGGCGCATAATCTTCACGCATCAGCACATCATCAGTTGCTATAGTTTTTAGATTTTTACTAAATTTCACAATTCCAACTTCCGCACTTCTACGCAACGCATACACGCAACTGTATGTCTCAATTAAATTGCCTCATGAGTTATTCCGAAAAACCGTGTGTCCGGAAAAATACATGAGGCAATTTATATTTCATTTAATGATAAAGCATCGTGAGTATATTATATGCTGCTCTATAGTCGTATTGAAGTTCGGGGTGCTACCCCAAAGCATCTATGATCGCCGGGATAACTTTATGAAGATCTCCTACGATACCATAGTCTGCGACTTCAAAGATCGGTGCATTATCGCTCTTGTTGATTGCAACAATATAGTCCGAAGACTGCATACCGGCCAAGTGCTGAATCGCCCCGGAGATACCACAAGCAATATACAATCTGGGCTTAACGGTTGTACCTGTCTGTCCCACTTGATGTGAATGGTCAATCCAACCTGCATCAACGCAAGCACGAGACGCACCCACTACACCGCCAAGGCGGTCTGCGAGTTTTTTAACCGTTGCAAATCCTTCAGCACTTCCGACACCTGCGCCACCGGAAACAATAACTTCGGCATCAGTCAGCGAAACGATTTCTTTCATGGCCTTCACGATTTCAACAACTTCCATACGGATATCGCCCGGTTTGAAAGACACTTCGAGATCAACACGCGCTCCGGTTCTATTCGGCTGACGCTCAAGCTTGGACATAACACCCGGACGCACAGTGGACATCTGCGGTCTATGCTTCGGGCAGACGATCGTTGCCATGAGATTACCGCCAAATGCCGGGCGTGTCTGCATGAGCTTTTTATCTGTCGGATCAATATCCAGTTGAGTACAGTCTGCCGTCAAGCCTGTTTCAGCTTTAACTGCGACACAGGGGCCTAGGTCACGACCGATGTGCGTAGCACCGAAGAGCACGATATCAGGTTTGTATTTAACAACGGCGTCATTGATGACTTTGGTGTAAGAATCCGGATTGTATGTTTTCAGCTCCGGTGCGCTTGCATAGTAGACAACATCTGCGCCATATTCATATAACTCAGTGATCAGGTTTTCTACATTTTCACCGCACAGAATGGCGCATACCTTGCATCCGATATTGTCAGCAAGTTTCTTGCCTTCTCCCAAAAGCTCAAGAGAGACGTTCATGAGCTTACCGTCACGCTGCTCGGCAAACACCCAAACATCTTTGTACAGAGAAATATCTACGCCCACTTCCGCAGCTGCGGTTTCTACATATTCAAAAGCGCCGAATGGGCAAAACTTTGGTTCAGTACACTGGTTACACATATTACATTCCGGGCCGATCACCGCAAGCTTACCATCCATGGACAGAGCGCCTTGCGGACACAAAGATATACATTTTTCGCAACCCTTACATTTTTCACTCAGTAGTTTAACTGCCATTTACTTCACTTCCCTTCTTATTAAAGCACATGCTTCTCATTTAACTTTGCAACAAGGGTTGCTGCCATCTCCGGAACTGTGCCGCTGAGCATCTCCCCTGCACCCTTCGGCGGCGGAGTAAAGCTTTTGGCAACCTGCGTCGGGCTGGCTCCAAGACCCACTTTGTCAGGAGATACATTTAAGTCTTTTTCATCCCACACACTGATCTCTTTAGCATATGCATCCTCAATTTGTTTGACGGTCATATAACGCGGCATATTGAGTTCTTTAATCGCTGTGAGCACACATGGTTTCTGCACTTCGATGACTTCAAATCCATCTTCAAGCGCACGTTCAACCACAATTGTTTTGTCTTTGACTTCACGGATTTTTTGAACATAAGAGACAGATGGAATGCCCAGACGCTGCGCTGTTTGTGGTCCAACTTGAGCAGTGTCACCGTCAATCGCCTGACGTCCTGCAAAAATCAAATCATAGTCGCCGATTTTTTTCACACCCGCTGCAAGCGTGGTGGAAGTCGCTGCGGTGTCTGCTCCGGCAAATGCGCGGCTGGAAAGCAAATAAGCATCATCAGCACCCATGGACAAACATTCTCTGAGCATATATGTTGCCTGCGGAGGTCCCATAGAAATAATAGAAACCGTTGTGCCGGGGTTTTGATCTTTAAGCGCAAGTGCTTCTTCAAGCGCATTGGCATCATCGGGGTTGAGTATGGACGGAACGCCCTCACGAATGAGTGTACCGGTTACAGGATCGATCGTTACCTCATTGGTATCCGGTACTTGCTTTGCTAAAACGATTATTTTCATATTACTTCCCTCCTACTTTCCAATTATGTTGCCCGCAATGACCATCTGTTGTACCTGCGATGTACCTTCGAAGATGGTAAACACGCGGCAGTCACGATACATGCGCTCAACCTTGTATTCCCTGATATAACCGTAGCCGCCGTGGATTTGAACTGCTTTTGCACAAATCTCATTACATACTTCCGCAGCATAGTATTTGGCCATAGATGCTGCTGTACCGGCTTCCGGGCTATTCATGTCTTTGAGCTGCGCAGCTCTGTAGGTCAGTTCTTTTGCGGCTTGGAGCTTCGTTGCCATCTCGGCAATCATAAAGCTTATGGCTTGGAAATTGGCCAGACGCTGACCAAATTGCTTGCGCTCTTTGGCATATTTGACCGCTTCGTCAAATGCACCTTGTGCTACGCCGATACTGGTCGCAGCAACGCCGATACGACCTATGTCGAGCGTCTTCATTGCATTTTGGAATCCTCTGTTTTCCTCGCCCAGCAGATCGTCTTTATGTACGCGCACATCTTCAAGAATGATATCTGATGTCGGACAACCGATCAGACCCATTTTGTGTTCTGCTTTGCCGCATGATACGCCCGGCAAATTCATATCCACGATAAACGCAGAAATACCGCGTGAACGGCCTCTGGCTTTCTCGCTAAGATCAGTTTTGGCATATACGATGCTAAAGTCACAAACAGGTGCTGCGGTGATAAATGTCTTGCGTCCGTTAAGTATGTAATAGTCTCCATCTTTAACAGCAGTCGTCACTGTGCCGCCCGCATCCGAACCGGCTCCGGGTTCAGTCAGCGCAAATGATGGTATTTTATCGCCAAGTGCTACCGGTTTGAGGTACTTTTGCAATTGAGCTTCCGTGCCGGCAAGCATGAGCGGCCCGCCGCCCAGAGAGTTCGGCGATGACACCCAAACAGCCGACACACCACTGACACGCGCAATTTCCTCAACGACGATAACATAAGATACTGTGTCTGAGCCTTGTCCCCCGTATTCAACCGGGGTTTTGATGCCGAAGAAACCGGCTTTGCCCATCTTGTTAAGGATTTCTTTTGGATACTCAGCGCCTTCATCAACGGCATCAAGAATTTCATTGGTGAGTTCGTTCTCAGCGAAATCACGCGCAAGCTTCCTCATGAGATCATGTTTTTCCGAAAATATCATTCCTTCTCCTCCTACTATAATAAATATATCGATGCAATTTACATGGATATTTTTACATAACTTCGAGCTGCATAAGCAGCCATCATACATTATATATGTGTCATGAAATAATAATATTACATTATTTCATAATTTTTCTTGAAATCATGCTCATTTTGTGCTAAATTGGTTACGATTCCATACCCAATCTTATGTACACACAAATCGCATAACATCTATTTGCAATAAATCACAGTAACAGAACACAAAAGCAAAGAGCAAATATAGGGAGTGACACATCTTGAGTTCAACATTGTTCGATTATGAATGGCAGTTTCTCATCCAAATGACCACACGCATAAACTATTGCACGACTTATCCCGAGACCTGCAATACGTTCTTGCAACAGATCCGCACACTCGTGCCATACAACATCGGTGTGGTGTTTCAGGCCGGAAGAGAAAATGGCCGAGTTACCCTGACCAATCCTGTTTCAACTGAATATCATGATGATCGCCTGTCTCATAATTTCTTTATCGAAGGAAAATATCCTCGCTGGGACGAGTTTGTCATGTTGCCCTATAGCTCAGTATTTCGTCAGTCGGATATTATCCAACCGGGCAAGTGGGAGAAGACCAGAGTGTACCGCGATGTTTGGCAGCCGAAGGGCATGTTCTGGGGATTGTTTGTTGCGTTGGTGCATAAGGATGTACCGCTTGCTGTCCTTGGAATTCAGCGCGAAAAATCACTCAATGATTTTTCGGATCGCGATGTATATATCATGAATACACTAAAAGATCCGTTAGAGCGTAAATACTTCGCCCTTTTGGAAGATCGGAAATTATCAGGCGGCGATGGCGTAGATAGAATACTCAAAGCCTCCGTAAACTATGGTCTGACTAAAAGAGAGACTGAAATAGTATCTTTGATCTGCGCCGGAAAAGGCAGCGATGAGATGTGTCAGGTGCTCTATATCACCCATGCCACGCTGAGCAAACATCTTTCCAATATCTATGCGAAGACTAAGGTCAAAAACCGCACGCAATTATTTGCTTTGTTTTTATAACTCCCTCATTTTGCATTCAAATTGTACAGGGGCGGATTGATCCGCCCCTGTACTTGTATTGTCGCGCAATCACCAATGCGCAATTAACTACCCACCGCCCAGCGGCGGAAAAAGCGCGACGACATCATCCGGTGGGAACCGTTGCTCCGGTCAGTGCACCTGTGGCGATAATCACTTTGTTTTCAGGTGAAAATGGATCGATATCCGGACTGACTTCCTGATAAGAATATAAATGATACACTACACCCGCTCAATTTTGCCCCAAGTATTTTTGTTTTTCCTATATCTGAGGAATGCAATAAAACGCACAGCGGCCATAACATATCGAAAGAACGCAAATTCCAATACACATAGAAACAGAGACTTTAACATGTCAACTAGAGATATGCGCAGCTTTTGGGTGTATATTTGTTGGGAGAAGGCACTCATACTTATTATGGAACCAAATATCGCATACACAACCAAAAATACGATCATATATCTTACATTCAGCACATCCATATAGGCCGCCAATGCAATAGTCAAAATTCCAAATATCTCAATA
>WQVH01000023.1 GCA_009781695.1 Oscillospiraceae bacterium
TCTCAAAATAAGCTTACAAATTTTGCGGCATCTTTGTTCCGTCTGACTTCGTTAAAAAACCTTGAAAGACCAGTGGTATTCCCGCAGTTTTTTGCCTTGCCAGACGAAAAAACCTACCACAATTTTTGCAAACTTATTTCAAGAATGAAGTACTAGATCCAGATCCGCAGCAAATCCTTTGTAATGGCTATGAATTATTTTCGTTTAGTAATTTATTAAGCTCATCCATGAAAGTATTGATGTCGCGAAACTGTCGGTAAACTGAGGCAAAGCGTACATAAGCGACCTCATCAAGTGATTTGAGCCCCTTCATGACCATTTCGCCAACGTGGGTGGACATGATTTCACGCTCCAGTGAATTCTGAAGTTCCTGCTCAATTTCATCGGCAACTGCGGTGATATCTGCCAATGTGACAGGTCTTTTTTCACATGCTCTGAGTATACCGTTGACAAGCTTTTGTTTGTCAAAAGTCTGTCTGCTGCCATCTTTTTTTATGACAATCAATGGTAGTCTCTCCATGATCTCGTATGTCGTAAACCGTTTTTGGCATTGGAGACACTCTCTGCGTCTTCTGACCGTTACGCCTTCCTCAGCAGGTCGTGAATCAACGACTTTACTCTCCGGCAAACCACAAAAAGGACATCTCATCTGAAAAATCACCCACCTTTAAGAATGTGTAGAAACCAGTAAACCAGTGAGATTATACCATGAGATAATATACTTTGCATATTAAAATTTCAAAATGTACTAAGAAAAGTAATACGACGCATTTCGTCACCATATGGAACTTAAAATATCCAAAAATTCATCTTTTGTATAAAGTGTGTTGAGTATATCTAAAAGACCATTGGCCGACAGTCTTTCGGGCAATTCAAGATAATATAGCAGCTTTTGACGCTTATTTGCGCTGTCAGGACAGCCGGAAAGGCCGACCTCAAAAAGATCTGCCTTACTAATAGACTGACGCTTACCGGACGCTTTGGTGTCCATGTCAAAAGTTGCACCTGCGCGCTCAAGAGCGTTTAAAATCACATCGGGACTCATACCCTCTACACCGAGCTTGCCTTCTTTTGATGCCGTCGGCTTGCGTTTTTCTTTGCCAAACAAATCGGGAATATAGGCATGTTTTATATTGAGGTTATCTAACATACCGCACAACCTACCTCTAATAAAAAAACCGGCTCTATCACTATCGGTGAAAATGATTAGACCACATTTGTCTGCGAGCTTACGCAAAAGGCTGAGTTTATCTTTATCAGAGAAAATGCCAAATCCAGAAAGCTCAATAATGGTTGCATCAACTACCTGCGCAACAACATTCTTGTCATATCGGCCTTCTACGACAATGATCTCCCGGATCGTCTTTTTCATGTAAGCTTTCAACCTTTAAGTTTATAGATTACTGTGTATAGGATATTCAAAACGACTTTGCAATGGAATGCAACCGCATTAAAAAGCCAGTTTTAAAATAAGCTCTGTGAGACATGCTTCCGGCTCAGAAGAGCTATTGAGCGCAAGTGCCGTATCTGAGCAGTGTAATACAGCTTCACAACAACTTTTTAAGCTCATAGTGCGCACAGTATCCATGAGCGCTTTGGCCTGAAAATCAAATCGAATACCACACATATGCATCAGGTCTTTCACATGATGGTTGCTTTCGATACATACACGAGCGGCCATGAGCTGACGCATGGTTAGAGAGATGCTAAATAACAACTTGTGCGCAGGTTCTTTCATCCTCAGTAATTCGTCCATGATTTTCATGGCCAAGGCATGCTCAGACTTTGCAATGGCATCGGTCATTTTATATACGACCGTGTCCAGCACAGGTGTGACCACCGCATCAATATCAGCACGTTCGACAACATCACTGCGCGTAAATGCGGCTGTTTTTTCGATTTCGCCAAGCAAGGTGGACATATAGCCGCCGGTAATCAGTGCCAGATATCTCGCATTATCGCTGCTGATACGCTTGCCGGCATCAGCAAAATGCTTGGCAATCCATTTAGTGAGTGCTCCTTGTTCCTGCACCGGAAATTCAACAACATTGGCATATTTTAAAATTTCAGTATTGGTCTTGACTCGCCGATCCGGCTTATAGTCAACGGCATTGTAAACAAATAACACACAGACATATTCCGGCAGTTGTGAAAAAGTTCTTCCAAGTCTCTTCTTATCAGCATCATTGCACTTGAAAATATCGAAATCATGTATTTCGATAAGCGTTCTGCTTGCAAATGTTGGGAGTGTATCAATGGCCTCGTCTAGTGTATCAAGCGTTAAAACTTTACCTTCGTAGCGTTTGTAATTAAAGCCATTGAGTCCGTTGGGACACAGTAAGCTGCGCAATCTTGTCAAGCTGTGTTGAAGCAAATAACGCTCTTCACCGTGCAGTATATATAAACAGTCAATAGTTTCTGCCTTGAGCGCATCAACAAAGGCCTTGTACCCATCGTTAGACTTATTTTTTTGCGGCATAACTACCTCCTAACCATTATCTGTAAAAGCCTGTGTTTTTAAACACATTTTGAACCGCATCTCATGTGCATGTGCATGATTTGGTATCATATTACTTTCTTACTGTAACTCGGCCATCAAGATCAGTGCGATAAACAACAATTGAATGATTTGCAAGTCTTTCCAGCACCTCATATGTCGGATGACCAAAGCTATTGCGCCCCACCGGTATGATTGCGATTTCCGGGGTAATGGCATGTAAGAGTTCTTCGGATGTGGAATGTCTTGAGCCATGATGACCTACAATGAGTACATCAACACTTGGAAGATCTTTGTTTCGCACCAGAATACGCTCAGTGGAAGTATTCATGTCACCTGTGACCAGTGCGTAAATCTCTCCCGAAATGAGTACAGATACACCGCGCTCATTAATACAGCCAAATCCCACAGGAGGGAAGAGGCTCAATGATAGCTCACCCATGGAAACATAAAGTGTCTCTGTGACATATATTATATCAGCTCCTCGCCGTCTTGCAAGTGCGATTATATGCTCAGCAACAAAAGAACCATCAGGATCAGGTATGGCGAGTGCTGAAATAGGAATTCTGCTGAGTAAAAATTCAATCCCATTGACGTGATCGGCATGAAAATGAGTGACTACTAAAAGATCCACAGACGTTCTGCTGCGGCTCATTAAATATTCATGTGCAACTGCACCTGCGTTTTCGGCGCTGATACTGCCGCAATCAATCATCACCGTATGTTCTGTAGAAGAAATGACCATGCTAAACCCCTGTCCGACATCCAGTACGGTTAATGTCGTATCACTTTGTCCCGGCAAGAGTGGGGAAATAAGCAAAATGATAAAGAGCAAGACCACGCACACACAAGTCGGGGTTATATATTGTCTGGGTCTTGCCTTGAGTAGTGGTAATGAGGTAAAGATAACATAGATATAGGCCAGCCAGAACATTAAAAGTGAATGACTTGAGTAAACGATTGAATAAGGTACTGTACCCAGAGTGCGTGCCATGAAGATGATATATCTTGCAATCAATGTGACCGGATAAGCGATGATCTGCGCAAGGGGAAGAAAAATAAAGCTCGAAATTGCCGATATGAGCCCAATGGGAAAGGCAAGAGAAACAGCCCAAAGCGTAAGCAGATTGGTCAGGGGTGCAATGAGTGAAACATAGCCGAAATGCAGTGCAGTGAGCGGAATCGTCACGACTAGAGCACCTGTAGTGGTAGCCAGACTGGAAATTATAAAATTGATAAATACTTTAGGGATTTTCTTTTTATACAGGACGCTGTCACGTATGGCATCACGGACTCCCGAATTGATCTTAGGCGTGAGCAGTATGATTCCTAGTGTAGCTGAAAAAGAAAGTTGCAAACCGACAGAGGCTATGGAATAAGGATTTGCAGAAAGCAACACGATGAGCGCTGCGGATAGGGAAGTGATGCTGTCACGCTCTCTTTTGAAAATCGGAGCACAGATGAGGAATACCTGCATGATGCCTGCGCGTGTAACCGCTGGTGTAAATCCGGTCATGGCCATAAAAAAGATAAGTACCGGAATTCCGATAAAAGCAAAAAGTCGGCTATTTTTGAAAGCAAATCCAAGCAGTCCCATCAGAAAGGCCACATGCATTCCTGATATTGAAACGACATGGATGATTCCGGCAGCGGAAAGCGAAGCGCCCAATGCTGAATCACGAAACAAAGCATCACGCCGACCGACAAGCAGTGCTTGCATAAAGTGTGCGATATCATCAGGGTAGATTTCATCTATTCTCTGAGCGATTGCTTCTGAAAGGCGTCTTGGAAAAAAACGTAATTGCCCCTCAGATTCCACAATGGTTATTTCGCCGGAAACTAATGCCGTAAGAAAAGTCCCCCGGGCGCTGAGTGTATCATTGCGCACATCGTCTTGCACCCCTTCGGTTCGCCTAAACTGTGCAGTAAACGCAATCACATCACCCGGATTAAGCTCAATTGCGTTAAAATAATACAATCGTGCGCCGACATCCGGAGCGTCTTGACGGCGGATTGTCACATCGACTCGATATCCTCTGGTTGCCCTTGGCGCAGGAAAGTCAGTGACAATGGCAGTTACCTGCATGGTCTCTTCGTGAAAATGCCGGGAAGGTTCGATAAAAACCATTGTAAATACCCAACTCCAGACAAATCCGACAGCCAAAGCCATAAGAATTATCATGATACGCAAACGTAGGTTTCCACGAAACAAAAAGCCCAGAAGGAAAGATGCAGCGGCAATAGCCCCGCAAATCAGAAGCCCATTAAATGGCAAGATAAAATGCGATAGGAAAATGGCAATGGTAAATGAAAATGCAGCAGTAGCAAGTTTGCGCACCCCAACCCCTCCCAAAACACGTCTTGAAAGGCTGATTTTCACATAAAAGCAAAAAGCTGTCAAGTGCTGCAAATGCAGGGGAAGATGAGATAAATGTGTTTAAAAAGCGGTCATGCAGTTTGAATTTTAATCCTTATGATGTAATATCTTGTGATTACTCATCAATATGGAGCGAAAAAATTATTTTATTTCCGAAGACATTTCTAGCTCATCAGGTAGATCCATCGTTTCAAAGACCTCTTCCACAAAATTGTAAATGCATGGATTTGCTTCGCCTTTTCGCCAGATTAAATCCATATAAGAATGCATTTCAACATCCTCTATTTTTAAGGTCTTAAAGTAACGTTCGGGCTGATAGAGTGATGTCGCAATTGAAGAAATTACAGACACGCCGAGACCTGACTGCACTTTGAGCATGATTGTGCTGGGTTTTCGGTGTCCGCTTAATAAGTTTGGGGAAAAACCATTAGCCACACATAAATTATTAATCAGATCATAAAGTGCCGGTGCAACATCTTTATCATATGTAAAAATAGTCTCACCCATGAGCCTGTCTGCTGATATTACTTTTTGATTAGCCAAAGGATGGTCATCGCTAACGATCAGCTTTACATCACCTTTGTGTACGTGGATATTTTGTACTTCTGCGGGAAATACAGTTCCGTCGATATAAACGAAAAAACCTATGTCAATGTGCCTTTCAAGAACAGCTTGTTTTGCTTCTTCTGAAGTGAGTTCTTTAAGCTGTAAATCAACAAGGGGGTATTTCTGCCTGAAAGAACGGACAGTTTTGGGGAGAATGCTCTGTGTGAATACGTCAATATACCCCACAGTAAGGCTACCGGAATGACCTTTTTCGAGGTTAATTACCCGCTTTATTATAGAATCATAGTTTTGCAGAATCTGCTTTGCTTCAACAAGAAAGAGATTGCCTGTAGAGGTTAATTTGACACTGCGCGTAGTACGCTCAAACAGTTCAGTGTTGAGCGTCTCTTCGAGCTCTAAAATATTGCGACTGACATTTGACTGATTAAGATGCATTTTCTTAGAAGCTTCTGTAAAACTGAGGCTTTCTGCAACAGCGATAAAGAGGCGCAGCCTTTCAATGTTCACTTCTCAACAACTCCTTGGCATTTATGCGTATAACGCATGAAATGGATTCATTTATGCGTTGCTTTTGGCATTGAACAAATGACATAATAATGTCGCAAGGGTTAGCGAGTTTTTTGTGCAATCTGTAATGAGCCAAGCATATCACAAGTTAATTGGTTTTGCACTCTTTTTGTATGTGATTGAGAGGGGAGCATTTAAATAAGAGACAAAAGCAATAATTTATTCCAATCTCAAAACCCTGAACTTACAAGAATATGAAAACTCACTACCAAATATTATGATTCAAAGGAGGAGTATTAAGCGCTGAGAAATTTTAATATATCATGACAGGATGAAAGTAAGTTAAAATGGAGGACATGATGATAACATCAATGAAAAATGCGTTTAATGTGGAAGGACTCAGTGTTCTGATTACAGGCGGAAATTCCGGAATAGGAAAAGGTATAGCGGAAGCATTTGCGCAGTGCGGAGCAAAAGTTGCCATAATGTCGCGTAATGAGGAAAAAGGTCAGGCTGTTGCTGAAGAAATAGCAAAAAAGTTCAATGCAATCATCAAATATTACAAAGGTGACCTCTTGAGCAGAGCGGATTCCAGGAAAGTGGTTGAGGCAGTATCAAAGGATTTTGGTCGGATTGATGTACTGGTAAATAACGCAGGCGCTGTACGTTGGTTTGAATCAATAGAATCTGACTGCAATGATTTTGCCGATTGGTATGATGTGATTGATCTTGACCTCAACAGTGTGTTTATCATGTCTGTATTTGCAGCGAAACAAATGAAAAAGCAAGGAAGAGGAAAGATCATCAATATCTCTTCGAATGCGGCTGAAATTGTAAACACACCACAAACCACAGTCAGTTATAGCGTGGCAAAAGCCGGAATCAATCACATGACAAGGATGCTCGCCCATGAATGGGCGCAATACAATATCTGTGTTAACACCGTAGCACCCGGATATACAGAGAGTAATTTAGGCAGTGCAGTAGATCCTGTAAAGTATATGAAGCTAAACGATGAATGGATGGCAAAAACCCCAACACGCCGCCGTAACAAGCCGATAGAGATTGCTGCGGCCGTAGTATATCTGGCATCGGAAGCCTCAGATCAGATAACCGGAGAGATTTTAACTGTTGATGGTGGATACAAGCTTGCAAGATAACAAAATGTGATGCATCAGGGGTGTTGTAATCTCAGAAAGTCTTGTAATTACAACGTCCTGTCGCTCGCACAATAAAAAGAAAGAAGGTTTAAATTCATGTACAATGGTATGTATGTCGATATGGCTGCACACATTCTCACGCCAAATTTTGCAAAAAAATATGCTTCTTTAGTTCCTGCGATAGGTGATCGTATTGAAATGAAAACACCGGCAGTCTCAGATTTGGAGATACGTATGAGACTCATGAGTCGTTACCCTAAAGTATTGCAAGTGTTGACTATGGCCAATCTACCGCTTGAAAGATATGTTGAGAAAACAGCCGATGCTGTGGCATTGGCAAAAATCGGTAATGATGATTTTGCGGATATCGTGCTGCGTTATCCGGACAAATTCATGGGTGCAGCAGCGATTCTCCCGATGAATGATGTAGATGAAGCATGCAAAGAGGCTGAGCGTGCGGTCAAGGAATGTGGACTTCAAGGGATTCAACTCTACACACGTATCAACGGTGTGCCTGTAGCAGAACCGCAGTTTCGCCCACTTTTTAAAATGATGAATGATTTCGGGTTGCCGATATGGATACATCCTACATTGAACCCACAGCTTGACCCGGACAACGATTTACTCACTTGGGAGTTTGAGATTTCCAGCTGTATGCACAAGCTGGTTGTTTCCGGGATATTTAAAGAATTTCCGAATATTAAGATCATCATGCACCATGCCGGTGCGATGATACCATTTAACACGGGACGTGTTCATTATACACTCAACCTATATCCCTTGCCTTATAAAGATTTGTCGGAAGACTTCCATAAGTTCTATGTGGATACGGCAATCTACGGCAATACAACGGGACTTATGGACTCGTATGCGTTCTTCGGTGCTGAGCGAATGCTATTTGGAACGGATGCGCCGCTGGGTCCGAAATGGGGCATGATAGAAGGTACCATAGAATCCATTGATCGTATGAGTATTTCGGAAGATGAAAAACGTATGGTTTACAAGCAAAATGCTTTGGATTTATTCAATATGGTTTTGTAATTATGGTTCTGATGACAAATAAAATTCAAAAAATAGGAGGGCAACAGTGTGAAAAAGAAATTATTAAGAAGCGGTTGCTTTGTCATTGCGGTGTCAATGCTGGTGATTTTAGCAGCAGCCTGTGGAGACAACGAAAATCAGACCACTACGGATACAGCGAGTGATGATCGCACATGGGAATTTACCATCGCTATGACCCATGCTGAAATCGTATCACCTAATTGGCATCGCGTTTTTGGATCGGAGCTTTATGAACAAAGCGGAGGGCGGATAAATTCAACATTTTACTGGGCAGGGTCACTGCTCACGATCCCCGAAGTTCCAAGAGGACTGCAAGTAGGGACAGCCACCATTGCCAATATGCCGTCTCCAAACTATGTCGATATTCTGCCGCTCAATACCCGCATTTTGCAATTGCCATTCATTGGGTTAAGAGACGCAATTACGACTGCCGAGATTTATATGCAACTGCTCAACGAGTTTCCTGAAATGCGTGAAGAAATGGCGCAGATGGGTATTATACCGCTGGGCGCTACACCTTTGGGCAGATACGACTTAAAGCTTATAGACACAAACCCTGTTCGTGTGCCTTCTGATCTTGCAGGCAGACAAATCGTACCATACAAACTGGAATTCCTGCCGCTTCTTGAGACGTATAATGCGGCAGGCTCATTTATTCCGCCCGGACAAATTTTCGAAGCGCTTGAAAGAGGCGTAGTGGACGGATACATAGCGACATGGGCCTTTGCCGGATTTTTTGGGCTTACGGATCTCATACATCAGCATATAGATTTTGGTCAGTGGGGTGCATTTCAGGAAGTAAACATTTTTGCAATGAGTCTTGCTACATGGAATGAACTGCCTGAATATCTCCAAAATACTATAATGGATGTACTTTGGTATGATGGAGGGTTCAGAGATATTTATTATGGAGATACAGCGGTATTGGCTCAAGCGCAAAGAGATATAGCGACTGAAAAAGGCGACCTGATCATTACATTGACTCAAGAAGAAATGGATGTTTGGGCATCATATATTTTGCCGCTGCATCAACAGACTATAGATGAGATAAACGACTTGCGCGGTGATGATGTTGCCCAAAGAATTTATAATAGAATTTTGGAAATTCTTGGAGAAAGATTTGGGTAAAAGTTAGTATGAATCCTAAGATAATGTGGATCAATACCCACATTATCTTAGGAACTGACAGGAGGAGTTTATTAATGAAAAAAGGTCAGCACCGCAACGAGAAAATTGATGCAAAACTGAACATACGTTCTGAGCATGACAAAAATATTGGTAGATACTCTAAGGATTTAAAGCTTAAGAAAGAATTTTGGATCACTCTGGTGGGTGCAATCGGCATTGTAGTGTTTGCCATGCTTGATTGGCTCGTAGTAGATGAATCCGGTTTTAGCCTTTTTGCTCTATGGTTTAGAGCTCATGATGCGTATTGGTTGCTTGATACATTTCGTGAAGCTTCGCTCATTAGGCTATCTTTAACAATGCTTTCATTACTCTTGATTTTATCACTGATGTTCTTGTTGATTTCACTTATAAGATTCAAGGCGAAGACTCATGTCAAACTTGCGTGTTGTGGATTTGGTCTTTCGGTTTTTGTTTCGGTCATGTTTGTTGTAGTGATCTTGATCTTCTACGGAAGGCTCGACAGACTGACGTTGACCTCCTCCACACCTGTGCTGTTTGCAATTGCATCTGTAGCAATGTCAATGCTTGTGAGATATCCTCGGTCGGTCGGAGATGTGATCAAAATCATCACACGTATCTTTTTGTACATAAGCTACGCATCCATGCTCATCCTTCTTGTATTGACAGTGGTGGATGTAGTCAGGAGATTTATCTTTGGCATTGCAATGACAGGTGTGACCGAGTATAGCCAAATTCTCTTGATCATCAGTATGACTGCGATTGCGCATACTTTGGTGGAGGGCAGATATGTGGCCGTTGGAACATTGGTGGAGCTATTTCCTAAGCGACTGAATCTGGCTATTGAAGTGATCATGGGAGTGTTGAGTTTTGCATTTTTCCTTATGGTGGGCTCACAATATATCCTTTTGATTGAGTCGTCCATAAGATTTAGGGAAGCTTATTTTATGATTGGTGTACCCAGATGGCCGCTTTTGGGCGTGTTGGGTGCATCGTTTCTGGCTTGTGCTCTAGGCACAGTTGTGTATGTATATGAGCGCATTGTCAAGTTCAAAGCGCCGAATGAAAAAGATGTGTTTGATGATCCGGAGCTGTCTTTTATGGCGCTAATAGATGAGGAAAATGGAAAAAACGGAGGTGAAGAATAATGGCTCCTGAGCTAATAGGTGGGTTAGGCGTAGTTCTTTTAATCATTTTGATTGCCTTGCGTATGTGGATTGGTGTGGCCATGGGGATTGTGGGATTTTTAGGATTGATTTTGCTTCGCAATCTGAATCTGGCTCTGGTATCCGCAGCAGAGGTGCCATTTGCACAAATAAACAACTACACGCTGACGGTCGTGCCGATGTTTGCACTGATGGGGATGATCATAGCGGAATCAAGGATAGGAAAGGATCTTTTCAAAGCGTGTAATGTCTGGATGGGACACACGAAAGGTGGTCTTGCATATGCGACCATGATGGCATCGGCCGGTATTGGTGCAATTAGCGGATCACATATGGTCAGTACGGTGATCATGTCCAAAATTGCTTTGCCGGAGATGAAAAGATTCAAATATGACGATGGATTTTCAGCAGCTTGTGTTGTATCTGCAGCGCCCTTGTCGATTATCTTGCCGCCTAGTCTCCCACTTATTGTGTATGGTATTATAACAGAGCAACCTATAGGACATCTGTTTATTGCGGGGATTATGCCGGGCATACTCTTCTTTGGTGCATTAAATGCCGTGATATTTGTACTCATGAAAAAGCATCCGGAGTATGGTCCAAGGGGAGAAAAAAGCACATTTAAGCAAAAAATACGATCCAGTGTGAGTGTTCTGCCTATAGCAATGCTCTTCATTCTTGTTTTTGGCGGCATTTACTCCGGAATTTTTACAACCACAGAGTCCGGTGCAATTGGTTCAGCCGGTGCAATCGTCATTTCTCTTGCGTATAAGACACTCAATGGAAAGAATTTTATGTTGGCGCTAAAAGAAACCGCTACAACTTTAGGCATGGTGTTCTCTTTATTGCTGGGAACATATATATTCATCCGTTTTATCACATTATCCCAGTTGCCTTTTTTTATCACCGGGTTTATTATAGGACTTGATGCATCGATGCCGGTGATGATGCTTGCACTTGCAGCGATATATATTTTCATGGCCATGTTCTTACCGGAAATACCACTGATTATCCTGACTGTCCCAATTCTTTTCCCCGCACTGATGGCGGTAGGATTTGACCCGATTTGGTATGGGATTTTCATGGTGTTAATCATGTCATTGGGTTCGTTTACGCCGCCTGTGGGTATGCTGGTATTTATACTATCCGGCTTGTCCGGGGTGCCTGTCCCGAAATTGTTTAAGGCATGTGTGCCATTCATTTCCGTTGATTTGTTTATGATTTTGATGATTAGTATTTTCCCGAGTATCGTTACATGGTTGCCATCGCGAATGGCAGGTTGATATGATGCATATATCATTTCGGCGCGCCAAAGTTTATATTTATTGTAATGCAAAGCTTTGCGATTATAATATATATAAAATAATGTTTGAAGTATTTGGAGGGTTACAATATGTCGAATACCAAGCAATATGAAATGCGGATGAAAAGGGTGCAAGACGCAATTGAGTTGAAAGAACCTGATATGGTTCCGATGCTCCCTTTGGTCGCCGGGGTGCCTTATCATCTGTATAATATCGGAGCATCCCATAGCACGGATTTTTATGATTATGAAAAATCAGCCGAAGCATTTATCAAATACCACGAAGAGTTTCAACCTGATTTTCGGATGATACCCAGTGCACAAAGCGGGAAGATAAATGAATTGGCGCAGTCAACAATGCTGGATTGGCCGGGTAGACCGGGTACAGCAGTGCCGGATTTTTCACCGCATCAGGTGCTCGAATATGAATATATGCTTCAAGATGAATATGATGAGCTTATTAGTGATTATTCAGGGTTTATCTTTAGGAAGTTTATACCGCGCGCTTACCCCGGACTCAAAGGCTTTGCTCATCTGGATGTTGATCCGTCATCTATGCTTGGAGCCAATACGTTTACCCCCATGTTTCAAGATGATGTAAGAGATGCGATGCAGACTTTCATCGAGATGATTGATGAAAACAAAAAGTATGTGCAATCAGTCATTGCATTGTCAAATAAATTGGATGAAATGGGATTTCCTCCGTTTTATACAGGAAAAGGGCAAGTGCCATATGATATCATTAGTGATTATCTACGCGGCACACTCGGAACTTTTGATGATCTTTTAGAAATTCCGGATAAAATTGCACAAGCTAATGATTTGTTCGTCGATATTCAAATTAAAAATTGGAAGCATTTTGAAAAATCTCCTATGCGTGTGAAACGTATATTTTTCCCGCTGCATAAGGGGATGGATGGATTTATGAGTCCGAAACAGTACGATGAGCTTTACTGGGAGCCGTATCAACGTATGCTCAAATATCTGATCAGTATCGGTGTCACTCCATTTATTTATACTGAGGGGGCTTATGATTCACGAGTGGATTATTTATGTGAGCGCCTTTCGGAATTGCCGCAAGGATCGTGTGTGATTCATTTTGAAAAGGGTGATTTTGCACAGTTGAAGAAAAAGTTTTCAAACATTGCGTGTTTGATGGGGGGAATGCCTATATATTTGCTGGAATATGGCACTAAGGAACAAGTGATAGATCGCGTAAAGTATCTCATAGATCACTGTGCAGCCGGAGGTGGATATTTGTTTAACGTAAATGCAACTGCCGAAAAAGTAAAGCGTGAAAACTTTGAAGCGATGTTTGATACCGCTCGAACTTATGGGAAAAAGTGAATATAGTTTGATATAATCCGGCGGCAGGTATTGGGATTTACCTGTCAAAGACAAAGAACTGTATCTCAACGCATTTTTAACGTTTTGATACAGTTCTTTCTGTGAGTTTTATTGTTATTACTATTTACCTGCAAACAGTTCTTTACCCTTAAACACCAAACATCCGCCACTGCAAGTGCCCAATTGACGATCAAGACACTTAACACACTCAGGTGATGACGAAACGGCAAGCGCAGGTCTGTCTACATTATCAGCATAGAACTTTCGCAACTGCTTTATACTACGGAAATTGCGTATATCCTGCTTCGTATATTCTGACATGCCAAAGCAACGTATGGCTTGAAGATCAGGTAGTATATCAACGACGGGAGAGCAGTTATGCACTTCACAGACGATGGCGCGCTCCCAGAAAGAGTTAGAGTAACGACGATCCAAAGCCTGATGGAACATTTCCTTAGGCCCTTTGAAAGAATCAAACTCAGCATCCGTAAGTACACATTTGGGTAGAAAGTTGCAGTCAAATCCGGTCATGACACCCAATTTGATCATATCAGCGACAAATCGCATGGACACGAGTTTCATGTCATGGAAATACTCTAATGGAGTCTTGCCATTGAGTGCGCCACTTTGAGGAACAGAGATGGATAATCTTATGACATCAAATTTCATTTCTTGAGCAAGCCAACCCACATATGAATAATCAAAGTCAGGCTTGTATATGTTGATGCTCAAGCGAAATCGTCCATCGCCGTGATACTCTCGTTGAAAACGAAAAAGATTATCGACCATTTTTTCAAATGCTTCTTCGCCCATATCCTCCGGCGAATTGCAGTTGACCAGCATACGAAACTTCTTTGTGTTGAGAATATCCTCAGGGATACGCTCCAAATGAACTGCATTGGTATAGATCATCACATTATCAGTTCGTGGATCGGAAAGCGCCAAACGCAGCGCCTCTTCTATATGGGAGTAGAGCAGAGGCTCACCGCCGATTATTCCAACTTGAGTATCGTTGTGGTCGCTGAGTGCAAAATCCAGAGCCACTTTATAATCCTCAAGTGTCATTTCCTTGGGTTTATGGTTTACAAATTCTTCAGCAAAGCAATATGGACAGCGTAAGTTGCAGCCCTCAGTAACCATGATGTTTGCCATCTCATTACTCCATTTCTCAAAATAATTGTACAAAAGCACGACAGCCGATGCGACTGTCGTGCTTTCGACTTTTCAATTTGGAACTACGGATTCATAATTCCGGATTTACAGTGGGATGTCTCCTACATTGATGTCTTCTTTGGTGATATCAATGCCTTCGAGCACTTTGGACTTGCCGCCTGCTTTGATTTCAAGCTTGTATACGCCATCAGGCAGATCTTCAAACCAGAAATCTCCGAAGTGGTCAGTCTTTGTTTGGTAAGTCTTGCCTGCGCCTGTCAGGGTGACATCACCATCAACATAAACTTCATCAGCTACCGGATCAAAAGCGGTACCGGCGATGAACTTCTTGGGCAGACCTTTGTAATATACGCGAGGCTTTGTGTTCAGCTCAGGCTTGAGTACTTCAGCATCCTTTATAAATGCTTTGGCTTCAGCACTGTCTTCATCAACAAAACGCATACATACGGTCGGGCAGTTGTCAGTACAACGTGTTTCTTTCCAGCCGCCGTCTACAAGATGTGCGCAACCTGTACACTTCTGTGAGATATTGAGATCTTCGTTGAAGTAGATTGAGCCATAGGGGCAAAGATCTACACAGTTACGACAACCGACACATTTGACCGGATCAATGATGACCAGACCATCTTCTCTTTTGTACTTTGCGCCATGCTTACATGCGTCAAAGCAAGGAGGATTGTCACAATGCATACACATTTGCGGACGGTATGCCACTTTGACCTTCGGCACTTGACCACGAACTTTTTGGTTGAGTTTAAACCAGAAATGTCCGATTTCAGGCATAGGCTTAGCTACCGGAGTCCAATCATTGGCAACGTGTTCGTCCTTACAACCAATTTGGCAACTGTAACAACCGTTGCAACCTTTGGTATCAATTAGCATTACTTTCTTTCCCATTATTTGCAACCCCTTTCAACCCACGCAGAGGATTTCAGACCTGACGCGCGGTCGTATTCACGATCCCAAGCTTCAGGATATTCAGTTCTCCACTTGTCATACTGTTCCATGCTCACACGCTCAACCTCAACGAGGAAAGATGTAGTAGCTTGGCCGCCGGCATGCTTTGAAGTCAGGCCGCTCGGAGTGATCAGGTTGATTGCGCCGCCGCGATCCAGCTTACCCGGAATGATGATGTCGGTACGTGCGCCATGGTCAACTGAAAGGGCACCCGGCATCATGCGCTCAAATACCAATGCACCGCAAAGGACGCTTCCGCGCTCATTGAATACACGGACGATATCGCCTTGTTTGATGCCTCTGGCTTCTGCGTCTTTTGGATTAATCCAGCAAGGCTCGTATAGGTAGCCGTCAAAGCCTCTGATCTTGCCGGTGTCTGCTTCCTTGGTCCATGGAATATCGTCAGCTTGTGCATGCACTCTCCATCTGGGATGGTTGGTGATGATAAGCAGCGGATATGTACGCGCTCTTGGACTGGATATACGCTCGTCATGAGTGATGCCTTTTTCAATCCATTGCGGGTACGGAGGTCTTTCTTGATCGTTCGGGAAGTACTTTGAAAGGTTAGTTGAAACGAATTCCAATTTACCGGTCGGAGTTGGCAGCGGATTAGCCACAGGATCTTTATAGAACTCATAAAGTCCGGCAGGCAGGTTCTTCCAGTTTTTGGAGACCGGAATAACCATGTAATCTTTCTCGGAGAATTCTTCCCAAGGTGTGATCTTATCGAAGTTCATTCCTTTGTAAACGCCTTCAACATATTGCTCGACAGTTCTGCCGATTGTTACTTCTTTTTCTTTGCCCAATTTCTTAGCAATCTCTACGACCGCTTCAAAGTCAGACTTTGATTCGCCGACCGGAGGAATAGCTTGTCTCATGTTGAGCATGGATTGGAAGTGTTCGCCGTCACGTACGCAAGGCATAACATCATCGACTTCGAGGTATGTGTTTGTCGGCAGTACGATGTCTGCATAGATACAGTCATTTTCCAGCCATGGATGTTGTGCAAGTACAAATTCAACTTGAGGTTCACGTATGGTCATGCCGATATTGAATCCATCGCCCCAACATGTCTGACGACAGGGGGTGTCGGTCCATACCATGCGGATCGGTGTTCCATCATAGTCGATCTTTGTGTATGTTCTGTCAAGGTCGGTGTCGTCATGCTTGAGATTAGCTCTCTCTGCTGCAGCTTTCGCTTGATCGTAACGAAGATCGCCTTTTTTACACGGATATGTGTATCTGACACATTGGTCAATGGGCTCTTCTTCGTGTCCGCCGGTGCCCCAGAACTCGATGTACTTATCAGTACCGGCCTTGATGGCATCTTCGATGAGGGTCTTCGGAATGAGTTGTTTACCCCATGCCTGCGGTGTGCCGCGGTGTGGGTTAAAGATTCTCTCATGGAGTTCCGGATCTTTTTGTTTGATGGTTTCAAACGTTCCGGAGTACTCTTGGAAGCCCTTAGATGTGTCAGAGTTTGCAATATCGTAGTTGAGCTGATCCCAAGTGATGTTCTTGGGCATACCCATGTACGCAATTTGAGCATGATGCTGACCCGGCTTACCGAGACCCTGCATACCCAGAAGTACAACTTCAAGACGTGCAGGCTCTGTGGAGTACGGACCGCGGATATAACCACCACCGAAGTAGTGACCGACAGTTGTAACTTTCTTTGCCCAACGTCTTGCGAGTGCTTTGATTGTGTATGAAGGAATGCTGGTTTTTTCAGCAGCCCATTTTGGTGTTTTGGCTACGCCGTCTACTTTACCGAGGACATAGTCTTCAATTTGTTCCATGCCGACACAGTGGGTTTTGACATACTCTTTGTCGTATGTACCTTCGGTGACCCATGTGTAGATGATTGCAAGTTGAAGTGCTGCGTCTGTGTTCGGAAGTACCGGAATCCACTTGTCGGCATGAATCGCCGCAGAGTAGTTTAGATCCGGGCAAATGTAAACGCTCTCAATACCGGCTTGCTGCCAGAAGAACATCAGGCGGCTTGCCATTTGGCCGCGGAAACCCCAAGGTGTAGTCTCAAGGTCACCGCCCTGAACTACGAGGAGTTCGGTATTTTCGGTGATGTCGTTTACAAGGTTTTCCGCAGGAGCCATGTTGCCTATGAAGCCTTTGCCCCATACGTGCTTAGCACCCCAGTACCAACCTTCCCAGCTATCAGGATTTCTGACTTGCTGAGTAAATCCGCCCATTTTGTCGAGCAACAATGTGCTACAACCATGTGGTGCGTGGATTAGTTTACTCTCGGAGTGACCGTCACATTGCAAAAGGATTGAAAGTGGGCCGTACTCTTTGTGTACGCGCTTAATTTCGGATGCAATGATATCCGTGGCCTCATCCCATGATATACGCTCGAACTTGCTAGAGCCGCGGTTTTGAGGATTGCGTTCGCCGTTAGGATCCCAGTCAACGCGCTTCATGGGGAACATGACGCGGTTGGGGGAGTAGGCTCTTTTCTTATACGCCAAGCCCCAAGGTGGCGGACAAGATTTACTGAGGGGTTTCCATTTTACGCCATTGCGCTCCATCTCCCATGCGTTGAAGCTATCGTAGTCATACTTCGAGTCATAGTGGAGAGGCCTCATGCGAATGACTTTACCGTCCTTGACATCGACATGGGCAGGACAAGCACCGAAAATACCACCGCTAAGGTTAGCAGCTTTTACGACTGTCTTGTCAGCACCCACGGGTGGTGGCGCGGTACCGGGAAATGCTTTGTTGTTTTCTGACACGTGGTTACCTCCATTCATATTTTTATGGTGACTTTGCATCTCCGAGAAGAATATCAAGAAAATGCCACGTTTGCAAGCGTTTTTTCTCGCTTGTCGATAAACATTGGTTATTGATGGCGAGTGTTGTATAAATTATTTGGGATAAATGTGCACAGCTTTGGGCGTTTTTCACAATGCATAGCCAAGGAGAGGGCACATAGGCCCTCTCTGCTTGTTTTTACACTATTTCGAGCGTTTTTTAGCCTGGAATGCCAAATAACAGTAAAGCGAAAAGACCGGCGAAGAGCACAGACAAAATCATACGCTCAAGCCATATGACCATCAGATGCCAGAATTTGACCGGAAGATTTGTGCTGATGAGGCTGGGGACGAAACTTCCAAGGAAAATGACCGATGTGATCGGCACAACAGCCATCATGTAACGGATGTGGTATGACCAATCGCCCGCCATGACCAACATAGAAGGAATCGTCACCTCAAGCAAGGAAAATGCTGTGCCGGTTGCCGCTGTAACCACTTCGTTGGGTGGAATTTGGACGAGCATCATTATGGGTTGGAAAATGATGCCAATCCACTGGAATATGGGCGTATAGAGGTAAAGCAACATACCCACAGAGGTCGAAAATCCGGCACCCATAATAATAGCCGCAAGGACTCCGAGGGTGGCTTTCATGATATGAGCGATGCCTATGATCGGGTTGTCGGACTTCTCTGCGATGACAAGACCTTCGGACAGTGCGTTTTTAAACAATTTTTGTTTGTATACCGCTTCAGGCTGTGGTGTGACATTGGGGGCAAAACCGTCCCTTATTCTTGAAACCGGTGGGATACGAACGCCGATAAGCGTAATGATGATAATCATCAAAAAAGATGACCAAACATAAGCATTCCAGTAGTTATCAATAATTCCGGTATTGGTAGCCAGAACCATCATAAATGCAATAGATGATGAACAAAATCCTGTGCAAATAGCGATAGCTTCTCGCTCGGTCATTTGCCCTTTGTGATACTGTTCATCGACAGCGATATGCGCAACCGAGAAGTTACCGAGCAAAGCGCTAACCAAGATGACTGCGCTGCGACCGGGAAGCTTAAACAAAGGACGCATTATGGGACGTACAAGGACACCAACGAACTCAACGAGTCCATAGTTGAGTAAAAACGGTAAAAACATAGCCGCAAGTGGTATGCTGATGCTGATGGTAATCAAGACGCCGTTCATGACAAAAGTTGAAATGCTTCGTGGAACAAAGCTGACTTGATCACCGTTAACTACTCTGGCTGCGAGCTCTGCTCGTGGTTCGTGTATTAAGCCGGGGCCGATGTTAAAGACGGCAAATACGATAAATATCACGCCGATTATTTTTATTACGGCAAACACTTTGCCCAAAGTATTTCCAAAGTGCTTATTGCGACGTAAGATTAAGTCCACCATGCCATAAAGTGCAATGGCGAGAACCAAAAAAGGCATGATACTTAAAGAGCCGTCCCATAAAAGTGCTCTGATTAGGCCTGTGAGATGGTTTATTGGGATAGTTGATCTGGCACCCATAGTAAAATTCATAACAGTATATTCTGCTATGGGTATGTCTACGAAAAATGCGAATATGCCGATGAGTGGCAAAATGATGAACTTTAAACATGCGATGACAGTGCGTTTGGTCGATATTTGTTCCATTTCTTCCTCCTGCTCGTGCAGCTATTTTGTAAACGCTACACCAGACACATGCATATTATGTTATTAATTATGCAATGTCAACTGTGTTCTCGTATGAAATTTTACTGTATTTTCGTCTGGAATTTTACCAAAAGTTGCTAATTTTCTTCACCGTAGATAAATATCCTATGACCGTTAAGCGTGCCTCTGGATACAAAATCAAAATACATAAAGATATTTCACTCAATGCTGAAATTCAATTCGTCAAGCGTAAGCTCAAAAGCAGGGAGAAATTGTTCGAGAAAATAATTGACCTCCGGCATTTCCAGTGCAATCAATTTTTCTTGAGTCTGCTCAGCCGCCAATCGGAATTCAAGATTTCCGGCGGTTAATTCTTCTCTGCATTTTATATAGGCGGCCAGTTTGTCCGCGGCTTTGATCAACGCCATTGTATCTGCGCTTTTTGCATCGGTTAAGAGCGGCTCATATGCCGTACGTAATGCACCGGGAAGTGAACACAACAGCTTTTCCGAGGCCAATGATTCGATATGCTTGTATGCGGTCACAATATCAGGATTAAAATACTTGATGGGTGTGGGCATATCTCCGGTAAAAATCTCTGAAGCATCATGAAACAGCGCAGCTGTAGCGACCTGTTCCGGATCGGAGGCTCCGCCGAAGATATCCCTGCGTATCACCGCAAGGGCATGTGCGATGACCGCAACCATATGTGAGTGTTCTTGAATATTTTCGACAGAGCTATTGCGCATGAGTGACCAACGATTAATATGTTTCATTCTCGAAATAAGTGCAAAGAAACTGTAGTGCATGAAAAGCCTCCGTGATTGTACTGAGGGCGCATTGGCGAAAATTAATGGATCTTAATTTTCAGCTTTTGCGATATGATTTTTTCCAACAATCGCCTTTTTCTTCCAACCGCCGGTTAAATAACGTATACCTGAAATAACCAAGGCCAAAGCCCAGCCGATCGGAATCGGTATCCATGCGGCTTCATGCCCCAGAATGCCGAAAGAAACAGAAAGATAACCCATGGCCACACGGATAATGAGTGCACTCAAAGTCGAAATAGACAATATGAAAGTATCTCCCGCACCTTGTAGCAAACCATTTATAGTGATGTATACGGAGAATATCCAGAAAAACAAAGTCATGAATCTGACCATTGTTGCGCCGATTTGAAGTGATCCATCGGTAAGTCCGAACAATCCAACGATATGCTCTGCAAGAGGATATAGTACAATACTCATGAGCACGGTAATGACCAGCGACATGATGACTGTAGCATGGAGTCCGCGTTTTACACGGTCAAGTCTGCCGGCACCCATGTTTTGCCCGACAAAACTGGCCAGTCCTGATTGGAATCCCATGATGGGTACGAGTATGATCATATCCAATCTAACTGCGGCGCCATATGCAGCGACCACTCCGGGTACGGTGATTTCAAAATTGTTGACAAGACGCCACATTGCAGCGTTTCCTATAGATAGTACACCCATTTGTACAGCGATTGGAGCGCCGAGTTTGGCCATGGTCTTGGCAATGGCACTATCCCAGTGCTTATCGGTCTTCTGATATGGGAATTTCTTGCGCAGATATACAAATGAGACGATTGCGCAAGTCGCTTGTGCCAGAACGGTCGAAACCGCAGCGCCCATCACGCCCCAGCCAAATACAGGAACGAATAATAAAGTCAAAATGGTACTGAGTATTGTGGCAACGAGCAGGAAGTAGAGGGTGGCCTTAGAATCGCCGAATCCACGCAATATGGCAGCGATGCAGTTGTACATAAATGTAAAGAAAAGCCCCACGCTGTAAATGCTCATGTAGACTACTGCATCATGCAAAATTTCCTCATGAACATTGAGCAAATAGCGCAATAGCGGCTCAGACATGGTTACACCGAAAATGGTGAGGAGTATTCCTAATACCCCAAGTAAAATCAGTGCGGTGTCAATGGAAACAGATAATTTGTCATTTTTACCGGCGCCGAAAAACTGTGAAACAACGATATTGACACCAACTGACATGCCGATAGCTAATGCGAGGTATAGGAAAACAAGTGGCTGACCGGTTGCAACAGAAGCAAACGCAGCTTCGCCAACAAAATTTCCAACAATTATTCCGTCTACGATGTTATACAGTTGCTGGAGCAGGTTTCCTGCCATGAGCGGCAGTGAAAACAGTAGAAGAGTCTTCCATTCTGTGCCTGTCGTCATATCCTTTTTCAAATTAAACTGTTACCTTTCAAATCTTATCGGCATCACGTCAATGCCGCTCACGACGCGAGGTTATTATAGCATAGTACATATAGTATTACTAGCACGAGTATGCGAATATGAATTCAGTATGGAACAGTCCAGTAATTTCGTAATATGTGCTATGAAAATTCATAGTTTATGCTCAAAAAATTAGTAGTAAATGCTGCTTTTTGATTTTATGATTTTTACTTTAAAGCCGATGGTTTTAAATAGATGCAATTAAAACGAAACGAAATGTTGGCACATGTTGAAAATTGCTTGACAAAATAGCATAATTAACATACTATTAATCATCAAAAAAGAGATAGTATTTCGCATGTATCATTATCATAGAGATAAGTAAGTGTATATTGATTGCGGTTTTTCAACGTGATTGCTTCAAGCGTGCATCCAATGAATAAATGCGCAAGAATGTATTGTTTACCAATATTGTCTACATTTAGTGTGGATTTTACGCAACAATCGACAAGAAGATTACAGCCTTGGCGGCATACTTGTCAAACCCGACCCGAGCGATCCATTTACATGGTATAATTTCCGTTTTTGCTTGGAAGCGTGTATATCAACACATCGCGCTTGCGAGCTTTCGTGCTATCTTTTTACACTTAATTTAAAGTTCCTTGGGAGGTTTAGTATTGATGAAAGAATTAGTATTTAATGGTAAGAAATATAAAGAAGATGCAATCGCGGTGGTCGGTATTGGCTGCCGATTTCCGGGGAATGCAAACGATGTCAATCAGTTTTGGGAGCTATTGAAAAACGGAAAAGATGCAATTGTAGATGTTCCGCAAGATCGCTGGGATAGACATACTTACTATCATGCAGACCGCGGGTTTAGCGGAAAGACAGTGAGCCAGAGAGGCGGATTCATTGATAATTTCGATAAGTTTGATCCTTTGTTTTTTGGTATTACTCCAAGAGAAGCAGCATGTATAGATCCGCAACAACGGATTCTGATGGAAGTAAGTTGGGAAGCGATGGAAGATGCCGGTATCGTGACAAAAGACTATGCCGGATCGGACACAGGTGTTTTTATCGGTGCATTTACAGTAGATTATCAGCATGTCCAATTTAATTTGGATCATCTGGATCAAATCAATCTGCACTCGGCGACAGGCAGTATGATGACCTTGGTTGCCAACAGACTTTCTTATGTTTACAATTTTACAGGACCTAGTATAGCCATTGACACCGCATGTTCAGGCTCTCTGGTTGCGATTCATACCGCATGTCAAAACATTAGAAATAAAGAATGCACGATGGCTATAGCCGGTGGTGTTTTGTTAAACTTTGCGCCGCAATATACCGTGGCAGAATCTCGCGGCGGATTTTTATCTCCGGATGGAACATGTAAAACCTTAGATGAATCAGCCAATGGCTATGTCAGAGGTGAAGGGGCTGCTGTAGTTGTCTTAAAACCGTTAAAAGACGCCATTGCGGACAATGACCACATCTATTCACTGATACTGGGAAGTGCGGTCAATCAAGACGGACAAACCAATGGAATCACAGTACCCAATGGAGAGTCACAAAAGTTAGTAATAAAAAAAGCCTGTGCGCAAGCAGGGATTGAACCGTCAGAAATACAATATGTGGAAATGCATGGCACAGGGACACCGGTGGGCGACCCCATTGAGGCGAACGCCTTAGGTGAAACGTATGCTTTAGGCCGTGACAAAGACAAGCCGTGCATCATTGCCTCGGTTAAGACGAACATTGGCCATACAGAAAGTGCGGCGGGTGTGGCTAGTGTGATCAAAACGGCATTGGTCTTGAAAAATAAACAAATCCCACCACATTTGCATTTGAAAAATGTAAATCCGAAACTAGACTTGGAGCAACTGAATCTAAGAGTGCCTCTGGAACTCATGGACTATCCGGCGCATAAAGGTCTTGCGATGGCCGCAGTAAACAGCTTTGGATTTGGGGGAACTAATGCACATGCCATTATGGCTGAAGCACCTGAAATGCCGGAATTATCGTCGCCAAATGACGAGATGGTGCGTATTTTTCCTATCTCGGCAAGGTCAGAAGCCGGGCTGAAGGCGATGGCTGAAAGATATCATGAATTTCTTGAACAAAATGAAATTAAAAATATGTATGACCTAGGATACAGTATGTCACTGAGGCGTGATCAGCATCCATACCGTCTAGGGATTGCGGCAAAGAATATTGCTGAATTAAAAGGAAATTTAGTCGATTATATACAGGAAAACCCAACATTAGCAGTTGCTGAAGGGCGACCGAATGAAAACAGCAATGGATTGGTATTTGTCTTCACCGGCATGGGACCTCAGTGGTGGAAAATGGGTCGTGAACTGATGGAAACAGAGCCGGTTTTTATGGACGCTGTCAAAGCATGTGATGAGGAATTCTATAAACACGCCAGTTGGTCCTTACTTGATGCCATGTGTGCGGATGAGGAAGCCTCTGAAATGAGTCAGACAAAGCTTGCGCAACCGGCGAACTTTGCAGTTCAGTACGGTTTAATTAAGCTATGGGAATCAAAGAACATTAAACCGGATGTAATTGTAGGTCATAGCGCCGGTGAAATTGCGGCATTTTACAATGCCGGTGTGCTTAGCTTCGAAGATGCGGTCAAAGTCATCTATCACCGAAGCAGTCAGCAGCAACGCTTGACAGGTAAAGGGAAAATGATGGCTGTCAGTATCTCAAAAGAAGAGGCGAAACAGCTGATTGCAGACTATGATGGGCTTGATATTGTTGCGATTAACAGTCATTCCGGTGTTACACTGGTCGGTGAAGAAACGGAACTGGCAAAAGCCGGAGAACATTTAACACAACAGGGAATCTTTAGTAAATTCTTGGATGTGACAGTGCCTTTCCATAGCCGTTACATGGAAGAAATTAAAGATGATTTTATGGCCGGTATTGCTGATGTAACATTCAACGAGCCGACAACAACGCTGTATTCATCGACAACAGGAAAATGTGTAACTGAAAAGATGGATAGCAGCTATTTATGGAATAATGTCCGCTATGCAGTTTATTTTGCAGATGCCACAATGGCAATCATTGAAGCAGGTTATACGAAATTCTTAGAAATTGGGCCCCATCCGGCACTGACATATTACTTAAAAGAGATCTGTGCTTATCGGAGTGTAAAGGGGACATTTGTCAGTTCTTTGCATCGCAAGCAAGCTGAGCAAGCGACATTTTATAATGCTTTGGCCACGCTCTACATAGAAGATCCTTTGCAGGATTGGACAGCGATTTACCCACAGACAGGGAATTTTATTAAGTTGCCTCACTATGCGTGGCAACGCGAAGTTTATTGGATGGAGTCAACGTCTAATGCAATCAGACGGCTGGGCTTATATGACCGTATCTTACTTGGAAAAAAACTATTGACTGCGCAACCCACTTGGGAAGTTGAGCTAAAAAAAGAACTTGTTCCGTTTTTAGATCATCATTGCATTGGTGGAAATCCGCTATTTCCGGCGGCAGGTTATATGGAAATGGCGTTACAGATGGCCAATAAGTACTACGGTAAAGGATGCTACACGCTTGAAGCGATTGAATTCAAAAAAGCAGTTTTTATCCAAGCAAATAAGCCGACCAAATTACAAATAACGCTGGATGAAGAACGTGCAACATTCACCATTTACAATGTCTCCAACGCAGATCATATTGAATCGGTTGCCAAAGGTGCCTTTAAACAAATGCAAAACTTCGGGACTCAAAAAAGTATTGATTTGGGTGCCCTGAAGGCGGCGATGATCGGTGATGTCACGGAGTTTGCAAAAGAAGCCATTTATGAAAGATTTGCAAGCGCAGGCTTTGGGTATACCGAAACATTTGCAGCCATTGAAAATATTTGGATTGGAGAAGATGCTGCGGTTTCCAAATTGGCGATGCCGCAAGTAGACAAGCCGGATGAATACGAGATTTATCCGGGTGTTCTGGACGCTTGCTTCCAAGGTACTATCGCTTTAGAGTTTGCAACAGCGGAGACAGGCGGGGAGGCTCATTTTGATATCAGATTGCCTGTTGGTGTCGATGAATTTTTATTGCATGCACCGCTGACCGATGAAATGTGGGTTCATTGCCAAAAGATTGAAAGAACCGAGACTTATACAACCAATGATATTATCTTGTATAGTCAAGATGGAGAAAGACTTGCAACAGTTAAAGGGCTGAAAGTCCAGAGCTTAGAAAACACGAAACAACTTGTGCCGTTGAAGGTTTTAGATACTTGGCTTTACAACTTAGAATGGTTAGAACTTGAGGACTTAGCTCCGGATGAAAAAGAAGAAAAACTCGGAAACTGGCTTATTTTAGGCGATGAAGGCGGCACAGCTGCGCAGTATGCAAGTGTCTTAAAACAGCGCGGTGAATCAAGCTTCCATGTATCGTTGGGAGATGGTCTTTCAATTGATAAGCAGCAGCACAAAGCAACGATCAGAGCAGATAACGATGAAGATATGCAAACTCTGTATAGTGTGATAAGAGAAGATATGAAAATCAAAGGAATCGTTCATTTTTGGAATCTCGATTTGCCTAAAAACAGTGAAATCAATAGTGAAAATATTTTGCAATCGGGTGAGCTCGGCGTCTATACGGTGATGAGCCTATTAAAAGCTGTAGCAGCCGGTGAGGATACACCCAAACTCTGGATCGTTACCAAAGGTGCACAAGCCATTATGCCGGGGGAACAACCTGAAATGATGCAAAATGCGATTTGGGGAACCGGCAGATTAATTGGAAATCAAGAGTATATCAGCTTGTGGGGCGGTATTGTTGATCTGGATCCAAACGCAGTGGAAGAAAGCTTAAACCAACTGGCCATGCAAACATTGCATGGCGATGAAGAGGATCAAATTGTGTACCGCTTAGGCCGTCGATACGGTGCCAGACTTAAGCATACGGCGAATATAACGAAACCACTACCTGTGCATATGAGTGCAGAGGGCAGCTATATGATTACAGGCGCGTTTGGGGCTTTGGGAAAACTGGTGGCAAACTGGCTGGTAGAAAAAGGCGCAAGAAAGTTAATTCTGTTGGGAAGAGTTGCCTTGCCGGAACGCTCAGCGTGGCAAAATGCCGATCTTGCAGACAATGTAAAGGAACGCATCGAATTTGTTCAGAGTCTGGAAGCTAAAGGTGTGACGGTAGCGGTTGATGTACTGGATTTTGCAGATGAAAATTCTGTGAAGCAATATTTTACTGAAAACACAGAAAAGATAAAAAATGTCAGAGGTGTGATTAGTGCATTAGGCATTGTCAAAGATATGCTTATTTCACAGATGCCCAAGGAAACCTTTGATGAAGTTTACGAAACAAAAGTCGTGTCAAACTGGTTACTGCATCAGTATCTTGAAGATCAGCCCTTAGATTTCTTTTTGATTTTCTCTTCTGTGGCTGCGTTGATTACAGCAGCCGGACAAGCAAACTATGCCGCAGCGAATGCATTTTTAGATGGGCTGATTGCTTACAGAAGAAAGAAGGGCTTAGCCGGTCTGAGCATCGGATGGGGACCTTGGGCGGTTGGGATGATTAAGGATCTGGATCTAATGAATGTTTATCGGAACAAAGGATTAGAACCGATAACCGCAGAGCGAGGAATGCAAGTATTAGAACGGCTCATACATCAAAACATCCCATATACGGCGGTTTTAGAGGCAGATTGGCAAGCATTTAAAGAAGCGAGCGCCAAAAGCCGGACTCCGTACTTAAATGAATGGCTAGAAAAAGGGTTGGCAGACGGAGAAACTGAACTCAGATCTGATGCGGAGATCTTAAAAGAGTTTCAAGATGCATATGCGGCAATGGATGAAGAGCCAAGAATTCAACTGTTGGAAGAGAAAGTCATAAATATTGTTGCAAAAGTTTTGCACATGAAGCAAGAAGATGTTGAAGTAGATAAAACCTTGACTGAACTGGGGCTTGACTCTATGTTGGCCACAGAGCTGAGAAATAAAATTGAATTAAAACTGGGTGCGATTTTGACCATTATCGACCTTTTGAGCAGCCAGAGTTTAAGCCATCAAATTAAAATGATTGCTGACCAATTAGATACTTTGTTGGAACTAAACACCATCGAAGATCTATTGGAAAACACTTCGGAAGAAGAGTTAGACTTGTTGTTGGCGCAACTAGAAGATATGTCAGAAGAAGAAATGAAAAAATACTTGGTAAGCGATGATTAATTCCGCTGAAAGGGGTACACACATATGAGCAAAAGAGACGATAAGCTCAGCCAGTTATCGCCTGAAAAAAAAGCTATGCTAGAAAAACTGCTCAGAGAGAAGCGGCTGCAATCAGCACATGAGGGTACGGTGATTAAGCCCGTTAAATTAGATAACAATCGTTATCCCCTTACGATTGCGCAAGAAAAAATCTGGATTGCAAACAGCATCAATCCGGATGCGACGGTTTATAATATGACAGGCATTGCCAGAGTGCAGGGCAATGCCCATATGCACTGGTTTGTTGAGGCGCTTAAAGAAACGTTTAACCGGCACGAAATTTTAAGGATGCATTTTAAACAAGACGGTGAAGCACTCTATTCTGAGATTGATGAAGAGATGTTCTTTGAGCCGGAGCTGTATGATTTTTCGTTTGAAGCTCGTGACCGGGACACCGTCATCAAAGAAATGATGCACAAGTTAGCAGAGACGCCGTTTGATCTGGAAAAAGATACACTGATTAGAGCGGCGCTTGTTTGCACGGCACCGGAGGATTGGACAATTATCCTTGTAATGCATCATCTCGTAGGTGACGGTATGAGCATCAACCTTGTTTTAGGTGAGGCGCTTGAATATTGCTACAACAAATACAACAACATAGAAAATAAAAGGCAAGCTTTGCCGGTTCAGTTTAAAGATTTTGCTTGGTGGGAACGCAATAAAGGGACAAGCAGCCAAGAGGCAGAGCTATCTAAGAAATACTGGAACGCACAATTAGATGACGCTGATTTTTCATTAGCGATTTTAAAAGAAGAGCAAGATTTAACGCATTTTGATGAAATAGCGCTATGGAAAGACATGTATATCAATCCGGATGTAGTAAAGAAAATTCAAGATGTTGCCCAAAATAATAAAATCACTGTTTTTAGCATCTATTTTGCTGCTTTAAAACTGCTTATCTACAAATATTCAATGCAAAAAGACTTTATGACAGGAGTCATTACCGCAGGACGAGACTTAGCTGAGGTTCAGCCAATGGTTGGATGCTTTGTTGATATTCTTCCTGTGAGAACAGTGATTGACGAAACCTTAACATTTGCAGATTTTGCAAGAGATTCTTACAAGAAATTCTTAAAGAATTATGAAAAACAAGAGGCGTATATTCAACGAGGGGAAAGCCCTATCTACCAATTGTTGTTTAACTATAAAGAAGCCACGGAAAGCCATGTTGGGATTGAAGGATTAGAGATTCAATTTCAGGAAGTTAACAATGGGTATAGCAGAGCGTCAATGGATTTTGAGCTGATTAAAACAGGGACGGAAATAAGAGGTGGCATCAGCTATCGAAGAGGTGTATTTGACGAGGCATTTGTTGAAGAATTTATTGCACGTTATTATTTGATTCTGGATGAGATCATTGATGAAGCGAGTGGCTTTTTGGATCAAGAACTCAAAGCCATAGAGGTATTAGATGACTCTGAGCGCCAGATGGTATTGTATGGATTTAATGCAACCGAGCTAATGTACCCATCGGAATCGAGTGTGGTAGAGCTGTTTGAGTTGCAA
>WQVH01000024.1 GCA_009781695.1 Oscillospiraceae bacterium
CCAAAGTTGAAAATATTTAATTGCCTCAGTCAGCTGCGCTGACAGCTCCCTCGGGGAGGGAGCCAAAGTTGAAAATATTTAATTGCCTCAGTCAGCTACGCTGACAGCTCCCTCGCGAGGGAGTCAAGGGTGTGAAGATAAATTTCTTCAGTCTGTGCCGTAGGCCGTTTCCCTTTTCCAAATTACACATCGTAGATAAGAGCAAGAACAACCCCCGCCGTCTGTAGATGGCGTCTTCTTTCAAACGAAGAAGGCAGGGGAATTATTGAATAACAACCGCCGCCCCCTTGCGACATTGCACAGGGGGCCGGCGGTGTGATTACTGCATATAACCATTCCACTTGATGCTCAGACAAACAAGTGATCCGGTCTACACAACCTACTTAGAACGTGTTGTTGATCAAGCGCAGTTCGACGACTTGCGTTCCCAAAGTAACGGTCAAGTAAATATACTGCCAGTTGGCATCTTGCTTCGTGACATCAATCAAATTGACATAATCCAGATTGTTCCATATGCGATTGACTCGGACAAATTGCATGGCATCAATGCCGGATTGGTCAAGTGCGGTCACTGTCAAGTTTTCAAACGAAACAGGCGCATTTGCACCATTGAGCTGTGTCCAGATGCGGATGATTCCTGCGTTTGCCAGCGAAGCATTGTTGTTATTGCCGTTGTTAAAGGCTTGCAGTCCGAAGACATCAATCGGCGCCGGTACATAGAGATTGTTAATCAATCTGACAGTGACGCTCTGGCCAAAGGCTGCAACTGTGAAATAAATGTATTGCCACTGAGCATTTTTATTTACATCAAAGTTCATATAGTAGTTCTGCCATCCGGAACCGGCGACCCACTGACGATTTCTGGTCACAAACTGCATGGCATCATCACCATTTTGATCCACTGCGGTGATTGTTGCATTCATGGTGAGCGGTGCGCTGACATCATTGAATTGCGGCCAGATGCGGATGGTGCCCGCCAAGCTTGGAACTTGTGTGCATGTGCCGTTGTTAAATGCGACGAGTCCCAGTACATCGGAGACAAACAGATTGTTGACCAGTCTGAGTATTACTGTTTGACCAAAAGCGGTGATCGTCAGGTCAATGTACTGCCAAGGCGCATCTTTGTTTACATCGAAGTTGAGATAGTAATCTTGCCACCCCTCACCTTCGATCCATTGACGGTTTCTGGTGATGAATTCCATTGCATCTTGGTTGCCTTGATCGACGGCTGTAATGACAGCGTTCATTGGCATCGGTACTCCGACATCATTGAGTTGCGGCCAAATGCGAATGATTCCTGCCAAGCTTGGCACTTCCGCACATGTGCCATTGTTAAAGGCGCGTAAGCTAAACTGTGCCGGAGCGGCAACTTCGCCGTACACAACGACATCTACATATTCACTTACCAAGTTAATGTCGTTTTGAACGTCTCTGAGTGTGAATGTGACTCTGTATGTTCCCGGCTCAGTTGCAAAGAATGCGTAATTTGCATGATTGAACACACCGGTGTTCACAGGCCAGTTCGCCACCGCGCCTGTGCCGACCATGCCGCGCGAGTTCAGACCGTCGATACCGCCGGTAAACCCTGCTTCATTGATGGCTTTGGTGGTGTCGCTGATTCTGCAATGTGCGAGCACGAAGGCATTGCTTGCATCGGCATTTTCGCTGGTGATGGTCACTTCGAGACGGCCTCGGCCATCACGCAGATGACTGAACCAACGGCTGTTGTATGTGAGTGCGATGTAAGCCGGATGTTCATCTGCAATGGCCTCAAGCTGCGCTCTGAGGGCAGTGATTTGGTTTCCTGATACAAATCCGTCATCGAGCAGTGTGTCAAAGAGTGCGCTATCCGGTGTGACAGGCTCAATATAACCTGCGACAGGAGCGCGTACCAAGGTTGCCAGCGGATAATAGACATTGTGATCAAACCAGTCTGCTCTGAAATGACGTGGTGTGCCGAGCGCTCCGCGTGCAGGCCCATTGGGGTCACGTCGTCCCAGTCCATTATTGCCGGTGACGAGATCAATGGGGGCTTCTGCAAAGTGCGCCCAAGAACCGACTCCGGATTCACGTAAGTTAAATGCATCGGGAGCATAAACTGCACTTAAATTGTTGGCCATGCCTTGGATTCCGGCATTGTTGCGTACGCCGTTTACGGCACGAACCATAAAGAAACCTTGTGAGTCAGGTTCCAGATTGTAAAATGTGTGCGATCTTGCGGTTGCAGGCAGTCTGGTGAGGGACATGCCTTGGAACTGTCCTGAACCTGCGAGCATTGCGGCAGTTATGTTGGGCAGTCCATTATTTACAAAGTCTTCAGCATTGGGCGGTGTAAATACGGTGGTTAAGCCGTGGACTCCCGATACATCAAATGCGATGATCGGTGCGCCGCCGATTCGGTCAGGAACATCCCATGTGAGTGTGGCTGATGTTCTGTCCGGGCTGAACTCTACATTGAAGTTTGTCGGTGCGCTCGGCGCTATCGGCCCGCTCGGTCCAACGATAAGATTGGTTACATAGGTTGTATGGGCTGCTGTGTCTAGTGTATATGTCCTATGCACGCCGGGGTCAGTACCAACTACGATGGGCCAGAAATTAAATGTATTTGCGCCTGCTCCGGTAGCGGCGGGTCTTAGGGCAACTTTGAGATCTTCCATTGTGGAGACACCCTCGTATTGCAATTCAGCGGCAAGTGCGGGTGGAATCAAAATAATATTGCTGAATCCTCCGGCGATTCTGCTGCGCAATTGCGCAAGGGCTTCACTTGTTGTCCAAGCAAAAGGTTCTGCTGCAAATTGTCCGAACTCACGCAATGAGAAGATGGTGTTGAATTCTTTCATCGAAATCGTGCTGGAACCTTCAGGGAAGCCCATCATTTCACTGTGTGGTCTCCATCCTTCCGGGAGTGCGCTCATGTTCTCGGCATAGAAGTCAATCACATGGTCATTACGTTTGCCGATACGTCCGGTGGTGTCTACGTCAGGAACTCTGTTGTGTCCGATATTACGGATACACATTCTGACAGCACGCCCAATGGTGTTGAGCGTTTGGTTGCCTGCGCCGGAAGTGCCGCTTCTGCCATCATCTAAAATACCTAATTCTTCAACGATGGGGCCGGCGAGAACCATGACGAAGCCGTATGGACCGCCGGTGCTAAACGCATGGTGGAACATCATGCCGTAAGTATAGCCACCGGCATAAGCTTCCATTGCGGCGAGTATAACAGGGAAATATTCGGGTCTGGCACCTGCCATGACTGCGTTAATTGCGATTTTTTCTACAGTCATAATACCGGCTCTTTTTCTCATCTTGCCCACAATTTCATCAGGGGCGCGATCGGTGTAAGCGAGCATTTCATCTACAAGTGCTCTGGTTGGGGGTATCAGTTCAAGACCATCTCCGAAAGCGAAGACTTCCGGATTGTGCTGTACGCCGGGGAATGCCGGAGGCACGAAAGTGGTATTAAATGCGGTGCCTTGACGGCCATCTCTGTGTACTGCGAGACGGTTGAAGTTTCTGACGGCATCTTCATAATTGACACCACTGATGGTAAATGTTGATGCGCGGTGTGTAAGACGGTCAGCAGGTCTGTCCATATCTCCGAGACGCGCAGGATCGGTGATTCCGGGGTTGCGCTCATGTTCGGTCAATCTGCCGTCCAGTGAGCGCGTGCCGCATGATGCCATCGGGGCGTTTGCGCCATAGACTCCGAGCGCCCATCTGGCTTGCTCTGCCGGTGTCCATGTAGCCATGATGGGATCTGCAAATCCCCAATATTCTCTGAGCACATCAGGGGTAAAGCTCTGCTGCCTGTTTACGATGTTATCGTACCAGTACATGACTCTGGTTCCAGCATTTCCTGCGACCATTTGTCCGCGAAGGGGTATATGTGTCGCATATTCTCTGAAGTTAGAGATGTGATCCATGACGACTCTGCGGGCATTGGGCATGCCGCTGTCTTCATTTGAAAACTGTGATACTGAGGCATAGGTTGAATTACAAACATATACTGTAGGGATTCCGTGTGCTTCTCTGCGTGTCATTTGGTGGGTCCCCCACCATGTGCAGAGGTTTCAAATGGCTGTACCGGCTAATTGAACATCAATGTCGCCGGTAAAGTTTATGGTACCGGTTGTGGCACCTGTGATCGGATTCATATTGGGATGGCTGGAATAGCGCAGATTCCACTCGCCAACGGAGGGCAGGACTCCGGCCGGAGCGACAACATAAGTCGGCACGGCAGCACCGCCTACACTCAGTCCGCCCAAGCCGCCTGCGGCCAAGCCGTCCGGACTGTTGTTAAAGAAGTCTTGACTTGCGTCGGTATTAGAACTCCAGTTGCCGCCAAATGCGGATGTGACCAGCACGATTCCGGCTCCGGGGTGGATTTCATTGTATCTACCATAAAGGTCAATCAGATGCATGGCTATGGCGATTTGCGGGAACAGTGTGCCATTGGTAGGCAGGCCGACCACGATTCTTTCAGTGAGTTTGCCATTTTCATCGAGTTGCCACGGTCTGCGCTCTGCAAGCGGTAGGTTATCCAGCATGTCTATTTGTCCCAATGGATTGAGAAACTCAATGGTTACATTGGATGCAACAGCAAGCGGAGCGGTCATTGTGAATATCAGTGCCATCGTGAGTATTGCGGCAATGAATATGGATAATTTTTTTCTTTTCATGAATTAACCTCCTATGAGCGCAGTGGCTCTTGCCCATGCGCCGTTTCCACTTGCACGGTGGGATACTTCAAGAGCTTCGGTGTCATCGACACTTACGATCTCAGCAGCGTTGACAACATTGTTGACTGCGCGGACGACAAAGTTATAGGTTGTGCCTGCGGTTAAGCCGGTCAGTGTATGTGATGTTGTGCCTGCTGGAATATCAATCCAAATTTCATTGAGTCCAAGCATTCCGCCATGACGTCCTGCATAAAAACCACCGTGAATAGAAATCTGATAGCCTGTGATTGCAGCGCCGCCATTGCGCAGCGGAGCTTCCCAAGAAAGTGTGACATTGCCTTGGACGGCATCAGTGATATTGACATTGAGATTTCTCGGCGCTCCGGGTGCAGTTGGGCCTTGGCTCAGTGCATCGTTTGTAAATACGCCTGTAGCTCCGGTTACCATCTGTGTCTGGAAGCCTCTTGCACCATAACCGGCTGCGGGGTATAGATGGAAGTGAGACAAACCGCCTCCACCGACGACGATGGGCATGATGAGGTGCCTATCTTGTATGCGTGCGGCTGCTGCTGCTTGATTTCCGGGCGCACCTGCGCCGAATCTATTGGCAATATAACCGCTCAGCCAGTTTGCAGCGCCTGCACCTGCTTGCAGATACTGTGCGCCCCAGCCTTCATGACTTGCCGAGATGCCGACATTCATCATGTAGTCACGGATGCCTTCTTTGTCAGTGATATCCCAATCTCTGTGGAGATCCCATACAAATCCCGGTGCGAGATTGAAGAATGTAAGAGCATTACAATCACCCATGAGCGCCATACCGTTTCGGAGGTGGCCTAAAAGTCCCAGTGGGTGGTATGCAAATGCAGAATTGAATCTTACACGATTTACCATGACGCTATGCAGTGTGATGCTGTTTGAACCTGTCGGGAATCCCATGAGTTCGCTGTGTGATTCCCATCCCGGAGGCAGCAGCTCACATGTCTCACGAAATGCAAGTAAGGTGTGATCTTGTTCGCGGCCAATACGGTTGGATTCATCAATGGTGGATGAGTGGCCGATGTTGCTCACGCTGAGTCTGAATGCACGGCCTATGGTGTTGTTGAGCGGGAATTCAGAACCACCAAAGCCCCTGCCGCCATGCACGCCGATTTCCGCAGCGAGCGGGCCGCTCATGATGAGCATGAGGGAAAATGGACCTGCGCCGGTAGTCAAGGCATGATAGAACATTTTATCTGTTTCCCATGCATTGGCATAGGCTTCCATTGCGGCCAGAACGAATGGGAATGCCTTGGGTTCAAGACCGGCCATGACAGAGTTTATCGCAACCTTTTCAACAGTGATGAGGCCGCCGCGAGGCATAGCTCTGCCTATGATTTCGCCGCGCTCGCGTGTGGTGGCTTCGAGCATCTCGTTGACCAGAAACGCTGTGGGCGGACGCAGTGGCAGACCATCGCCAAAGCCCAGTTCCATCGCCATGTCGTTAAACTGACGCAGACTATTTACGGTCTGGGTAGTCCATGCCGGTACTCCAAGCTGTGCTTGGGTGATGGGTGCGGGATTTGCTTCAACCGAAGTCAGAGGGGCTGTCAACGCGGCCGCAGCTTGTGTTAAGACGATTCCGCCGACAACATTGTTTTGCATATGTAAAACAGCAGTATCGAAGTTTCCTAAACGTGTAAAGGCTCTGGAATATGCGCTGCGATTCATAACGGCTGTACGCACATTCGTAATGCCGTGGTCTTCGGCGGCGATGCGTACGGTGTCAACAAAAGCTTCTGTTGTCAAAAGAACCACCGGTGTGCCGCGAGTTTCGAGTTGTCTGACGTGATAAAGACTCCACCAAGCGCTTACGGCTTCGTCGGCAACGCCTAATACGATGGCATCGTAATCGGCGGCCCATGCGTCATATTGCGCTGCTGTTTTCGGGCCGATCGGGCTACCGAACGCTACTTCGGTGATGCTTTCCGCATTCAGTAATCTGCCGAGAGCGACAACGGCCTCTCTATTTGCTGCACTCTGGTAGAAGAGTAGGCCGACATCCATGTTTGCCAGTGGGGTTGTCGGGCGCTCAGCCAATCTGTGATTGAAGGCCGGCTCAATGTAACCGAGAGGATTTAAAAAGGTCACTGAGGTGGACGCACCTGCGACCATTGCCGGAGTCACAATTCCTGTGAGCATGATGAGTGATAATATCAATACCAATGCTGCTTTTAAATTTTTCTTCACGTGTTAACCTCCTTGTGAAACATTATTTTTTCCGAGTATATGCGTTGCAGAACTTTTTATTTTTCCATATATTTCCCCCTTGTGCGCATGTCATGGGTAGATTTGGCGAAATGCCACAATGACCACGTGGTGGTGCATGGTGAATATATAAAAAATGACGGCTAATGTCAACCGTATTTTTATTCAAATATTGTGAATTATTTGTAACTATTGCAAATTAAGCTATTGCAATTTATATCACCTTCGCAGTATAATTGGTGCAAAATGCGAAAGGCGCGATTTGAAACCAACGCATTTATGGAATAATTGCACAAATAAGACGCTGGTGCAAGAAAGATGATGGTGGTGATTTGTGAATAAATAAATGAAAAAATTTCTTGAGTGAGAACCCTTTGACAAGTTGTGCCAAAATTTATCATGATAGTAGGAGGAAAGTACGTGAACAAAAAAAGAACCAAAGCAGTGTGGCGATGGGTGTTGGTCATCGCAATGATTTCGGGGCTTGTAGCTCCGAGTTTGGCATGGGCTCAAGTGGCAGACATTGCACTTGAATTTGAGTCGGTGGAGCAGATGCTGCCAATCGCGCAGCAAACTGAACCCGAATTAGAAACGGAAATTGAAGATGCGAATTTTGAAGATCCCGAAACAGATCCGGAAGATATATGTTTAGCGCTTCAAGAAGCCGTAGATGATGAAAAAATAGTTGATATGCCATATCCTAAAGCAGTCTCTATATTGCAAGCGGATGCGACACATCAGATTACATTTCATGCAATGCACGTTCCTAACGGCACGCTGTTTGATGAGCTTAATGCAAATGGAGGCTTCTGGAGATCTGATCTTGCGCTTACCGGAGCAGCGCGAAATGCGGATTTTCTCATCGTCAAGCGTTTGATGACCGATGGTTATGGAATGCTCGATGCATTGCCTGTAGATCCCGTACATATGACCGAGGGATATACATTTGCAGGTTGGGTACTTGCTGATGGTACGCCGGTTACGTTGGCAACGGAGTTTGATTCAGATACTACAGTCTATGCCGGCTGGGATAGAACATGGTCTGATTTTGATAGTTTAAGATTTAACAGGTATGCCGCTCCGATACGTGTTTCGGGCGGTGACTTGGAAATAGATACTTATTTCATCGCCTCATATGTTGCCAACCCATTTGTCACAGGTGCTGCCGGGCCGTTTAATACGGCTGCGGCGAATCTCGGTGTACATGGCATGTCAATCAGAGTGCCTGTGTATGTAAATGGCGAGCCGCTTACTGCTGCGCAGTTGCGGGATGCACCCATTTTGGTGCTCAACCCGTGGGGCGGGGATACCGGAGTAGCTCATAATGCGGCTCAAGGTGGTGTGCCGGCGGTCAATACGCTTGCCGGAGACGCATTGCGCCAAGGTTGGATTGTTGTGCATCATGGTATGCGCGGACACAGTGTGGCAGAAGCGGGTGTAGCGGATACGGAAAATTTCCAAAACTTCGGCAAGGTACCTCATCCGATTGTTGACTCTAAGGCGGTGTTGCGCTATTTGCATTGGAACATCAATGAGGGGAATATGCCTTGGGGTGATGCAGAGCGCATATTTGTACAGGGTCATAGTTCCGGAGGCTCTGCTGTATCCATGTTGGGCGCTTCCGGCAATACGGTCATTTTTGAAGAGCAGATGGAGCTCATTGGTGCGTTGCCGCTATCAATGTCCGGGGTGTATGATCACATCTTTGGTGCGATCTCGGTCAATCCGGTTCAAATCCGCAATTGGGGTGAGCCTGCACATGCGTGGGAGCTTTATCAAAACTATATGCATCTGACTCATGCGCCCGGAGCATATATCCATCCATTAAATGCTGCTTTGGCAAATGAATGGGTCAGGATCATGAATGACTATCTGAGCGGCATGACGGCTGTCAATGCCTCTGCGCTGATTCCGACAGGGACGCCGCTCACGCCGGAGAACTACACGCAGTATCTTCTGGGATTCATCAGAGAGAGTATCATCAGGGAACTCAATATTATCTCGGAGCATGGATTGGTAGGGCGTCCGGGCGTTCCTGCGACAGAAGCTTTTGTACCACTTAGAGGCAGATCTGCAATTGAGGCATATCTGACCTTGGATAAACCGGCTGACGGAACTTATGCGACGAGACCGATGCCTTTTGATTTTCTCAATCCGGTGTTTTGTACAGAAAACCCCAATATTGTGGTGGATGTAAACAATAGTTGGGAAGAGTTTGTGCGGCATATATGGGGTGCTTGCGCACACTGTCAAACCGGCCCTGGGTCTTCCCCCTGCGAGCGGACAGGCCAGCCCGGTGCGCCTTGGTGTCAAGTTAATCCGCTGCAACTGATGCAATTTAGATTTGATCGCCCAATGACGGCTCAGACGATACAGCCAAATGGCGTAGTGCTGAGTATGCATACGAATGATGGATATGGTGATGATCTCAATGTTGTTCCGGGGCAAAGGCCGGGCAACTTGAACAGGCCTGTCAATACGGCATCGGCACGTTCGTTCGGAATCCCGAATGATTTTATCACGATATATTCGGATATCGGCTGGTATTGGATTGGCAATCATAGAAATGCACACAGCGCCGGAGCGCTTCCGAACATAGAAGTATCGGAAGAGATGAGAGCGCTCCTGACGTTCCAGCGCAATGCAGTAGATCCGATGTATTTTATTCTGAATGCGGATCGGCTGAATGTGGATATAGCGGATCACTGGCATATCCGCAATGGTACTCGTGACATATCGCCCGGCCGAGCAACTGTTCTGGCGCAGGTGACAACGCTTGAAAATGCGGGTCATAATGTCAATTTTGAATTTACTTGGAATATCGGGCACAGTGTTGCTGCGCTCACAAATGATCTGCCTGAGATGTGGGCGTGGGCAGATTATGCTATGGATTTTGTTGCCCTACCTCCACCACCTGTTTGCGATGATTGTGGACAACCGGAAGAGGACTGTGCGTGTGAAGAGCCGACAGATACGAATGCTGCGGCAGTGCATGCTGCGATTGCACTGATTGATGCAGCAAGTCCTATAGCACGTATAGAAATTGCAGGTGGAGTGAACGCAACGGTTGTAGCTAGAGCGGCAGCCTTAGAGGAATATCTCAACAATCTGGTAGGTATGGATGTGCTTGGTGTAACTGTGACTGTTGAGTCGCTTAGAATTGCTGACGGCCGATGGGTTGTATCGGTCACAAAAGACCCGATTGTGGGTGGCACGGCTGTTTTAGCGACGTTTGTTGCGCCGACACTCCCACCAACCGGCGGTACAGGTGGCACTGGCGGCATCGGCGGTGGCCAAGGTGGTCAAGCGCAGCAGCAACAGTTGCCGCCGGCACAAGTGCCGCTCGCTGACTATGATGGTGATGTAGCCCAAGCCATTGCCAATATAAATGAGCAAAACTCAGGTACAAGCGTAGTGGTTTCCGGTGTGAGCGGAGCGATAGCAGCGCAGCTACCCGAAGGTTCTGAGGGTCTGACCTTGGTGAACATTGCACTTCCGGCAGGTGCGGCACGTCAAGCGACAGCGATGGCGATACTCAATGATGATCTGAGCTTTACAGCGATTCCGGCCAGATTCAATGCCGATGGCAGCGTAACCGTTATCATCGCTGAAAGTGTTACTTTGGTGGCATTGAGCGTAGCGTCAAGCTTTACGGACATAGATCATCTGCTACAGCATGTTCAAGATGAAATAGGCACAGCTGCAGCTCGGATGATCGTCCAAGGTGTGGGGAACAATCGATTTGATCCCACAAGGTCTGTGCTGACTTCTGAGGCTGTGGCTATGTTCATGCGTGCTATGGGTATGTCTGCTGATATGGAGGTACCGGCTGTGTCCGGGGTGAATCAGGAAGCTTGGTTTGCGATTTATTTCAATACAGCGGTAGCTAACGAGCTTATCTCCGGTAATGTAAATCCAACAGTTCCGATGACACGGATTCAGGCCGCTGCGCTTCTGGAGAATGCGCTTGAGGTGTTTGGTATGAGACCTGAACTGACCGAAGCGGAGATTGATGCATTGCTCAGTGATTTTTCTGATTTGCAGGATCTGAGTCAAGCTCAGAGAGAAACGCTTGCGGTGACTGTATACCATGGAATTTTCCGTGGGCATGTTGGTGGAATTATGGGGGCGAATGATCAGCTTACGCGTTCTCAGATGGCAAGTCTTGCAGTGAGATTTCAAAGCTTGATTTTAGATGCATAATCAATAAAAACGACAGCACACGATCCTGCTTATGACGTAAAGCGCAGGATCGTGTGCTGTGTTTTGTAAATTATGCTATTGCAATTTGTATCTTCTAAGCGGTATAATTGCTGTCGTTTAGATTTTCTGTGGAGTGTTTAGCATATGCGAAGTAAGGGTTTTAAAATATTATGGGTTCTGATTTTATTTGTGTTTACTGTGGTGTGGATTACCGCTTGTGATGATGCGCAATCGGGTGCGCCGCACGGACGAGATGAAATGACGACTGATGAGTCTGTATCAGCACCGTCAAGTGTTGATGGTGCTTCGCCGGATACTTATGCGGCAGTAGCGCAATCTGAGATGTGGCGCGTGGAGCTTGTGACGGCAGAGCTTACACAGAGTCTTACCACGACAAAGGTGGCGTTGCAATATGGCGGAGGGGTTTTGGAGACGACCAGTGAGCTGATGCCTTCGAGTGGGTATAACTTCTTGATTTTGGGTTTGATTATTGAAAAGACCGGAGTGGGCAGAGCGGCTTTTTCATGGGGTGATGCTCATGTGGTGGATCGTGAGGGGAATATATTTTTCCGCCATCCAAATGATACATTTCTTACGCATTTGAATATTCCGAGATTGCGCGGGACAGATATGGTTTTTGGTGAGGAATATGGATATGTGTGTTTTGAGATACCTTTTGGGTCGGAGGGGCTGCGTTTTGTTGCCGATGAGGGGAATATTGTTTTGGATTTAAGTTTGTAAGGGCTGCCCACCAAATAAGAATCAACGCAAAGGAAATTTCATGAAAAAAAAAATTATCGTATCCGCAATTACAATAGGTGTGATCTTAATCATTATCGCTGCGCTGCTTTTGTTGGGTGTGTTTGTCCACCCCTTTGCGATGGCGGAGCTGACAGAAGTGCCAACATTTGATATCCTTGAATTTCAGTGGCATAGGGAGCAGGAAATTTTGACTGAATTTGCAGGGTATCATTACACTATAGATGATCCTTTTATTGTGCTGGATCCATACAGTATGAACCCGCTTTCTGCACTGATTATGTGGAATGCGGAAGATCAAGCGGATGTCGATGTGGTGATTTTAGGCGATGATGAATTTGCGACATTCCGTTATACACACCAAATCGTGCCGCCCCGAGCCGAAGTGCCGATCATTGGGCTCTATGCGGGACGGACGAATGTTGTAACGCTGACCATTGATGGTGAGACTTGGGAATATGAGATAGCTACAGAGCCTTTGCCTGTGGATTTTCCTGATTATATACTGCATATGTCTCTGCCGGAAAAGATGGCGCCGGGTGTTACGCTGCTGACAGCTATTTTTGAGTCTTATAGCCCGCTGCTCGATCACAATGCTCAGGTGCGCGGATTTTTTTCCAACAAAAGAATTGGGCACGGTACGTCTATGATCGTACTGGAAAATGGGAATATGCTTTCTACCGGTGATGAGTTTATGATGATTCCGTATCATAAGTCTTTTTTGATTGAATATAATTGGTTGGGCAAAATTTTTCGTGTATATGATGTGTCTAATGGTGTCCATCATAGTGTTTTTGAGATGCCAAATGGAGATATTTTGGCTTCGTCGAATAATATAAATATGCGTCAGACCGGTACCAGAGAAGATGTGGCGATCATCATTGATAGACAGACCGGTGCAGTGACAAGGACTTTTGATTTTCGGGAGATTGTAGATGAAACACGTGCGCCGCACCATCATTTTCATCCGGGGATACTCAATGCGCCGATTACAGATTGGATGCATATGAATGCGGCGGTTTTTGATCCGATGCACAATGCGGTCATCACTTCATCGCCGACTCAGAGTATGGTGATCAGTATTGATGCATATAGCGCTGAAATCAACTGGATTCTTGGTCCGCATGATCATTACAGGCAAGATCTGCAAAGATATCTGCTTACGCCCATCGGTGATGGTTTTGAGTGGAGTTGGGCGCAGCATGATCCGCGGATACTCTATAGTGATGATCCGAATATCATTAATATTTTGGTTTTTGACAATGGGGCTAATAGGAGTTTTTATGAAGAGACCTCGCTTGCTGCGGTGGATAACTATTCTCGGGCGGTCAAGTATCGCATCAATCTATCGGATATGACTATTGAGCAGTTGTGGCAATTCGGTAAGGAATTGGGTTCGAAATATTATTCGACATATCTGGGTAGTGCGGTGTATTTGGGTGATACGGTGCTCATCAATTTTGGAGGGAAACTCCGACAAAACGGTGTCCCGACGGACGATCTGATGTCCAGTGTCATGGGTATTACGGTTACGAGTTCCGCAATTGTGGAGGTCACATTGGATGGGGAAATCGTCTTTGAGGTATCCGTGCATGAAAATGATTTCACAATGGCAGCGGGGACATATATGGCTACGAGAATTCCGTTATTTATTCCGGAGAGTTTTTCGACACTTCTGGGTTCGGTGAGAGGGGAGCGAGTTGGTGCACCTCCGGTATCCAGAGTTGCTGAGGATATCACTGTTCCGCCGATTTATTTTGGCAGAATATCGGCGGATTTAAGTGAAGTACATCGTGTGGGAGATCGGCTAGTCATAGAGGGCACGCTATTTAATGATGGATCAACCAGACTGCTCAGCAGAGCATATATTATACTCCGGGGAAGCAGCGGCGCATATGTGTTTGAGACTAACAGTGGATTAAATGGCAGGTTCTTTGCCAGTGTAGATCTGACTCAAGTTCCGTCCGGTCAATATCAGATTGCGTTTGTCGGAGCTACGGTCGAGGGTAATGATGCGTTGGGTAGACGGACATTAGGACATTTCAGTACGGAATATAGGGTGACGGTGGCATGATTACAACGATTAAAAGAATTAAGAGGGCGTGGAGACAATATGGCTTTGTTGCCATGCTGAGGATGGCAAGGCATCGTCTTAAATCCATTGCGGCCGGGCGCAGCAGCAATGCGACATGTCCCATCGGTCAGTTATATAGCGAGCTACTGAGCAAGTATCGAAAGGGCAAGATTTGCGGTATTGCCATCATACCTTCGGCATTTGAGTTTGATGAGTTATATAACCAACGGACGATCAATCTGGCAAAATATTTGTCCGCCAAGGGCTATGGTGTGATTTATGTTGCATGGCAATGGCATAAGGGTGAGACGCTGGAAAAAAACTATCAATATGTTTATAAAAATGTCGTGCAGATGCCGCTGTATGAGTTTGTCGATCATCATCACAGTTTCAAGATGTTTGACGAGCTTACGGAGAAAAAATATATCATTATGCTCCCGGCGAAAATCCTTTGTGATTTGGTTTTCTTTATGAAAGAAAGCGGTTTTGATATATATTATGATATCATGGATGATTGGGAGCGGTTTCACGAGGTGGGTCAAGCGCCTTGGTATATCAAGAGTATTGAAGAGGCCGTTATGTTAAATGCGAATAAAGTGACGGCTGTGTCTGAGCCGCTTGTACGCAAGTTTTCGTTCTTGAGGTCGGATATCGGACTTATTGGCAATGGTTATTATGCGCAGCTTTTGGGCGATTTTGTGCAGTCAGATGCGGTGCAGCGTAGTGATGATAAAGTCGTTGTGGGTTATTTTGGTCATCTTACGGAGTCGTGGTTTGATTGGGATTTGCTTTTTGGCTTGCTGGATAGGCATGACAATGTGCGTTTTGAGATCATTGGTTATGGTGAGTCTGAGCATATCAGAAATCGGGCGCAAAAAGTGCCCGGTATAAAGCTTTTGGGCAAGGTTAGTCCGAGAGATTTGCATCAGTATGTGCATCAGTGGGATGTGGCTATGATTCCTTTTGTGAAGTCGGAGCTGTCCGAGGCTGTTGATCCGATAAAAATCTATGAGTATTTGTATTTTGGTTTGCCGACTGTTGCGACAGGTATACCGCACTTGAGTGAGTATCCTTATGTCAAGGTAGTGGATAATGTGTCTGAGCTGTTTTATCAAGCGGCTATGAGTCTCTATGAGCGAAGGCTCAGGAGGGAAGTGGATTATAAGGTTATTGCGGATTTTCTGGAGGATAAGACGTGGGATAAGCGTTTTGATGGTCTGCTTGAGTCTGATTTTTTATCTGAGCTGTATTAGTGTTAATGCCTTCTGATCAGCGAAGTTGGCTAGAGGGAGTTACTCCGGGGGACGGCAAAATCATGAAGTGTCTTTGCGCTAATAGAATAGAAAAACATATGAGGGCTGTTACACGGAAAAGTGCAATAGCCCTCATAGAGTATTACTTATGCGATTTATTCGTGGTCAAAATGACCCTTGTTATAGACCTATGCGGGCTGTGTCAGCATGACATCTTGCATCCTGACAGCCAAGCTTGCCATTTGTGAACGCGTAAGGACATCGGCAGGTCTCATTGTTTCATCGCCGAAACCTTGGAATATTTCGAGAAGAACTGTTACGGCAAGCGCTGTGCGTTGTGTTTCGGTAAGACCGTCGAGATCACCGAACGGAGCAAGCAATGTGTCCACATCATCCGCTGTAAGCTCATAACCGATGCCAAAGTGTGCAAGTGCAGCAACGATAAGCTCTGCTGTTGCAATACGTGTCATTGGCGTAGCGCCGTCGAGGCCTCCGGGGATGAAGTCATGTGCAGCACCGGTAGTCATGGCGGTGGTGTAACTGACAGGTATGCCGGTTGCACGTAGGAACATGGTCACAGCTTGACGTGTTGTGACTTGATCAGTGGGTCTGAATGTACCATCGCCGAAACCTTCAATAATCATCAGTCCGATAGCGCGCAGGATCTCGTCTCTGACTCGGGTGCTCAGGTGGTCAATGTCGTTAAATGAAGCCCACACATCAAGTGGTACTAATACAGCGTCTTTTGTCAAGAATACAACGACATTGCCATCTGCATCAATCTTGGTCGGAATTGGTGTGAGCGTTCCGTCCGGATTGAGGACAGCCATGGTTGTAAGTCTTGCGGTGTCGAGATCATCCGGCAGATCTACAAGCGTTACGATTGTAGGTACTTCTTCCGGAAGGTCAACTTCTAATGCAGGCCCTACACTGGATATAGCTGCGCCGCGTCTGTCGGCAGCGTCTTGAGCAAGTGCATAAACTGCATCGTCAGCTGCTTCTTGGATATCTTCGCTCGGTACTGTTGGTGTGATTGTTTCATGCGGAATGTCGCCTGCCGGCACAAGTTCAGGCTCAGGCTCTGGCGCAGGTGGTCTGATCCAACTGCCGCCGCCGCCACCGCCGCCGGCTGGTGGGGGTGCAGGAATCTGCTCAAATATTGCGGTGATCGTAGCGGTTGCGTCAGGCATAGTGAATGAGTAATCCGGAGCAGAAACCGGGATAGTGCCGTTTACAAGGATTGAATCAACAACATATCTCCAACCTGTGTCCGGAGTTACAGTAAGTGTTACCGTGTCGCCCGGGAATGCATACCATGGTGATGGTGGAGTGCCGGTAGGAGGTTGAGGATTGGTTTCGGCTCTTTGAACTGACGGAACGATAGTGCCGTGAGCTGTAGCGGTTGGATCAATCACAATCGCATAAGCTCCGGCCGGGAGTTGCATGAAAGTTGCAGATACTTCAACATCCTCTGCAGGCATTACGAAACTGAGCGTAGATTGGTCAACCAGTCCGTTTGGTGTTGAGATGACAGACCCTGCCGCAAAATACCAATCGGTATCCGGAGTTGGTGTGAGGTGGATTGTTGTTCCGGGTAATGCTGCTGTTGCAGATGGAACGAGTGTGCCGCCGGGAACTTGAGCGTTAGCGGTTATGCTGTAGAATGGGCCTAGCGTTATAAACTCTTGGCTTGCCATTGATGGCACACCCCAGTATAACCCGGATCGTCCGGATATGGCACTTTGCAACACAGGCGAAGTTTGGGATACGACATTTTGCTGCATAGGTAAAGCCTGGATGCGAATGGTATAAGTACCGGGAAGTGTTGGTTGCAAGCGAGTCAAATCAAATGTTATGTCAACATTTTGTGTGTTATTGCTACCAAGAGTATTGCCTGTGCCTGTTACACCAACGCCTCCACCAGGGAAAAGGACAGCACCTGCATCTGTATTGATTCCACCAATGAGTGTAGCGACACCGGGTACATCTGCGTATGCTACTGCGTTAGCTGGATCAGTATCCGTGGGATCTGCAAATGCAAGCACTCGGAAATTTGCATTAGGGATAGCCTTCCAGGTTATTGTATTTGTTGTCGAGTCAAATGTGATGCCTCCGGCACCGGCTGCATTATTATTTGCATTGCGAATCCTGAATGCAGGAGTGCCGGTCTGTGCTGTGTAAGTTGCGTTATCAAAAACAAGACCAAATGTAAGTTGATTGACACCTTGAATATCAATTGCATTATATCCAAGAGCAGTCAAAATTTGTGCCGCAGCAACGCTACGTCCGCCGCCTCGTCAGTAAACCAGCACGGTGATTAGTCCTTCTTGCCCAGCAGTTAAACCGGCGGCATTCAACATAAGTACACTGGCTGCATCAATTGCGCTTTGGGTGTTAGCAAAGCCAATATCAGTGAATCTTAGATGCCCCTCGTCACCTGCTTCCAATGCGCCGCGCAAGTCCGCAATGCGAAGGGTGGTGCCAAGTTGAGAAAAGTAGGTTTCTATGTGATCTCTTGCCTCATCAGGACCCATTGCAATTACAAGTCCTTGATTGGTTGCAACAACGGTTCCAGCTGCTTGGACAGTGAGTCCGCTTACTGAAACTGTTGCACTCGTAAAATGCGTTGTGTGAAGTTCTGAGGGTGCGTTATTGACAGTGTCCTCAGGATTTGCTTGGAAACGAAGCCAATATACAGCGGGTCTTAGGTTGGTTGCATATGCTCCGCCGTTTGTCCAGTCAAATGCACTCGATGTTCCCATACCTGCCGGAGTCCATCCGGCTTGTAGGGTGCGCGTTGCATCGTTAGCGCCAACGTTGGTAAATAACTGATTTCTTAAATTGACTATGGTGTTTCCACTGGCAGCCGCCGGAATTGTTGCACTGGCAACTGCGAGCGTGGTGACATTTGCTGCGGTTGCAGCAGCGGCATCCGCTTGATTGGCGAATGCCCAGATAGTGAAGCTGGCAGCGCCTGCAACAGGGTGGAAAGCTACTGCGCGCGCAGCTGCATTATAGTCAATTCTGTCCAATGTCAGCGGCACGGCTGGCGCCGCCAAGGCAGGCACGGCAAAGCTGAGCATCATCACGATAGTCAGAACTATCGCAAAAATGGCTCTAAGTGATCTTCGTTTTTGTGTCATTAATTTTTCCTCCTTTTGTTTCCAAGGTGATTTTGCGTTTGCTAACAGCAAGCTAAAAGAAATACCCTTTGCTTACCTGTTTTGGTTAATGCCTAAAACGGTCGCCCATAGGTATTGCGAGGTAGATTGCTTTCACATGTAAGCGATTTTATGACAAAATTGTTAAAAAGTCAACAAAAACTATGATTATTTCTCATTTAATTTGACAAGAAATGTTACAGTTTCACAGTGTATTCGCCTAAGAGATGAGCTTCGCATGTAGCGCATAATATAGCAAAGACAGTCAAAATTCAGCCTTCAAAATAAATTCCAGAGGTTTCAATGATATCATGTGCTTCATCGGAGCTGCTTTTTGGGCGCACGAATATTTCTGAATTATAAATGCCGGGGTGGTCTAGCTTCCATTTATGCGCAGGTGTATCTTGATACCAAACCATGTCTATGCATTTGTGATTTCGATACAAATAAAAAGCAAATTCCAAGTCTTCCGAGTGCGGAGCACAGCGCACATCAATGGAAAGTAAGCTGCTGTCTAATTTTAGGGTAAATGCAGTGTCGAATCTCCCATGACAACCGCCTTCGCTGGGAGGCATATCGTTTATTTGTACACATTTGCCTGTTTCGGTCTGATGGTGATGGCAAAGGGGGCTCTTGGCGGCAAATCCGCGCCAAACACTTGTGGAATACTTCCACTGCAATGCGCTTGGTAATAGTTTTTCTATGTCATGGTTAAACCATGTCCGGTGCTTGGTTAAGGCAGGGCGAAGGGATTTTGTATAGATTTCAGGAAAATCTTGTTCATTGTGCTTGAGCATTTCTATTGTCTGATTATACTCATTACGTATGTGCTCAACGGTCTCTTCGTCCGCATCGTGCGGATAGTATGGAAGTCTGCAATTGGAGAATCCAAAATGACGAAAAAGGGTATCATAATATTCGTATGGGCGGTAGTAAACATTGTCTATCGGCCAGTATGTAAGCAGTGATATGCCTGAGTTGCATACGGAATTTATGATCTCACTCCAATACATGGGGTCAATGAGGCACATTCCGGGCAAAAAGCAATGTGCGTCCCTTCGTATTGTGTGAAAATCATCGGCATTGGGGATTGCAAAATATATTACGCAATTGTCATTTCCTAAGATGCTGAGGTTTTTTAATAATGCAACGGTGTCGTAAATGTGTTCAAAGACATCAGTCAGTACGATTATGTCAAAGTAATTATGGGGTAGTTTGTCGATGAATTCATGTGATGTGGCATCAAAGCACATGAAAGAAGCCAAGCCCTCTCCGAAATCTTCATTTTGTGCATTTAAGAGGGCGAACTGATAGAGTTCGTAATCGAGTTCGACGCCGCATGCTATGGCTCCTAGTTTTGCAGATTCAATCACAAGGCCGCCATAGGCGCAGCCGACATCGAGAATTTTCTTCTTATTTAGCGGAAAGCCTGAAGCTTCGCATTCGTTTATGAAAATTTTGGCCTGTGCGTTTGAGTTTGCTGCATAATTATGGTATGCTTGGAATGCTTCGGATAATTCTGCGGCATCGGTTACGCCATATTTTTGGTTGAGGGCATTTAAGAAATCGAAATACATAACAATTTGTGCTTTGGCATAGTCGTTGCAAACAGTTTTTTGTGTGCGTATGTTTACAATTACTATAGCGTGGCAATTGTCCACCACCTTTGATCTTTGATTTGGTTATGCTGGAAGTGTATCAGCTCGTACTTTCTTTGTCAATTTCAATGAGATATGCGATACAACACTTGCGTTCAATGGTTTGAAATGCTACAATTTTGTAAGTTTGATATGAGGGGCAAAAAGATGGAAAACAAAAGTGTCGTTGATATATGGGATGAAGTGGCGAAGGGGTATACGACGTCAATAGATGGTGCGGAACGTGACCTTGCAGATTCTATTGTGGATGTATTGAAAAAATATGGGATTGAACCGGGTAGCAAGTTGTTGGAATTGGGCTGCGGTTCAGGGCATCTGTCGGCGTGTTTGAATATGGCTGGATATCAAACCGATATGCTGGATATCAGTCCAGAATCGCTCAAGGTGGCGCGCCGGACATTTGATGAACATGGGCTGAGTGGTCGGACTATTTTGGGAGATATGATGGCGCTGGGCGCTTTGGATTTAAGCGGCTATGATCTGGCGTGGAACAGCGGGGTCATGGAGCACTTTGGCGATGATCTTTTAATTGAAGTCTTGAGAAATATCAAAAAAATCGCACGACACACGCTGGTGCTCGTACCCAATCCGCATTCGGTTTCGTATTTGCTTATGCGATATGTGCGTCAGTCTGAAGGTGATTGGCCTTATGGCAAAGAATATTTGCGGACAGATTATGTTGAGGCGATGGAATCGGCAGGATTTGCTGATGTAAGCGCCCATTATTTTGGAAAAGCTTGGACCGGACATAATTTTAATGTTGCAATGAAGGAGGCTGAGAGTTCTGCTGCGTTTGCGGATATGCTTAAAAGAGATTTGCTGCCGGAGCATGAGCAATATCTGATTGGATATTTGGCTTCGGCAAAAAATGTAGAAAGTGAAAAGGAACCAAAACATGAGCAAACTGTAACTGAGACGTCGTTTTCGGGAAATTCAGAAAAAATAACCGATGTATTTGAGCTAAATGCGGAACGTTTTGGCGTGGAAAAGCGGCTCAGCGAAGTGAGTGTGCTGTTAGAAGAGGCGTGGGCGCGGGAGAAAGAATATAGTAAACTTCAGGAGCAATTGAATGAAGCGAGTTTGTCGTTGGAGGAATCTTGGAAACGTGAGAAAATTGGTAGTGAACAAATAGCAGTGGCAGAAGCGGAACGGCTCAAAGTGAGTTCTTTATTGGAAGAATCATGGGGGCGCGAAAAGACATATGTCGGGCAGATCAATGAATCAGAGGCGAATCGGCTTCAACTGCAAAAAAAGTTCGATGAGGTGCGTTTGTCTCTTGAAGCATCGTGGGAGCGAGAGAAAGCATATACGAAGCAGATCAGTGATATGAGTTTGTCGCTGGAAGAGTCACGAGAGTATGGGAAATATATCAGACAAGTGGTATCTGAGTATTCTCAGGATAGAAATGAGTTGAGGGGTGAGCTGAAAACAACGAAGGCATCGCTAGATTTCGTGAGCGTGTCTGCGCACACAGCCCTTGATGTAACGAACAATCTTGCCCGATCGAAGTTCTTTATGGTCATGCATCTTGTCCGCCGGATCGGTAAACAACTCATCAAAGGGAGTTGGGCGGAAAAGAAAAGGTTCTTTAAGTGGTTATCGGCACACATGAGTGGGCGTCCTTATGTTGATAAGGGCTATAATCCATTGCAGCGTGTTACTGATATTCTGACTGAAATGTGCTATTCCAATTGTACAGAAGCTTCGGCAACAAATATAGATGCGGATATGAGGGTTTTGTTTGTCTATAAGTGGGCGACTATGGGTGGTTGTGAAAGGGTGTTTTTAAATCGGGCGAGGGCATTTAAGGCGCATGGCATAAGCATCGCAATAGATGTTTACTTTTTTCATGATGCGGGGGGTTTGGATAATTTCCGCCGGTATATTGAGTATTTTGAACTTGGGGATTATCTCAGAGTGGTATCGCATATTGATGAAAATGCCTATGATTTGATATTTACGTTTGATACACCGGAGATATTTGATATTGTTAAAGAGCCTGCAAAGGTGATTGTTGAGTGTCATACGCCATACAAGAGTATGCGAAAGTATCTGGCGGATTTGCCTGAAAATATTGCAGGGGTTGCTGCACCGAGTGAGACTTTTTTAGAAAATGTAGTCCGAGTTGAGGCGCCTGAAGGTTTTCATGACAGGCTTTTTGTGTTGCCTAATTTTCATATCAAAAGCGAAGACGCTGTGCAATCCGAGTGGGGATGGGAGAAAATACCGATTTGCTATATTGGGCGCATGGACAGTCTGAAAAATTCAAAAGCGCTGTTGGAGATGTTTGCGCTTATCAGTAGCCAAAGCGATGAGTATATGCTGGTGTTGGCCGGAAATGTAATTGCGGATTATATGAATCTTAGTGAAGAGCTCAAGCGGTTGAATATTGAAGAAAATACACATTATTTGGATGCGATACCGTTTGAGCATGTGGATGCGCTACTCGAAAGTGTGAGAAATAAGCGCGGTATTTTTGTTTCACCTTCGATGGGAGAGAGTTTTGGTCTTTCTGCGCTGGAGGCGATGAGCGGCGGGGTGCCGGTGATTCTTTCGGATATTGATTGTCACAAAGCGCTCGTGAGTGATGATGTGGATTTTTTGTATACTCAGGGTGATGTTGAGCAAGCGGTTTCAAAACTAATGCACATTTCGGATCATTATGATATGTTTGGTGAGCGAGTGAGCGCATATGCAGCGAGGTATGATACTGATGCGTTTATAAGACAGTGGGAAAATTTTGTCCACACACATACTACTTAATTATAAATATGCGAATTGACACAGTTGTGCTATTTGTGATATAAGGATTAGTGTATTTGCTAATAATTATACAAAGGAGATATATTTTGATTATGAGAAGAAAACTTTCAATAGCGCTTGTGCTTGTGATGTCACTGGTGATTTTTGCAGGTTGTGCAAATGATACCCCTGCCACACCTGAGCAACCGGGTCGTCCGGAGTCGTCATCGGAAGCACCTGTTACGCCGGTGCCACCAATTGGTGAAATCAGTGGAGAGGGTGATCCTGTGTTTGTTGAACGTTCGGGCCCGATGATGATTAGTGTTGCAGAACTTCAAGCACTGATGGACGATGATCGTCTGGTTTTGATCGGTGCAATCAATCCAACGGCAGCGCTTGTGCCGTTTTCGAATGCAGCCAATCCTATCAGAGGTTCATATCTTGTGTGGACTGACGATATATATGGTTCGGATTCCAGTGCATTGTCTGCGGATCTCCAGTTTGGCAGAATGCCACTTGCGCAAATGGAAGATCTATTATCCAGAGCGGGTATAACTGCGGATTCTATAGTTGTTGCATATCATTCAGATGCTGCGGCAGTCGGAGCGAGAGTTGCGTGGCATCTTTATATGCTCGGTCTTGATGCCAGATTTTTAGATGGCGGTGTTCCGGCATGGCGTGCGGCGAATGGGCGCACAGGTTCCAGCAGTAGGTTGAGCGGTCAATCGGTTAAAAATGATTTCAGAGCGCCCGATTACAATCCTTCTATAAACAATGTCACGCTAGAGCAGGTTATTGAAGCTGCGCAAAATCCGGATGAATGGGTCATCATAGATACGCGTGCCTTGGGCGAATTTAACGGCGAGCGTACCGGTGCATCTTCCGGAGGATTCGGTACAGGCAGAATCAGAGGTGCGGTTCATGTCGAATGGACTCAGGCTCATGATGCCGATGGAATCAGATTGCCGGAGGCGCAATTGAGAGCGCTGTATGACTTTATAGGCAATCGGAATGTGATCGTATATTGTCAAGGTGGTGTCAGATCTTCATATTCATGGATTGTGCTTAGAGATCTTGGATTTGATGTGTGGAACTATGATGGTTCTTGGATCGAGTGGTCGTATGCGGCATCCACTGCAAGTGATTTTCCAAAAGATGTTATTTTGGAGCTTACAGAGTTGTGGAATGATAATGGCAGAGTTATAAGCTAATAGCTTTTATTTGATAAGGGAGGAACATACATGCTATACCAGCAGAGTGTAATGGACAAAATCCGCGAAATAGCACAAGACTGTCAAGGTGCTCATAGTTCATTTTGTAATGCACGTTGTCCCATGCACACCGATGCGACTCGGTACATAGAGCAGGTCGGTGAGGGCAAAATAAAAGATGCGATGATTACAATTCGTGAAAAATTATTTCTACCGGGGACACTCGGCAGAATCTGTGCGCATCCGTGCGAGACTGCATGCCGCAGAAACACGGAATATGAACAGCCAATCTCAATAGCTGCAATCAAAAGATATGTTGCCGATAAGGCAGACGATGAGACGTTGTGGGATGTTTCAAAAAAAGCATCAAGCGGCAAAAAGGTTGCAGTCATCGGTGCAGGTCCGGCAGGAGCGCAGGCGGCGATTGATTTGGCTCGTGAGGGTCATGCGGTAACCATATTTGAAAAGCTCAATGTGGTGGGCGGTATGATGCGTGTAGGTATCCCGGAATATAGGCTGCCGCGCAATATCATAGATTTTGAGTACACCTACCTGACCAGATTAGGCATAGTGATAAAGTTCGGCGTAGAAATTGGCAATGAAATCAGATTTGAAGATGTGGTCAAAGGTTTTGATGCAGTGGTGCTTGCCAATGGTGCGCACAAAGGATTTATTCCGCCGATTATGGGTCTTGAAAATAGAGGCATAGCCAATGCGGTTGATTTTCTTAGAGCTGTTTCGTTGGGTGATTCCGACACGATAGCGCAAGGCAGAGTGCTCGTCATCGGCGGCGGAGATGTTGCGATGGACTGCGCACGCACATCGCTTCGCGTCGGTGCAAAGCAAGTGGCTGTTGCATCGCTTGAAGGCGAAGAAGAGCTACCGGCGAGTGATCATGAGCTTAAAGGTGCGGTTGAAGAGGGTGTAGTGTTCAGCCACGGCTGGGGTTTGGATGAGATTCTGAGTGAAAATGGCCGTGTCAAGGGTGTGGTTTTAAAGCATTGTATTCGTGTTTTTGATTCTGAGGGTAATTTCAGCCCTGAATATGGTGATAAAAAATACACGATAGAGTGTGACACTTTGATTTTTGCCACAGGGCAGCATGTTGCTGATGCCACGAATGGTGCTTTGGAGCAGCGTGGGGGCGGTCGGTATGTCGCCGATCAGCAAACGTTGGCTACTTCTGTCGATAAGGTTTTTGCCGCCGGGGATTGTGTAGGCGGAACCATCGTTGTTGAGGCTATGGCTCTGGGGCGTAAGGCGGCGATTTCAGTCAATCGTTTTCTGGCAGGGCAGGATTTGTCTGTGGATAGAGATTTTGCAAGTGAGTATGCGTTTGAAACTGAACTCGATATTCCGCTGCCGAAAGATGTTACGGATTTGCCTCGAAAGCATATGAAAATGCTGCCTCCGGAGGAGCGCGTCAAGAGTTTTGTAGAATGTGATTTGGGGTATGATGAGGCGACCGCTCAAGAGGAATGTGCGCGTTGTCTGAAATGTGAGTGTAAGGCATGTATGAAGGAATGCATTATGTTCAACGACTTTACAGCATATCCCGGTGCACTCTTTACGCAGTTTCTTAAAGATGGTGATATAGAGCCGATTGTTGCGTATTCTTGCAATATGTGTGATCAGTGTACATTGGTGTGTCCCAAGGAGTTTAAGTTCGCTGAATTGTTCGGTGCGATTCGGAAGGATATGGTTAAGGCAAACCATGGTCAGTCGCCGATGCCCGGGCATAAGGCAATCAATATGCATCAGAAACTAGGCTTTTCGAAGCTATTTACTGTCAGAATAAAGGGAGGTGGCAAATAATGTCCAGAAAAGCCTTTTTACCGGGCTGTGCCTTGCCGTCATATAGTCCGGAAAATGTTGCGCAGTGTGTAAAGTATTTGAAATCAAAGTTTCCCGATCTTTCGGTTGTCCAAAAATGTTGCGGCAAGCCGACTTCGGCGGTCGGACAGGCTGAGCTTTTTGCTGAGCGTTTTGGCGGGTTGGTTGAAGATATAAAGTACTGCGGTGCTGATGAGGTGATCGTGGCCTGTCAGAGTTGTATGAAAGTGCTCAAAGGTTGTCAGGATTACAAGACCACTTCACTTTGGGAGCTTTTTCCGCAGATTGGATTGCCTCCGGAGTTAGTCGGAAAAGCAAAGGGTAGTAAAGCGGTATTTTCCGTTCAAGATTCATGTTCGGTACGCGATTATACAGGTATTCATGATGGAATTCGTTGGATTTTGACTGAGCTTGGTTATCAGTATGAAGAGCCGGAAAGAACACGTGCCACAACACGCTGTTGCGGATTCGGCGGTATGGTAGTTCCGGCGAATCCAGATGTTGCTATGCGTGTGATGAAGCGGCGTGTGGATGATTTTAAGACACCGTATATTGTCACATATTGTGCGGCATGCCGTCAGTCGATGATTAAGGCTGGGGGTAAGGCTTGGCACATTCTTGATTTGGTTTGGGGGCCTGTGGTGGACACGAACACAGCGCCGCCGGAAGATGTGCTGGCAAGTCCTGTTAAGGCTTGGAAGAATCGATATCGGAGTAAGAGCCTGATTAAGAAGGCGTTATAAATAAGAATTAAGAATTGGAGGGGGTAAAAATGCCTGATAATGGTGAGCGCAAGGTAGACGCTGAAATTAAAGATGATATAGAGACGGTCGTAGAGAGCAGCACTGAGGATATTTCCGAGGGTGCTGAAAAGGCGGCGGAAAAAACGGCAAAAGCGATAGAAGAAAAGCCACCGGAAAAGAAAAAAGGTGGTATTTTGAAGCTTATCATAGTCGTTGCAATAATTGCGGCGGTGGTTGTTGTTGCTTTTGTTATTCCGGTTGGCGCACAAGGAGAAACAATTTCTCAAATGCTTGCGCTCACTCCGGAAAATCTTGAAAACATAGAGAGCATATTTAGCTTCATTGATGGGCTTGGAGTTATCGGCTACATAGTATATATTGTGATATATATTGTTGCTGCTGTATTTATGTTGCCTGCATTTATTTTTACAGTTTTGGCCGGAGCCGTATTTGGCCCGGTTGTTGGTGCAATACTTGCGCTTCTGGCGGCAACAATAGGTGCAACTGTAGCATTTATCGTTGCACGCTACATTGCAAGAGACACCATGGTTGAAAGATTTGGAAGTAGTCCGTTGTTCAATAAAATCGACAATGGACTGAGACAAAATGGCACAAGCTTCTTGATACTGACCAGACTTGTGCCGATATTCCCATATAATGTTCAAAATTACATCTATGGGTTGACCCCAATCAAACTACCTACATTTATTTTTGTTTCTCTGATAACGATGGCACCCGGAGCAGGCATTTATGCTTTTATCGCAGGCGAGATTATGGCTCAATTACGAAGAGGTGAGCAGCCTGATTTCCTCAGATTTTTCATAATACTTGCGATCGCCGGTGTGATTTTGTTCCTCGTGTCGCTTATTCCGAAGTATATTGCAAAGAAAAAGGGCATAAAAATTAACGACGAGTAGAGAAGATATCGTCTGTAACAATGTCACTAAATGAGCAAGATTGATGTGGGGTGCGTGTCCTCATCGCACCCCATTATGTTCTATTCTATGCAGTAACAAGAAAATTACAAAGAAGTTGGAAATATGCTTATGGAACAAGTATTAACAAGCCTTCCTGTCACCCAACCGTTTGCCAATCGGGTTTTGGGTACACCATATGTACAGACTGCAGAGCAATTGCAAACGCTTCAGATCAACGTAGGCTTACGTTGCAATTTGGCTTGCACACATTGCCATTTGTATTGTAGCCCTGCAAGAAGTGAAATGATGAGTCTTGAGACTATGCGGCACTGTCTTAGGGTCGCACAAAGTAATGGAATTAAGAGGTTGGATATTACCGGTGGAGCACCTGAACTCAATCCACATGTTCCCACCCTGATTATGGAAGCGTCGGATGCGGGAATGCATATTATGTTCCGGTCTAATCTTGCGGTGTGGGATGATGAGGATTACAGTGCGTTTCCTGAATTTTTAGCGAAGCACAATGTTGAAGTCATTGCGTCGCTGCCTTGTTATACACAGGATAACACTGATGAGCAGCGCGGCGATGGTGTGTTTGGAAAGATCATATCGTCATTGCGCAGGCTTAATGCTCTGGGATATGGTCTGAAACCGGAGCTTTTGCTCAATCTGGTCTATAATCCGGGCGGTGCGTTTCTGCCGCCGCCGCAAGAGGATTTGGAAAGTGATTATAAAAAAATACTGCTTGAGCAGTATGGGATTGTTTTTAATAAGTTATTTACTTTAACGAATAATCCGAGCGGACGGTTTGCGCAGTTTCTTGAGCAGAGCGGTGAACTTAAAGAGTATATGCAGTGTCTGGAACTCGGCTTCAATGCCGACACATTGCCCATGATTATGTGCCGCACTCAGATGTCTGTGGCCTGGGATGGTACGTTGTATGACTGTGATTTCAATCTTGCGTTGGGGCTTAGGGCGAATGTGAGGGAGAATATTGCTGATATTAAGGGGTCTGTGCCGGTTCATGATATACGGTTTTCAGACCACTGTTATGGTTGTACTGCCGGTAGCGGTTCGAGTTGCGGCGGGGTGGTTGTGTAGTAAGTATCTATGCAGTGAATGCTGTATTGTAGGGACGACCGCCAATGCAAACAACAAATGGGTCAAGGAAAGTAAGGGGTTCGAGAAGATTGAAGATGCTTTTTGGTTGAGCTCCCTCGCGAGGGAGCTGTCAGCGAAGCTGACTGAGGGAGTTAAACTCAGCAGAAGGAAACGGCCTGCCGGCGGCCATACTTTTCTGCTTGCCCAGAAAAGTATGCAAAAGATGCACTCAGAGGGCTGGTTGACGAGGCCAAAAATAATCGGCCTCGCCGCCGAGCGGAACTGCGCACTACGTGCTTGTTTCAACGGCGCTACGCTTCCCTCTAAGAACTCCCGAGGACGGGGCTCACAAAC